>VIKI01000008.1:28680-39474 GCA_008080595.1 Comamonadaceae bacterium
TTAGGCGGGCAAGACATGTTTGTGATCTCGGAAGATGCACGGGCTGCGCTGCGGGCCGAAAAGCTGGGTTTTGTGTTTCAAAGCTTTCAATTGCTGGGCAATTTGACGGCACTTGAAAATGTGATGTTGCCGCTGGAGTTGGCCGGTCGGCGTGATGCCCGCCAAACCGCCACCGACATGCTGGCCCGCGTCGGCCTGGCGCAACGCCTGGGCCACTATCCCAAGGTGCTCTCAGGAGGGGAGCAGCAGCGTGTCGCCCTGGCGCGTGCCTTTGTGGTGCAGCCGGCCTTGTTGCTGGCAGACGAGCCCACTGGCAGCCTGGACTTTGCCACGGGTGAAAAAGTCATGGAGCTGATGTTTGAACTGAACCATGAACTCGGCACCACCCTGGTTCTGGTCACCCATGACCGGGCCATTGCCGCCCGCTGCCAGCGTGCCATCACGCTGGAGGCCGGTTGCATCGTCTGAATGGGTGAGTTCACCGCCGATAATCGGGGCATGTCTACCCCCAAAACCCTGTTCGGCTTTCATGCCGTGGGTGTGCGCCTGAAAACCGCCCCCCAATCCATTCTTGAAATTTTCGTTGACCCCAGTCGCCGTGATGCCCGCATGCGCCAGTTCGTCGAGCGTGTGCAGGAGGCCGGTGTGCGCATGCAGGAGGCCGATGGTGTGCGGCTGGCTCGCCTGTGTGGCAGCCACGGCCACCAGGGTGTTGCAGCCCGGGTGCAAGCCATTGCTCAGGTGCATTCACTCGATGAGTTGCTGGAAAACCTGGAGGCCGCCAACCAAGATGCGCCGCTGGGTGAACGCACCCAGCCGCTGATTCTGGTGCTCGACGGTGTGACCGATCCGCATAACCTGGGTGCCTGTTTGCGTGTGGCTGACGGTGCCGGTGCACACGCCGTGATTGCCCCCAAAGACCATGCGGCAGGCATCAATGCCACCGTCGCCAAAGTGGCCAGTGGTGCGGCAGAAACCGTGCCGTATTTCATGGTGACCAACTTGGCGCGTACCTTGAACGAACTCAAGGAGCGCAACATCTGGGTGATTGGCACCAGCGATCAAGCCAGCCAGACGCTTTATCAGGTTGACCTGAAAGGCCCAGTGGCGCTGGTGTTGGGGGCAGAAGGAGATGGCATGCGCGCACTCACCGCCAAAACCTGTGACCAGTTGGTGAGTATTCCGATGCGTGGCGCGGTTGAAAGCCTGAATGTTTCGGTGGCCAGTGGCATCTGCTTGTATGAGGCGCTGCGCCAGCGCTCGGCGGCCCAGTCTGCTTGATGGATTCAATTTCAGGAGAATTTGCTATGAAATTAAGAGCTATTTGCGCATTATTTACAAGCGTTACAGCCATTTTTATTTTAACAAGTTGCACCCAGGAGCAGCAAAACAAGATCAGCCGCGACATTCAGAACTGGACCGGCACCAACGGGGTGCTGGAGTTTTATGCCGGTGACAAGGTGGTGCGCCGTTTTCTGAAAATTGACAAACTTTCCACCGCCATGGGTACGCAGGACAACCTGCCGCGCCCGTACCGCTTCGGCTATGGCGTATTGGATGAAAACCTGAATTTCATTGCCGATCCGGGGGAAAAGAAGGTCTATTTCGAGATCAGCGACTACGCCTCCAACTACCTGTTTTTTGAAAATCCGCATTGACATGCTCTGGGTTGAATGCAGTGAGTTCTGCGCATGAGCTTGGCGCAGCCGGCAGACTTTCGGCCTGACATCAACGCCCTGCGGGCCTTGGCCGTGTTGGCCGTGGTGGCCTACCACTACGGCATGCCGGGGGCGCAAGGCGGTTTTGCCGGGGTCGACGTTTTTTTTGTCATCTCGGGTTTTCTGATCGGCTCGCACATCCTGGCCGCACATCAGCGCGGCCATTTTTCATTTGCCGGATTTTTCCGGGCACGGCTGCGCCGCATTTTCCCGGCCTTGGCGGTGATGTGTGTGGCTTGTTGGCTCTGGGGCTGGTGGTTTGTGCTGCCTTATGACTATTTGAAGACCACCCGCCACATCATGGCGGCCTTGTTTTTCTTGTCGAATCTGGCCTTTACCGGTGAGCAGGGCTACTTTGATCTGGCGGCCCATGCCAAACCCTTGTTACACACCTGGTCGCTGTCGGTCGAAGGTCAGTTTTATGCCGTCTTGCCGCTGCTGATTGCGCTGGTGTGGCGCTGGGCGCGGTCGCATCTCAGGCTGGTTTTAGGGCTGCTGTGGATGGCTTCGCTGCTCTGGGCGCTGTGGGCCGGGCACACCCATCCGGCCGATGCGTTTTATGGCTTGCTGACCCGTGCCTGGGAATTTTTGTCGGGCTGTCTGCTGGGGGCTTGGCAACCGGTCTGGAGGCATCCACGCTGGCGTAGCCCGGTGTCGGTATTGGCCTTGCTGCTCTTGCTGGGCAGCTTTGCCGGGCTTTCGCCCGCCATGAACTGGCCGGGGCCATGGACGCTGCTGCCTGTGGGCGCAGCCGTGCTGCTGATTGCTGCCGGTGATGCGCCTGCCACGGCACAGGTCTGGCGCATCTGGCCATTACAACGCCTGGGCGATGTGTCGTATTCCTTGTACCTGTGGCACTGGCCGGTGCTGGTGTTTGCCCGCCAATACCTGCCCAGTCCTTCGGGGCAACTGTCCAGCGGGATGCTGCTGTGCCTGGTGGGCTTGTCCTTGGGGCTGGCCGTGTTGAGCTGGCGTTGGGTCGAGCAGCCCACCCGCTTGCGCAGCGGCTGGTGGACGGCCCGCCGATTGTTCTGGGGGGTGCTCAGCGTCTGGCTGCTGGGGCTGCTGTTTGGGGGGCTGGTGATCAAAGCTCGTGGAATGCCACAGCGTTTGCCAGACTATGTGCAGCGGGCTTCTGCGGCGGTTTTCTTCAATACCCCACGCGACGAATGTTTCCGCCGTGGTGATTCGAGCAAAGATGCCCCCGAGCCGTTTTGCCATTTTGGTACGGGGGCGCATCCGCAGCTGCTGCTGTGGGGCGACTCACATGCCAACCAATACCTGTCAGCGTTGACCGATGCGGCGGCAGCGCTGGGGCAGGGGGGGCTGATTGCCACCCAAAGTGGTTGCCGCGCCACGCTGCCTGGTCAACCCACCGGGCTGCCCGAGTCGATTGCCAGTGCCTGTGCCGGGTTCAATGATTCGGTCAACACCTTGCTGGCCCAAACGCCGTCAATTCACACCGTGGTGATCGGCCGTTTGTGGAGCCCGGATGCCAGTTTCGAGCGCACCGTGGCCTTGGTGCGAACCTTGGCTGCGCAGGGCAAAAAAGTGCTGTTGATCGGCCCCTTGCCCGAGCCCGGCATGGATGTGCCACAAAGCTGGTCTTTGCAGCAACTCCGGGCCGGGCATGCCATCAATGAGCTGACTGTGCCCTTGAGTAGCCAGGCCAACGCCCTGAGCATGCGGGCTCAATTGCGCGAAAAGCTGGCTCAGCCCTTGTGCCAGGGGCAGGTGGTGTTGCTGGATCCCATTCCCAGCTTGTGCGACGACCAGGTGTGCCGCCTGGCGCAAGACGGTGAAGCCAATTTCAGGGACATTTCACATTTGTCCCAGCAGGCCAGTTTGAAATTTGTGCCTGAGATGCAAGCCGCATTAACGGCCCTGACGCTGCCGGTCAACGCCGATATATCGACCACTTGCCTCACGCCGCCATAAAAAAACGCGGCCCGGGAGCCGCGTTTTTGTTTGAGTCATGAAGGCTTATTCAACCTTGGCTTTGCTTCGCAGTTCGCTCTGGTATTGAGCCAGTTTTTGCTGTGTCAATTGTTGTAACACTTGCGGCTTGACTTCTTCCAGCTTGGGCAACTGGGCATCACGCACGTCGTCCAGGCGGATCACGTGGAAACCAAATTGAGATTTCACCGGGGTGTCGGTCAATTGGCCTTTTTTGAGCGCGGTCAGGGCGGTGGAAAATTCAGCCACGTAGTTGCCAGCTGGAGCCCAGTCCAGATCACCCCCCTTGGCACCGGAGCCTGGGTCTTTGCTGGATTTTTTGGCGATTTCATCAAACTTGCCACCTTTTTTCAGCTGGGCAATGATGGCTTTGGCATCGGCTTCTTTTTCCACCAGAATGTGGCGGGCACGGTATTCCTTGCCGCTGTTGGCAGCGGCAAAACGGTCGTATTCGGCCTTGATTTCCTCTTCCGTCACCGCGTGGGTTTTCTGGTAGTTGGTGAACAGCTCACGGATCAAAATGGTCTGGCGGGCCAATTCCATTTGGGTTTTGAAGTCTTCTGAGGTATCCAGACCCATTTTTTGGGCTTCCTGGATGAACACTTCGCGGGCGATCACTTCGTCCTTGATTTGTTGTTGCATCTCGGGGGTGACCTGACGGCCAGAGCGGGCCACTTGCTGGCTCAGCGCTTCGACGCGGGCCATGGGGACGGCTTTGCCATTCACCACGGCCACGTTTTGAGCCAATGCCGCGGCAGACAGGCTGGCCATCAGGGCGGTCAAGGCAATTTTGGAGACAAGTTTGTTTTTCATGCAAATTTCCTGCAGTTCAAAAAATATAAAAGGTGGGTTGGAGTTTCTGCCCGAAGCGGTCAAGCTGTGGGTGTTTTGGCTTCAATGGCCAGCGCGTGCAGGCCTTGATCCATGAAATCTTGGAGCGCATCATACACAAGCCGATGCCGGGCAACCGGGGTTTTGCCAACAAAAGCCCCGGCCGTGATCCGCACCCGGAAATGGCTGCCAACACCCGAACTGTTGGCTCCGGCATGGCCGCTGTGCTGATGGCTCTCGTCAATCACTTCCAGTTGTGTCGGTTGCAGCACCTGCTGCAAGCGTTGCTGCAGCAGGGCTGCGGTGGGGAGGAGGGGGCTCATGGTGTGGGTGCCTTGGATTCGTCAGCCACCAAGTAGCGTGAAATGTAAAACCCCTGGCCGACGATGAACACCAGTGGGAAGGCATAGCCCCACAGCTTGAAGTTGACCCAGGCTTCGGTGCTGTAGTAGGCCGCCACATAGGCGTTGATCAGGGCCATGAAAGCGGTGTAGCCGACCCACCAGACATTCAGCCGCATCCACACCGGCTCGGGCAAGGTCAGCTGGCTGCCCAGCAGCATTTTTAAAAAGTTTTTCTTGTACACCCACACCGCTACGGCCAGCGCGATGGCCATGGCGGCGTACAGCACGGTGGGTTTCCATTTGATAAAGCGGTCATCATGCAGCACCAGCGTGAGCGTGCCAAACACCAGTACCAGCGCCAGCGTCACCTTGTGCATCATCTGCAGTCTGCGGTCAATGCCATAAATCAAGGCCATTTGCAGCACCGTGGCCGCCATCAGCACGCCGGTGCCGATGTAGATGTCATACATCTTGTAGGCACCAAAAAACAGCAAGATGGGGAAAAAGTCGATCAGTATTTTCATGAGGGGGTGAAGTTTAACGAAGCCGAGTTCATGCAGTAGCGCAGGCCGGTGGCGGTCGGGCCATCGTCAAACACATGGCCCAGGTGCGCACCACATTGGCTGCACACGGTTTCCACCCGGCTCATGCCGTGACTGCGGTCGGTGATCTCGGTAATGGCCCCCGGCACGGCCTGCGAAAAACTTGGCCAGCCGCAGTGCGCGTTGAACTTGGTGGCCGCGTCAAACAGCTTGTTGCCGCAGCAGATGCAGTGGTAGCTGCCGTCAGCCCAATGGGCCTCGTATTTGCCGGTGAAAGGGCGCTCGGTGGCGGCGTGGCGGGTGACCTCAAAGGCCACCGGCTCGGCACCTTGTTTGGACAGCAGCGCCCGCCACTCGTCGTCGGTATGGGGAATGGGGTAGGGCATGGGAGTTCGGTTAAAAAAAGCTCATGAACTGCAACTGATCGAAATGCGCTTCGCCCACTCGGGTGGAAAGCTGGCCCATGCGTCAAACGCGGGGTGCTCCTCAAAGGGGTGCTGTAAAACGCGCAGCAAGTCAGCCAACACTTGGAAGTCTTTGGCCTTGGCTGCTTGGATGGCTTGTTCGCCCAAATGGTTCCGTAAAACGTATTTGGGGTTGATTTTTAACATTAAATCAGCTGCTAGCGCTTGATCTGTATGCGCAAACAGCTCTGAAAAATATAGCATCCAGGTGTCAAAGGCGGGGCGATCCAGAAACAGGTCACGCACCGGCTCAAAGTCACCGCTGGCCCGGCCATGGCTGAGTCTGCGCCAGAAAATGCTGTAGTCCACCTGGTTCTGTGCCAGCAGCGCCAACAGGTCTTGAATCAAGGTTTGCCGTTCCGGCCGGGGTACATCCGCGTGGTCAGGCAGGCCCAGCTTGGCACACATCAGCCGGTGCAGTTGGCGCTCATACACCGACTCAAAACGCCCAAGTGCCCGCAAGGCGAGTTGCTCGTCCTCAATCAAAGGCAGCAGTGCCTGTGCCAGTCCGTAAAGATTCCAGTGCGCCACCGCGGGCTGCTGGTCAAAGGCATAGCGGCCACCGCGGTCAGAGTGGTTGCAGATGTGGCCAGGGTCATAGGCATCCAGAAACTGGAACGGCCCGTAGTCAATGGTCAGGCCCAGAATGCTCATGTTGTCGGTGTTCATGACCCCATGGCAAAAGCCTACCGCCTGCCAGTGCGCCACCATCAGGGCGGTGCGCTCCACCACCGCTTGCAACAGGTTGGCATAGGCATTGGCCGCCAGTGTCTGGGCGCTGCGGCAGTCAGGGTAATAGCGCTCCACACAATAGTCGGCCAGGGTTTTGAGCTGGGTCAATTGCCCACGGGCGGAGAAATGCTCAAAGTGCCCAAAGCGGATGAAACTGGGTGCCAGCCGAGTGACTACCGCTGCCGTTTCTGGCTCCTCGCGCCAGACCGGGTCGTCCGAGCCGGTGACACACAAGGCTCGGGTGGTGGGAATGCCCAGGGCGTGCATGGCCTCGGAACACAAAAACTCGCGGATGCTGCTGCGCAGCACGGCCCGGCCATCGCCCATGCGGGAGTAGGGCGTGAGGCCAGAGCCTTTGAGCTGCACCTCCAGCCCATTGGCCTCGCCCAGCAAAATGGCGCGGCCATCGCCCAGCTGCCCGGCCCATTGCCCGAACTGGTGCCCGCTGTACACGCTGGCCAGGGGTTGTGTGCCGCTGATGGGCTGGTTGGACAGCGGTGTGAAATAGTCACTGCCTAGCGCATGAAAGCCGTTGTGCCAGGTCAGGCCGGTGTGAACAGGGGGAGCAGAGGTGGGCATGGCGGCATTGTCTGGCAGTTGCTACAAACCCGATGCCAGCAGGGGTTCTTGGATGTGGTTGTCATGTCGGTGACAGGGAGGGTAAATGGGCATCAAGGTGTCACCGGTTTGGCAGTAGGATGCCGCTTTTACCCACCAGAAAGAGGAAACGCCATGCTAGGACTGATGCAAAGCCAACAACTGTCCATTTCGTCCCTGATCGAATTTGCCGAACGCCACCACGGCGAAGGCCAAATCGTTTCGCGCCGGGTGGAGGGTGACATCCACCACTACACCTACAAAGAAGCTGCGCAGCGCTCGCGTCAGTTGGCAGGGGTGCTTGACACTTTTGGTCTGAAGCTGGGTGAGCGCGTGGCCTCGATTGCCTGGAACGGTTACCGTCATCTGGAGATGTATTTTGGTGTCAGTGGCTCAGGCCGGGTGTTGCACACCATCAATCCGCGGATGGCCCCGGAGCAGATTGCCTGGGTGATGAACCATGCGCAAGACCAGATGGTGTGTTTTGACATGACGTTTTTGCCCATTGTCAAAGCCATCCACAGCAAATGCCCCAGCGTGAAGCACTGGGTGGCGTTGTGTGATGCTGACAAAGTACCCGCTGATACGGGTATTCCCAACCTGCTGAGTTATGAAGCCTTGCTGTTGGTACAGCCTACCCACTACAGCTGGCCAGATCTGGATGAAAACACCGCCTCCAGCATGTGCTACACCAGTGGCACCACCGGCAACCCCAAAGCCGCGCTGTACAGCCACCGCTCCACCGTATTACATGCCTACGCTGCCGCCTTGCCGGATGTGATGTGCCTGTCGGCCCGTGACTCGATCCTGCCGGTGGTGCCGATGTTCCACGTCAACGCCTGGGGCATTCCGTATTCGGCTGCGCTCACCGGGGCCAAACTGGTGTTTCCTGGGCCGGGCATGGATGGCAAATCGATTTACGAGCTGATTGAGCAAGAGCAGGTGAGTTATGCCGCCGGTGTGCCCACCATCTGGCAAATGCTGCTGGGCCACATGGAGCCCAACAAACTGCGCTTTACCACCCTGAAGCGCACGGTGATTGGAGGTTCAGCCTGCCCACCGGCCATGATCACCGCCTTCAACGACGTGTACGGTGTCGAGGTGTTACACGCCTGGGGCATGACTGAAATGAGCCCACTGGGTACGCTGTGTACGCTGAAAAACAAGCATCTCACGATGTCTGATGAAGACAAGATGAAAGTGCGCCTGAAACAAGGCCGTGCCATTTATGGGGTTGACATGAAAATTGTCGACGGCGCAGGGGCAGAGCTTCCGTGGGATGGCAAAACCTATGGTGACTTGTATGTCAAAGGCCCATGGGTGGTGCGCGAATACTTCAAAGGCGTGGGGGATGTGGAGGCGATCCAACCCCTGGTGGACGGCTGGTTCCCCACTGGCGACGTGGCCACCATCGATGCTGACGGCTACATGCAGATCACCGACCGCAGCAAGGACGTGATCAAGTCAGGCGGCGAGTGGATCAGCTCCATCGACATCGAAAACATTGCCGTGGCTCACCCGGCGGTGGCGATGGCCGCTTGTATTGGCATGGCACACCCCAAATGGGACGAACGCCCGATTGTGGCGGTGGTCAAAAAGCCCGGACAAGAGGTTTCGCGCGAGGAGTTGCTGGCGTTCTACCAGGGCAAGGCCGCCAAGTGGCAGATTCCCGATGACGTGGTGTTTTTGGATGCCATTCCGATGGGAGCTACCGGAAAAATGCAAAAAGCCAAGCTGCGTGAAGTGCTCAAAGACTACCAACTGCCTGATTTGCGTTGAGAGGCCGGGTGTTTGAACTGTCGCCTGTGTGATTCAGCCCTAGGGATATCCCTTGCGGCTGGCTTACGTTTTGCGGCTAAGCTGATGAAGGTGCATTTAGCGCTGATGCCATATCAACACAATGAGGAGACACGATGAAATATGCTTCAAAAATAATAGCTGCTTGTGCTTTATTGACGGGTGTTACAGCCATTTTTGCTCAAAGTGGTCAAACGGTCAAAATTGCCTTCATTGACCCGCTCTCGGGGCCTTTTGCCAATGTGGGACAAAACCAGCTGAAAAGCTGGCAGTTTGTGTCTGAAAAATTAAGTGGTGCCAAAAACCCGGCGGGCGTGAAGTTTGAGGTGACGGGCTTTGACAACAAAGGTTCCCCCCAGGAAAGCCTGAACTCGCTCAAAGCCGCGATTGATCAGGGCTTTCGTTATGTGACCCAAGGCAACGGCTCGGGTGCGGCGCTGGCGATTGCCGATGCGGTGGCCAAGCACAACGAGCGTAACCCCGGCAAAGAAGTGGTGTTTTTGAATTACGCCGCAGTCGACCCGGCCCTCACCAACGAAAAGTGCGACTACTGGCACTTCCGCCTGGATGCCGATACCTCCATGAAAATGGAAGCCCTGACCGCCTTCATGAAAGACCAGCCCAAGGTCAGCAAGGTGTATCTGCTGAACCAAAACTACTCGCACGGCCAGCAAGTCGCCAAGTACTTCAAGGATGGCATTGCCCGCAAACGCCCGGACGTGAAAATTGTGGGTGAAGACCTGCACCCGATTGGCCAGGTGAAAGACTTTGCGCCCTACGTGGCCAAGATCAAGCAGTCGGGCGCAGATGCCATCGTCACCGGCAACTGGGGGGCTGACCTGACCCTGTTTGTCAAGGCGCTCAACGACGCGGGTCTGAAGCTGCCCATGTACACCTACTACGCGCAGGTTACCGGTACACCCAAGGCACTGGCCGCAGGCGGTGAGAGTGAGGTGTACGTGATCGCTTTTGGTCATGCCAACCATACGGGTGAGCTGGGTGCGCTGGTCGATGAATTCAAGAAGAAGTTCAACGATGACTATTACACCTTCACCACCTACAACGGCATCAATCTGGTGAGTGCTGCCATGGCCAAAGCCAAGTCGGTGGACCCGGTCAAAGTGGCGGCCGCCATGGAAGGCCTGAGCGTCAAGAGCTTTGCGGGTGAGGTGCAGATGCGCAAGTCTGACCACCAGTTGCAGCAGTCCATGTTTGTCACCAAATGGCAGAAAGTAGACAAGCAAAACCCCTACAGCATCGAGAACACCGGCTACACCTTTGCCCCGGTCAAACAAATGGACCCGTATGTGGCGAGCACCCCAACCAGCTGCCAGATGAAGCGGCCCGGTTGATTCGCTGCTTCTTGTGCGCCGGGTAGGCTGTGCGTTTACCCGGCTTTTGTTTTGCCTATTTTTTGAAGTCGCATGGAGTTTTTCACCATTTCACTGCTCAACGGCATCAGCTACGGGCTGCTGCTGTTCATGCTCAGCTCCGGGCTGACGCTGATTTTCAGCATGATGGGCGTGCTCAATTTCGCCCACGCGTCGTTCTACATGCTGGGGGCTTACTTTGGCTACAGCGTGACCGAGTGGCTCGGTTTTTGGCCGGCCCTGGTATTGGCTCCCCTGATGGTGGGCGGACTGGGTGCCGTGTTTGAGCGCTTTGTGCTGCGCCGGGTGCACAAGTTTGGCCATGTGCCCGAGTTGCTGATCACCTTTGGCATGAGTTACATCATTCTGGAGCTGGTGCAACTGGTGTGGGGCCGCAGCTCGGTGGACTACCGCGTGCCACAGGCGCTGGACGGCCCGCTGTT
>VIKI01000008.1:39519-42235 GCA_008080595.1 Comamonadaceae bacterium
GTACCGGGCCTTCATGATGGGCGTGGCCCTGGCCATGCTGGCCGCACTCTGGCTGCTGCTGACCCGCACCCGCATCGGGTTGGTGATTCAGGCGGCCTTGAGCCACCCTGAGATGACCGAAGCCCTGGGCCACAACGTGCCACGTGTCTTCATGCTGGTGTTTGGCGGCGGCTGTGCGCTGGCTGGCCTGGCTGGGGTGATTGGTGGCAATGCCTTTGTCACCGAGCCCAGCATGGCGGTGTCGGTGGGCGGCATCATTTTTGTGGTGGTGGTGGTAGGGGGCATGGGCTCGCTGGGTGGGGCTTTTCTGGCTTCGCTGCTGATCGGCCTGGTTCAGACCTTTGCCGTGGCCATGGATGTGTCGGTGCTGACCACGTTGCAGCACCTGGGGGTGATGCTGACCGAGCAAACGCCGGGTTATGCACTGTGGAAACTCAAGATCAGCCAGGTGGCCCCGATCCTGCCTTACCTGTTTCTGGTGTTGATGCTGATCTTCCGGCCCAAGGGCCTGCTTGGAACGCGGGAGGATTGATGGCTTTCACCACCAAACGTGCCGATGTGTACGAATTTCGCCCGGTCAATGTCGGGCGCATTGTTCTGTGGAGCCTGTACGCCCTGATACTGGCCGTGGTGCCACTGCTCTTCACCAGCAGCCTGAGCCAGACGCTGCTGAGCCAGATGGGCATTGCCATCATTGTTTGCCTGAGCTACAACATGTTGCTGGGCCAGGGCGGCATGCTCAGCTTTGGCCATGCGGTGTATTCCGGCATGGGGGCATTTCTGGCCATTCACACCCTGAACCGGGTCAGCGGCGGGCTGGCGCTGCCGGTCAGCCTGATCCCGGTGGTGGGCGGTCTGGCCAGCATGGCGGTGGCCGTGGTGCTGGGTTGGGTCACCACCAAAAAAGCCGCCACACCATTTGCCATGATCACCTTGGGGGTCGGGGAACTGGTGTGGGCCATGGCCTTGATGTTCCCGGAGTTTTTTGGCGGCGAGGGCGGTGTGTCAGGCAACCGGGTGGCCGGTAGCAAGCCGTTGGGCATCTCTTACGGGCCGCAAATTCAGCTGTATTACCTGATTGCCGTCTACACCTTTGCCTGCACCGCGCTGATGTACGCCTTTACCCGCACGCCGCTGGGGCGCATGCTCAATGCCGTGCGTGACAACCCTGAGCGGGTCGAGTTTGTTGGCTACAACACGCAGATGGTGCGCTACATCGCCTTTGTGATTGCAGCCTTTTTTGCCGGTATTTCCGGCGGGCTGGCGGCACTGAACTTTGAGATTGTGACTTCCGAAGTGGTCAGTGGTTACCGCTCCGGGGCCTATCTGTTGTTCACCTTTCTGGGTGGGGCTACGTTCTTTTTCGGCCCCATCATCGGTGCTGTGTTGATGGTGCTGGCGTTTGTGCTGCTGTCCGAGTTCACCAAGGCCTGGCTGCTTTACCTGGGGCTGATCTTTCTGGTGATGGTGGTGTATGCGCCAGGGGGTGTGGCTTCGCTCATCATGATGAATTTGCGCCTGGCCATGTACGGCTTTTTGCGCAAGCTGTGGGTGAGTTACCTGGCGCTGCTGGTCACTGCGCTGGTGGCCTTGTGTGGTGCGGCGGCCATGGTCGAGATGGTTTACCACCTGCAGCTTAATGCGGCACTTGGGCCGGAGTTGCCTTTTATGGGGGGAACGCTCCACGCCAAAGGCCTCAACAGCTGGTTTGGAGCCGCCTTTGTGTTGTTCACCGGGCTGGGGCTGTTTGAGCTGAGTCGCCGCCAGTTTGTGCACGACTGGAGCGAGATCCAGGAAGACATCGAAAAAGAAATCAAACGCCGGGAGGCCCTATGACGCAGACGGTGCATCCCTTCGCCCTGGAATTGAAAAACCTGCGCAAGAGCTTTGGCAAGACGGAAATCATTCGGGGAATTGACATGGTGGTCAAACCGGGTGAGCGGGTGGGCATCATCGGCCCGAATGGGGCGGGCAAGTCCACCTTGTTCAACCTGATCAGTGGCCGCTTTGAGCCCAGCAGCGGCGAGATTTTGCTGGGCGGCTACCGCGTCGATGGCAAAAAGCCGTTCGAGATCAACCGCATGGGCTTGAGCCGCAGTTTCCAGATCACCAACATCTTCCCCAAGCTCAGCGTGTTCGAGAACCTGCGCTGTGGTGTGCTCTGGAGCCTGGGTTACAAATACACCTTCCTGAAATTTTTGCTCGACCTGGACGATGCCAATGACCGGGCCGAAGAACTGATGGAGATGGTTCACCTGGACAAAAAGCGCCACACCCTGGCCATGAACCTGACCTACGCCGAGCAGCGTGCGCTGGAAATCGGCATCACCATCGCCGGTGGGGCCAACGTGATCTTGCTGGACGAACCCACCGCTGGCATGAGCAAGAGTGAAACCAGCCGCTTCATCCGCCTGATCCGCGAGGTCACCGAAGGCAAAACGCTCTTGACTGTGGAGCATGACATGGGCGTGGTATTTGGGCTGGCAGACAAAATTGCCGTGGTGGTCTACGGTGAATTGCTGGCCTTTGACAGCCCGGATGCGGTGCGTGCCGATGCCCGCGTGCAGGAGGCCTATCTGGGCTCGGTGGTGGCGCAAGCTCAAGCAGGCCAGTCATGATGCTGAAACTCGACAAACTTCACGCCTTCTACGGCAAAAGCCATGTGCTGCACGGTGTCTCCATGACCGTGGGGCAGGGCGAAATTGTGGCGCTGCTG
>VIKI01000008.1:42265-51097 GCA_008080595.1 Comamonadaceae bacterium
CTACGGCAAAAGCCATGTGCTGCACGGTGTCTCCATGACCGCGGGGCAGGGCGAAATTGTGGCGCTGCTGGGGCGCAACGGCTCCGGGCGCAGCACCACCGCCAAGGCCATCATGGGTTTGGTGGATGCGCAAGGTTCACTGTTGTGGAAAAACCAGCAGATCATGGGCCAGAAAACCTATGAAATCGCTCAACTCGGCCTGGGCTACGTGCCCGAGAGTCGAGACGTGTTTCCCAAACTCACGGTTGAGCAAAACCTGATCCTGGGCCAGAAACACAGTCGCCAGGCAGGCCGCTGGTCGCTGGATGACATGTACACCTTGTTCCCGCGCCTGAAAGAACGCCAGCATACCGAGGCCGGTGTCATGTCTGGCGGCGAGCAGCAAATGCTCACCCTGTGCCGCACCCTGATGGGTGACCCCGATCTGATCATCATCGACGAACCCACCGAAGGCCTGGCCCCCAAAATCGTCGAACTGGTCGGCCACTACCTCAAGCAGCTCAAATTGACCATTGCCATGGAAGTTTCAGACCGCTGCTACGTCATGGGTCACGGCAGTGTGGTGTTTGAGGGTACTCCCGCCGAACTGCGCCAGAACAACTACATCCGCAAGGAATGGCTGGAGGTTTAAGGGATTCAGAGCACTGCTTTAGGGGTAATGTCACCCCCAACACTTTGGTTTTTAAAGTCTTTGCAGACGATGTAATGGCTTTTCTCGGCAGAAACTAAACCAAAGTCTAATAGCGCAAAACCGCCATCTCTCCTAAATTCTGTACCCGAGCAGCAATGCTCGCATCAAAATTTACAGGAGACATCAATGGCGCTGCTTAATCGCATGGACTGGTATGACTTGGCGCGTACCACCAACTGGACACCCCGCTACGTGACGGAAGACGAATTGTTCCCACCCCTGCTCTCTGGGGCCTTCGGGTTTACCCGGAGTACGTGAAGGTTCAACGCGACAAGGATGCGGGAGCCTATTCGGTCAAGGCCGCTCTGGAGCGCAGCCGCATTTTCGAGAATTCTGACCCGGGCTGGAAGTCGGTCATGAAGGCGCACTATGGGGCCATCGCCCGTGGCGAATATGCCGCTGCCAGTGCCGAAGCCCGCATGATGCGTTTTTCAAAAGCGCCCGGCATGCGCAACATGGCCACACTGGGCTGCCTGGACGAAGTGCGCCACGGCCAGATGCAGCTCTACTTTCCGCATGAACACATTGCCAAGGATCGCCAGATGGACTGGGCCTTCAAGGCCTACGACACCAATGACTGGGCGATGATCGCGGCGCGCCATTTCTTTGACGACATCATGATGACGCGTGATGCCATCAGCGTCTCGATCATGCTGACCTTCAGCTTTGAGACCGGCTTCACCAACATGCAGTTTCTGGGGCTGGCCTCCGATGCCGCCGAAGCCGGTGACCACACCTTTGCCAACCTGATCTCCAGCATTCAAACCGATGAATCTCGCCACGCCCAGATCGGCGGTCCGGCGCTGAAGGTGCTGATTGAAAACGGCCAGAAGGCCGAGGCGCAAAAGCGCGTGGACATTGCCGTCTGGGGGGCCTGGAAACTGTTCTCGGTGTTGACCGGGCCGATCATGGACTACTACACACCGCTTGAGCACCGCACGCAGTCGTTCAAGGAGTTCATGGAAGAGTGGATCGTGGCCCAGTTCGAGCGGGCCCTGACCGACATGGGGCTTGATCTGCCCTGGTACTGGGACATCTTCCTGAAGGACATCGGGCAAACCCACCACGGCATGCACCTGGGCTCGTATTTCTGGCGGCCTACCGTGTGGTGGAACCCGGCTGCCGGTGTCACTCCGCAAGAGCGCGAATGGCTGGAGACCAAGTACCCCGGCTGGAACGAGACCTGGGGCGAATGCTGGGATGTGATCATCGACAACGTGGTCGACGGCAACATGGCACAGACCTACCCCGAGACCCTGCCCTATGTCTGCAACATGTGCCAGCTGCCGATTCTGGGCACGCCTGGCAAAGGCTGGAACGTGAAGGACTATCCGCTGGAATACAACGGCCGCTTGTACCACTTTGGCTCCGAAGTGGACCGCTGGGTGTTTGAGCAGGAGCCGTCGCGCTACGCCGGTCACCTGAGCATTGTGGACCGCTTCCTGGCCGGGATGATCCAGCCGATGGACTTGAGCGGCGCACTGAAATACATGGACATTGCCCCCGGAGAGTGTGGCGACGACGCACACAACTATGCCTGGGCCGAGGTCTACCGCGCCCTGCGCGCCCAGAAAAAGGCCGCATGAGCGCAGTGCCCATCCACACCACAACAACCTGAATCTGGAGACAAACCCATGGCCTTATTTCCATTAACTTCCAACTTCGAAGGCGACTTCGTGCTGCAACTGTTAGCCATCGACACCGACAACACCATGGATGAAGTGGCTGCCGCTGCGGCCCACCACTCGGTGGGGCGGCGCGTGCGGGCCCGCCCGGACTGCATTCTGCGGGTGCGCCGCCAGGGGGGCGAGAGCTTTCTGCCACGCAGCATGAAGGTCGCCGACTCGGGCCTCAAGCCCACCGAGACGATCGAGATCATCTGGGAAAAAGCAAAGCACTGATCGGAGCAGAACATGGCATTTACCAAAGTATGTGGGGTCGATGACGTGTGGGAGGGTGAGATGCAATCCTTCCAGGTCAACGGCAAGGAAATTCTGCTGGTCTGCAACGATGGCGGCGAGATCAAAGCCTTTCAGGGCATTTGCCCACACCAGGACATTCCGCTGATTGACGGCAAGTTCGACGGCAAAAAAATCATCTGCAAAGCCCATCTCTGGCAGTTTGACGCTGGCACCGGCAAGGGCATCAACCCGTCCAACTGCAAGCTGGCCGAGTACCCGGTGCAGATTGATGGCGATGACGTGCTGATTGACACCAGCAGCGTTGAGCCGCTGTTCGCGCAGGCCTGAAACGCCCGCACATTTAAAAATATTCGAGGAGACACCATGAGCACATCCAGTTCCACCCTGGCCTACCACAACAACATGGTTGGCCCGGTGATGCGGGCGGGCGATCTGGCCCAGGCCGTGATTGCCGCAGCGCAGATTGACAACCCGGGCAAGGAAGTATTCGTTGACGACAAGCGTGCCTACATCCGCATCCACACCAACCACGAAATGATGCTGCGCCGCGAGACCATTGAAGAAGAGTTGGGCCGCCCCTTCAAGATGAACGATCTTGAAGTGGACCTGAGTTCCTTCGCTGGCCAGATCGAAAGCCAGGACAACGCCGTGCGCTTTTACTTCACCAAAAAAATCTAGGAGACCAACATGACCGACGTACAAGTATTGAAGCCGCAAAAGACCTGGAGCCATCTGGCTGGTCGCCGCCGCAAACCCAGCGAATACGAAATCGTGAGCACCAACCTGCACTACAACGACCGCGATGCCAACGCGCCGTATGAGCTTGACCCCAACATGTTCATGAACGAGTGGTACAAGAAGAACACCTTTGGTACCGCCCTCAAGCATGCCGACTGGAACGCCTTCCGTGACCCGGAAGAGCTGATCTACCGCACCTACAACATGATGCAGGACGGCCAGGAGACTTATGTTTTTGGCTTGTTCGACCAGTTCAACCAGCGTGAACACAACCAGTCGCTGGAGCCCACCTGGGTGGCGGCACTGACCCGGCTCTACACGCCGGCACGTTATCTGTTTCACACCTTGCAAATGGCCTCGGCCTATGTCGGTCAAGTGTCACCGGCCAGCACCATCACCAACTGCCACTATTTCCAGATGGCTGACAGCATGCGCTGGCTGAGCCACACCGCCTACCGCACCAAAGAGCTGGCCATCAGCTTCCCTCAGCACGGTTTTGGCGAGAACGAACGCGACACTTGGGAAAACGATTCGGCCTGGCAAGGCCTGCGTGAGCTGGCAGAAAAAGCACTGTGTGTCTGGGACTGGGGCCAGGCCATTGTGGTGTTGAACCTGGTGGTCAAGCCCGCCGTTGAAGAGACCGTGTTGCGCAAACTGGGTGACGCGGCACGCCACAACGGTGACACGTTGCTGGCGTTGTTGACCGATGCCCAATTGCTGGACTCAGCCCGCCATCGGCGCTGGGCGGCAGCGCTGGTCAAAATGGCCACGGAAACCCCGGGCAACCTGGCGCTGATGCAAGGCTGGATCAGCCAGTGGGAGCCCTTGGCCGACCGCGCCATCGAGGCCTACTGCGCGGCCCTGCCTGATGCGCCCGATGCCGCCGAATCGGCCAAGGCAGCGACCCGCAGTTTCCGCCATTCATTGGGACTGTAAGTTCAACTCAGGCCCCAAGGCTGGCGCTTGGAACCGTCTGCCTTGGGGTCAATACCCAATGAATGAAATTGTCATGACCCAAACCAGAATAACGACCGAGCCCGAAAAAAGTACATTCGACCAGTTGGGGAAAGATACCGTTTTGCGTGCAGCCCTGCGCGCCGGGGTCGGTTTTCCCTATGAGTGCAACTCTGGAGGCTGTGGCAGCTGCAAGTTTGAATTGCTGGCCGGTGAGGTTGAAAATCTTTGGCCACAAGCGCCGGGACTGACCGAGCGTGATCGTCGAAAAGGACATCTGCTTGCTTGTCAATGCATCGCAAGCACTGATGTACGCATCAAGGTCAGGACCACACCTGAATGTGTGCCAGTCATCAAACCCAAACGCCTTCGTGCCCGCTTGACAGCGGCGCAAGACATCACGCATGACCTGCGCGAGTTTCGCTTTGTCACTGAAGGTCGTGCTGATTTTCTGGCGGGCCAGTACGCCATGCTGGAGATTCCTGGTGTGGGCACACCACGTGCCTATTCCATGGCCAATGTCGGCAACCCAGAAGGTGAATGGCACTTTCAGATCCGACGGGTGGCCCATGGTGTGGCTACCGACAAGCTGTTTCATCATCTTCAAGTAGATGACGAGATCGAAATTGACGGCCCCTATGGCCTCGCCTATCTGAGACCTGAAGTCACACGCGACATCGTCTGTGTGGCCGGTGGCTCTGGCCTGGCACCGATGGTTTCCATTGCCCGTGGTGCGGCGCAGTCCGGCATGCTGAAGACGCGCCAGCTCCACTTCTTTTATGGCGGCAGAACCCCGCGTGACATTTGCGGTGAGCGTTTTCTGCGCGAGCTGCCTGGCTATGGTGAGCACATCCATTTCCACCCGGTGGTCTCGCTACCAGGGCAGGTGGGTGATCCGCCATGGTCAGGTGAAACCGGTTTTGTCCATGACGTGGTGCGCCGCAGCCTAGGTGACGGTCTGCCCAATTTTGAGTTTTACTTTGCCGGGCCACCGCCGATGACGCAGTCCTTGCAGGAAATGCTGATGGTGGATCACCAAGTGCCGTTTGAGCAAATCCACTTTGACCGCTTTTTTTAGGTCACCAAGGGGCGGGCATAAAACGCCACGCCACCCGTTCCCACCCCAAAAACATAAACAAAATGAAGAGACAAAACATGAAATCCAGAATTGATGCACTGCGGCTGCTTGCTGCCGCCTGTCTGGCCGTTAGCGCCCCCATGAGTCACGCCACCGATGTCTTTCGACTCGAAGGTTATGGGCCCCTATCACGCGCCATGGGTGGCACAGCCACGGCGTTCAACGTTGGGGCTGCGGGCATGATGGCCAACCCGGCCACCCTGTCGCTGATGGCCCCAGGCTCAGAGCTTTATCTTGGGCTGGATCTGATCACCACCGAACTGAACGTCAAAAACCAGACCAGCGGGGAAAGCGTCGTGTCGTCAACCCATGGCAACAACCGCGGCCCCTATCTGGCCCCCGAAGTGGCCTACACCCGCCGCAATGGCGCACTCTCATGGGGTGTGGGGGCGTTTGCCCAAGGTGGGTTGGGAACTGAATATGGCAGCAGCAGCTTTCTTTCGCGTGCGGCGGGTGGGTTGAACACTGGGCTGGATAACTCAAGCCGTCTGTTGGTGTTGAACATACCGTTCGCAGCGAGCTACCAAGTCAACGATAAGCTGGCTGTTGGCGCCAGCGTCGACGCGATGTGGCAGGGCTTGAACCTCAACCTGTTGCTGGGTGCGAGCCAGGTTGGCTCTCTGATCGGTTCAGGAAGAGTGAATGGTAGCCTGTTGCCGGTGCTGGGTGGTTTGCCGGACATGCGTGGTGCGCACTTCAGTCTGGCCAAAGACGAGCCCCTGGGCAGTGGCGTTGAATCCTGGGGCTTGGGTGGCCGTCTCGGCATGACTTACAAGGTGTCGAATGACACCGTGTTGGGGTTCGACTACGCCATGGAAAGCCGGATGAAAGACCTGGAAGGGCGCGCCACACTCACCGCCATTGATGGCATTGCCGGGCAAATTCCTTTGCAAGGCCATATCAAACTGCGCAATTTTCAGATGCCGGCCAAGCTCGATGTCGGCTTGAGCCACCGCTTCAACCCTCAGTGGATGGTCGCCGTCGATGTGTCGCAAGTATTTTGGGCACATGCCATGAAAGACATCCATGTGGGTTTTGTGGCCGATAGCGGACAAACCCTGGACATCCAATTGCCACAAAACTACCAGGATCAAACCATCTTGGCTTTGGGTCTGGCCTATCAGACCGGTCATTGGACACTGCGTGCTGGGGCACGGTTGGCCACTCAGGCACTGCGCTCTGAGACACTTTTGTCCGTGATTCCTGCAACCCCCAGAAAACATATTTCTGCCGGATTTTCTTACGCTTTCTCCAAAGAAAATAGCCTTGATGTGGCTTACTCTCACGCCTTTGAAGAGTCGATGGGCAATACCAGTTTGCCCAATGCCGCCGATCCCATCCTGACGACGCATTCACAAAACAACCTGACCATCGGTTACACGCACAGGTTTTGAGAGGAGCCCTTCATCAAGGCAAAATCGTCCAAGCTCGGCATGAGCGGATACCGGAGTACCCATGGTTGCGCCATTGACCCCACAGAATCTGAATGCATCGGTCAAAGGCGTGCAGCTCTCGCCACATGACACGGGGGAGGTGCGTCGGCAAAAGTTTGCCCGCATCATCCTGGATGCCATGTACCAGTTTCTGGGCCTGCTCGATGTGAATGGCACGGTGCTGGAAATCAACCGCTCGGCACTGGAAGGCGCGGGTATTGCGCTGGAAGACGTGGTGGGCAAACCGTTTTGGGAGGCCCGCTGGTGGGCGGTATCCGACGAGGCGCGGGCTGACCCCTATCCGCGACGACCAGGGGCGCGTGGCTTTTTTGCTGCCAGAGGGGCGCAACATCAGCGAAAAGGTCGCCATCCAGGCCGAACTGACACGCAAAAACGGCGAGCTGCAACAGGCGCTTGAGCGGCTGCGGGAAATTGACGGTTTCAAGACCAAGTTTTTCGCCAATGTCAGCCATGAATTGCGCACACCGCTGACGCTGATCCTCGGGCCGGTTGAGCAACTGCTGAAAGAGCCCAGCCAGCTGGGTGAGCGCGAGCGGGCACGCCTGGGCACGGTTCAGCGCAACGCCCGGTCGCTGCTGCAACAGGTGAACGACCTGCTGGATCTGGCCCGTATTGATGCCGACAAGATGCCCCTGGCCTATGTTCATGTCAACCTGACATCCCTGTTGCAGGAGATCACCGCTGCGTTCTCGGCCAGTGCGGAGGAACGGGCCATCGTCTTTCAATTGGACAGCCCCAGCGAGCTATGGGCTGATGTGGATCGCGCCAAGTTAGTGCGCATCGTGGCCAACCTGCTGTCCAATGCCTTCAAGTTCACCCACGCTGGCGGGCGCATACGCTGTTCGCTGCACCGGGTGAGCAATCACCGTTTCCTGTTGAGCGTGCAAGACAATGGCCCTGGCGTACCCGCTGAGCTGAAGGAGCAAATCTTTGCCCGCTTCGCCCAGGCCACCACCGACATCAGCAGCTACGGCAGTGGCCTGGGTCTGAACATCGTCAAGGAGTTTGTCGAGCTGCACCTGGGCACGGTGGTGGTGCTGGATGCGGCGGGCGGCGGGGCCATTTTCCAGGTGGAAATGCCGGTTCGCGCACCGCAAGGCACTTTTGTGCGCGAGATCGGTGAGCACGCAACACCTGCGCTGCACCAGGAGCCCGACAGCCTGCCAGACCTGCCGCCCCCGTCGCTGGCGCACCGGGCCGGGCTGGCGCACATTCTGGTGGTGGAAGACAACCAGGATCTGCTGCATTTTCTGCACGATGTGCTGGTGGACAACTACAACGTGACCCTCGCCGTTAACGGTGCGGCGGCCATGGCCGCAGTGCTGAAGCACACGCCAGACCTGATCATCACCGACCTGATGATGCCGCAGGTGGACGGCATGCAACTGATCCGCGAATTGCGCGGCATGGCGCAGTTTCACCACATCCCGGCGATTGTGCTGACGGCCCGCTCTGACGACTCGCTGCGCAGCAATCTGCTGGAGGAATTTGTGCAGGACTACCTGACCAAGCCGTTCTCTCCGCAAGAGCTGCGGGCGCGGGTTCACAACCTGATCACCGTCAAGCGCAGTGTTGAACTGCTGCAGGGTGAACTGGCCTCGCAGGCCTCGGATGTTGGCGAGTTGACCGCCGCCCTGGTGACACACCGCAAATTCCTGCAAGACAGTCTGCGTGCTCTGCAGCTCTCTGAACGCCGCTGGCTGGGGCTGTATGAAAACACCGCCGTGGGCATTGCCATGGCAGACGGTGAGGGGCGCATCCTCATCGCCAATCCGGCCTTGCAAAAAATGCTGGGCTATGACGAGCGGGAGATTCGAGGCCTCTCGCTGATCGAGATCACCGAAGCGTCTGAGCGCAGCATGACCGAGCACAACGTACATGGCCTGATGGACGGCATCCTACCCAGCTACCAACTGGAGAAGCGTTATGAAATGC
>VIKI01000008.1:51121-60027 GCA_008080595.1 Comamonadaceae bacterium
AGCGCGTCCCGGATTCCGGCAGTGGACGGCGATGGCCCCTGGCTGGCCGTGATTGTGGAAGACATCAGCTCGCGCAAGCAGGCTGAAAGCGAGCTGGCCGCCACGCAGACCGAGCTGGTGCGGGTCTCGCGCTTTACCGCCATGGGTGAACTGGCCGCCTCCATCGCCCACGAGGTGAACCAGCCCCTTTCGGCCATAGCCACCAACAGCCAGGCGGCGCTGCGCTGGATGTCGCGTGACAGGCCCGATTTGAACGAGGTTGCGGCGGCGCTGAACCGCGTGTACCGCGATGCCAATCTGGCCGGTGATGTGATTGCACGCATTCGCAACTTTCTCTCCCGCGGTGGCATCAAGCACGAGCGCATTGCGGTGCAGCACATTTTGTATGACCTGCTGCGCATGCTGCACAACCTGTTTCAGGAATCAGGCGTTCAAGTCACCGTGCTGGTGTCACCGGCGCTACCGAACCTGAACGCCGACAAAGTGCAGTTGCAACAGGTGTTGCTTAACCTGCTGATCAACGCCGTGGAAGCCATGCGGGAACAAGCACCCGGCCAGCGTTTGCTCAGCATCACCGTGACCGAACAGGCCACCCAAGGCATCGTATTTACCGTGTGTGACAGTGGCCCGGGTATTGCACCCGAAATGCAACCCAAGATATTCGACGCCCTGTTCTCCACCAAGAACGATGGGCTGGGCATGGGCTTGGCCATCAGCCGCTCCATTGTGGAAAACCATGGGGGCTGGTTACGGCTGGAACCTGGTGGTGACACGGGAGCCTGCTTTCGTTTCAACATACCTTTGCTGCCATGAACGATACCGCTAGCCATACCTTGCCCACCATCTATGTCGTGGACGATGATGCATCGGTACGGGAATCCCTGAGCAGTCTGCTGCGCTCAGCGGGTATGCAGGTTGAGGTGTTCGCCTCGGCATTGGATTTTCTGGATCACAAAAACCTTCAAACTTTTGCCTGTGTTGTGCTGGACGTTCGTATGCCGAGCCTGGACGGGTTTGGTTTGCAAGAACGTTTGTCTGCCATGGGGCGGGACATGCCAATCATCTTCATCACCGGCCATGGCGAGGTGCCCCTGGCGGTGCGGGCGATGCGTGCGGGGGCCATTGATTTTCTGAACAAACCGTTTGAAGACACCGACTTGCTCAATGCCATTGAGCTGGCCTTGTCACACCTCAGCTCCACCTCGCATGAGCGCCTGGCGCTGACTGAACTGCGCGGACTCTATGACACGCTCACGGCACGCGAAAAGCAAATCATGGCCGAAGTCGCCCTGGGCAAGCTGAACAAAGCCATTGCGTTTGACTTGGGGGTTTCAGAGAGCACAGTCAAGGTCCACCGCCATAACGTGATGCACAAGATGCGGCTGAAATCCATTCCCGCGCTTACGATTGCGATGCAACGGTTGAAGAGTGGCAATGCGGTCACATCCTGAGGCTTGCGTTTGAAACTTCAAACGATGGGGTTCTCGGTTGTGAACGGTCTCAAACTGACATCGTCTTCATCCTCATCAGCCTCGCTACCAATGAGCCATAAGGGTGTGGTTGGTGCACGGTTTATGAAAATAGAGTTCATCGTTTGACGGTGTTTTGTCAATATCTATGTTCATAAATGACTGCTTCAAGACTGTTGGGCTTGCGCAGGCATCCCGCACGGTCATCGCCATTTGCTCTACTTTCGATAGCTGTTAGCGAATGTATTACATGCGCTACAGCCCTGTTTTACTTATAACCGTCAGCACCCCAAATCCTTCGCAAGCATCCCCACAATGCCCCAGTTCTCCTTGGGCTCGCCCTGAATCCAGACGCGCACGTTGGCTATCGGGATGCTGCTGGTTTCAACCCGGGCAGCGCTACGCTGCCGACCACATAACATGATGTAACCTCAACCCTGTCAATCCATCCAAGGCATCTATCGCTGCACGGCGCTGCGCGTTGCAGGCAGCCGGAACATTGAATCCATAAAGATGGCGCACCCTGAATCAGGAAACATGAAATGACTTACGAAATTGAAACCGGTATTCCTCTGCCGAAGATCCGTCGGCCACGCCAGCCCAAACCTGATGTACTCCAGATTCAAAACTTGGGGCCTATCGTCTTGGCCGATGTGGCTTTTGGCGACCTGACAGTGATCGTTGGCCCGCAGGCTACCGGCAAGAGCGCATTTTTCTGCAGACCTTGAAGCTGGTGCTGGATCGGGACCACATCCATGACACGTTCAAACACCACAGTGTGGCGTTCAATGGCGACAGTGCGGCCTTCCTGGGCGGGTATTTCGGCAAGGGCATGGCAGCGGCGTGGAAAGACGATGCCTCCAAGCTGAGCTGGAATGCCAAGTCACTGAACTTGCCCGACTTGGCCAAGCCCTCAAAAGCCCGTGAGCGCAAAGAGCGCCTGTTTTTCATTCCGGCGCAACGGGTGATGAGTCTGGCGGCAGGGGTCACGCAGAATTTTGGCCAGTTCAACTACGGCGACCCCTACACCCTGCGCAACTTCAGCGATGCCGTGCACGACTTGTTGCAAAACGAATTTGGCGCCAAAGGAGAGTTGTTTCCCCAACCCAACCGCTTGAACGACACCCTGCGCAAACCCATCAACGAGCATCTTTTTGGTGGCAGCAAGCTCACGGTGGATGCCAGTGATTTCACCAAACGACTGGTGCTGAAAGTGCCTGGCCACAAAGAGGGGCTGCCCTTTCTGGCGTGGTCGGCAGGGCAGCGCGAATTCACGCTGCTGCTGCTGGGGCTGTACTGGCTTTGCCCGGCAGGTGGGGCCAGCAAGCGCGATGACATGTGATCGAAGAGCCTGAAATGGGGCTGCACCCACAGGGCATCGCCACTGTGTTGCTGCTGGTGCTGGAGCTGCTGCGACGCGGTTACAAGGTGGTGCTGTCCACGCACTCACCCGTCGTGCTGGACATGGTATGGGCGTTGCAAGAGTTCAAGCAACTCGAAGGAAACGAAGGCGATGTGCGCAGCCTGTTTGAACTGCCCAACAGCAACTACGCGAAAGACCTCGGCAAGGAAATTTTGAAAAAGGACTACCGGGTGTACTTCTTTGACCGCGACCAGACGGTACGGGATATTTCAAAGCTGGATCCCGGCGCTGTGGATAGCGCCGAATCGCAATGGGGGGGCCTGGTTGGCTTTGCCAGCCGGACCGGTGACACGATTGCCAAAGTAGTGAATCGCTACGAGTCGAAGCCCCGCAATAAGAAGAAGCCGATTGCCGCCGAAGGGAAGGCTTGACCATGAGTTCAGCAGGGAGCAAGCCAAAAAACAAAGCAGCCAAAGCAGTCTTGAAGACCCGCCAATTTGAAAGCGCGGCAACAGCCGCCGGTCTGAAGGCGATGCCCGGCAAAAGCGCGGTCAAAAGTCAGTATCAGACGGGCATCACGTGCAGGCCAGGGCTGAGCTTTTGCGCGAGTGTCGATATTGACCGGGACTGCCAGATGGCCGAGCCGCAAGCCAACCGCTGGGACTATGGCTTGGGGCTCAAAACCAGGAAAGGCGACGAGTTCGCCGTCTGGGTTGAGCCCCACCCGGCCTCCAGCACCGGTGAAGTGGCCAAGATCATCGCCAAACTGGACTGGCTGGAGCAGAAACTCGCACAGCCGAACTTCAAAGGCTTGGGGGCCTTGACCCAAAAATCAGCGCAAGCCGACATGCCGCGTTTTCATTGGCTGGCCATGACGGGTGATATTCGAATTCGGCCGGGTAGCCGTGAAGCTGCACTCTTGAGCAAGCGCGGGCTTCGGTTACCGAGTCGGCATTTGGTGTTGTCATAACAACTGCCTCTGAATGCCAGCCTGCACCGGAAAACACGCCAGAGCCAAACGCTATTGATTAAGTAGCTGCTTGCGCAATGTTGACAGGCGATACAGGCTGATTTTTCTTATGAAGCGCAACAACTTCTTCCTGTAAATGGCGGATACTGTTTGCCGCAGGCGTAACCCAACAGGGTCTAGCACACCCTTTGATCACTCGCGCATGGCGGCCTGCGCCGCCTTGGCCAAAAAACCGGAACGTGTCATGTGGTGAGCGCTGGCCCATGTGTCAATCTGCTTCACCAGGTTGGAAGGCAGGCTCACATTCAGGCGCACAGGCTGCGTGTCAATGCGCGATAAATCCACATCGGCCAGCAGCCACACACCGCCTTGGTATTGCGGGTCGGCCGTGAGCACCTCCAGCGGGGTGGGCGGCGGAACTGCCTCGGGCTCACCATGAAAATGTGCTTGTACCGCTTCCTGAATGGCGGCAGGCAGATCGCTCCACTCATCGGCGGCAGAAAAGCAGCCCGCAAAGTCTGGAAACGTCACACCATGGGCGTGGCCCGGATCGCCCACATGTACATAAACGGGATAAAGCATTTGGGGTACTCCTGTCGTCAATGAACGGCTGCCCTTCCTCTTGGGGCTTCAAGGCCAAACTGGCGAAACTCTTCCGAACTCCTTTACGCTTCCCACGGATTAATGACGGTGACACGGGCTGCTTCATAGGGAGCCGTATCGCGTGATGCCACGATGAACCCCCGCGAGGCGGCTATCGCTGCAATGTAACCGTCTGGTGTTGGAAAACCTCGCCCGGCGGCCTTGGCTGTCACGGCCAGCTCGGCATAGCGGCGTGCTGCATCGACATCAAATGGAAGTACCCGATCTCTGAACAACCCCATCAAGCCGTCAAGCGTCTGTGCCAGCATGTCCCGCCGCCGACCGGTCGGGAGCGCCCCAATGCCAAACAGCAACTCGGCCAAGGTCACGCTGGAAAGATACAGCGTTTGGGCAGCTTGCGCGTTCAGCCAAGCCCGCACAGCCGGGTGTGGCTCGGGCTTCATCGCCTCTGAAACCACGTTGGTGTCAAGGACGATCATTCAAACCTCAGCGGCTCGGCCGGCGTTTTGTCTCTCACTTGTTGGAAGATTTCAAAATCCTCGTTGGTCAGCCCGACCTTGCGCCCCAGCGCCGCGAGGGCATCACCCAAGCGAACGCGCGTCTCAGGTTTGACGGCGAAGGCCAGAATTTCGCGGACTTCGGCCTCGGTGCTGCGCCCATGCAGGGCAGCCTGCACCCGCAACGCGCGATGCACGTCTTCGGGCAGATTGCGTACTGTCAACATTGCCATGACATCACCTCATTAAAATGCACTCTACGCATTCATTTTACAGATTTGAATGCATTTTTCCAAGGCATTTCCATGTGATCAAACATTGGTTTGTCGGCCCCTTCGTTGAATTGCCATGGGTGCGGCACGCCAGAGAGCACACTACCGCCGGAATACTTGCCAGCGTCAAACACTCCTGATTGAATAGCTGCTAGCGCATGTATTACGGGTTATAGAGGCTGATTTTGTTGTCAAATTTATACCATATGATTCAAGGAATGCGTCACAGACAGTGAGGCAAGTTGCCGCCGTGTTATGTTCGCTTCCACAAATTTGCTAGTAAAAGGGAAACTTCATGAGCATCGACAAAATTACGATTCCCCGTGCATCAGATAGGTCGGTGGCCAGTGCCTTCACTGAACTTGGTGCCAAGTTTGGAATCGCTACCGCGACTGTGAGTGGTATGGCCGGGGTTCAAATAGATGCCATTCAGCTGGCTAAGGAGCCGACAGGCGAATGGAAAGCCCTTCTGGATCATGATTCGAGTTTGATTGGACGGATGCATGCAACTCTGGAGAAGTTGACGATCTGTTACTACCGGGGCGGAAATTTTCCAATTGAATCCAAGTCGCCAATTTATGACGAGTTTGTTCTCAGTTTCAGTGATGGAAATCACTCACCATCCACACAGGTTCGCTTGGAAATTGTGGCTTTTCTGAGCCAGAAAATGAACCGGTTTGAGTTGGGCCGTATCAGCATTTCAGAGGTATCACCCGAAATCAACCAGGTCTTGGCCATTCACCAGAGCAATCTGGAACGGCTCGAAAAACTCAATGAGGATTTGATTGGGAAGAGCGCGGCATTCCGGGAAGATGTAGAGCGCAGGTTTGATGAAAAGGTGCTTCAGCATGAAGCTCAATCCGCACAAAAACAAGCTGCTGCGGACAAGCAGATGCAAGCAGCAACAGAGAAATTGCAACAGCGTGAGCAGTTGCTGACTGAGAAACTGGCTAGCATCGACGACCGCGACAACACACATGTCCGGCGCGAAATTCGTGACCGCATGCTGGATGATGTCAAGAAACGAATCGAGAGTTTTGGGGTCTCAAAGGCCACCGAACAGAAGCGCAAGCCTGTCGCTCTCGGAATGCAGCTTTTATGTGTGGCTATCCTGGCTCTCATTTTGTGGACTTTGTTTGAAATCAGCAAAGTTGAGGCGACAGGCTTTCCTGCGCATGTGTCGGCGGCAGCAGCTACGCCCCCCGCCGCCAGTGCCAGCGCTTCAAATCCGCTCGCAACGCAAGTTCGCGAGTCAGCAGTGGCATCTGGGTTTGATGCGTCAGCACTGTATTGGTTATGGGTACGTCTTGGCGTTCTGACGCTCTCCCTGTTTGGCAGCATCATTTACTACATCAAATGGCAGAACAGATGGGCAGACCAGCACGCCGCAAACGAATTTCAATTGCAGCAGTTCTACATCGACGTTAATCGTGCCAATTGGGTGATCGAAAGTTGTTTGGAGTGGCGCAAGGAAACTGATTCGGCCATTCCTACAGAGTTGCTGTCGAGCATTACAAACGGATTGTTTGTAAACCCAATGAGCGAACCTGAGCGGGTCATTCATCCAGCTGATGAATTGGCATCTGCGTTGATGGGAAGCGCCTCCAAATTAAAGCTGAAGGTCGGGGATGGGGAAATGGAGTTTGACAAGCCTGGCAAGATTACAAACAAGACGACAGTTGTTTGATCAAGCCTACTTTCTTCTCGCGTAGCTCCTTACGACAGTCGAATTACCCAATACCTCCGATCGGAAGCAACAGACTCCCACATCTGTTGCTTCACTTTCAATAGCTGCTTGCGCAATACTTACAAGCGCTGCAGCCCGATTTTTCTTATAACCGTCTCACCTCCCCAACTCCTTCGCACTCACCCCCGCAATGCCCCAGTTCTCCTTGGGCACGTCGTGAATCCAGACGCGCACGTTGGCTATCGGGGTACCGGTGGCTTCGACCAAGGCGGCGCTGACTTTTTCGATGACGGCGCGTTTCTGTTCTTCGGTGCGGCCTTCAATCATGTAGATTTGGGCAAAGGGCATGGGGGTTCTCCTGAGAAATGAAGTTCAAACAAAACGGATGCTGGTGCTGCCCATGCCTTGCACGCGCAGGGTCACGTTGTCACCGGCTTGCACGGCCACGGCTTCGGTGATGCCGCCGGACAGAATCAGCGTGCCGGCCGGAATACATTCACCGTGTGCACCCAGGTGGTTGGCCAGGGCGGCAATGGCGGCTGCCGGGTGTCCCAGCACGGCGGCTCCGGCACCAAAGGCTACCGGCACGCCGTTCTTTTCCATCACCACACCCACGGTGCGCAGGTCGCAATCGTTGACGTTCATGGGCTGGCCGCCGACCACAAAACGCGCCGCCGAGGTGTTGTCGGCCACCACGCTTTTCAGGTCAAACTTGAAGTCGCGGTAACGGCTGTCGATGACTTCAATGCCAGGCAGCACAAAGTCGGTGGCGGCTAGCACGGTGCCGATGTGGCAGCCGGGGCCACGTAACTCGGTTTTGGTGACGAAGGCAATTTCGGGCTCAACCTTGGGGTGGATCAGCTCGCTGACCTTGCATTCGCCGCCATCGGGCACGGCGTAGTCGTCGGTCATGAAGCCAAACACCGGCGAGTTGACGCCCATTTGTTTCATCTTGGCGTCGTCCTGAATGGCGTAGGCATCGTCCCAGTCCATGTCGGGGTGATCGTCGGTGATTTTGGTGGTGTCTTGCTGTTGCAACTGGCAGTTTTCCAGCCGGTCTGCCAGGGCGTGAATGGTTGTGGTTTCGAGTTTCATAGGATTCCTTGTTCAAGCCTTGGCGCGGGCCAGCGTCATGGCGGTGTCTTCGATCATGTCTTCCTGCCCGCCGACCATGCCGCGGCGGCCCATTTCGACCAGGATGTCGCGGGCAGGCACGCCGTATTTCTTCTCGGCCCGTTTGGCAAACAGCAGGAACGAGCCGTAGACCCCGGCGTAGCCCAGCGTCAGCGCGTCGCGGTCAATGCGGATCGGGAAATCCATGATGGGCACGACCAGGTCTTCAGCCACGTCCTGAATCTTGTACACGTCCACGCCGGTGGCAATACCCATCAAGTCCAGCACCGCGACCAGCACTTCCATCGGCGTGTTGCCTGCGCCAGCGCCCAGGCCAGCGGCGGCTGCGTCAATGCGGGTGGCCCCAACTTCAATCGCGGCAATGGAGTTGGCCACACCCATGGCCAGGTTGTGGTGGCCGTGAAAACCCAGCTCGGTCTCGGGCTTCAAGGCAGCACGCACCGCGCTCAGCCGGGCCTTGACACCGTCGGGCAGCAGATGGCCAGCCGAGTCGGTCACGTAGATGCAGTTGGCCCCGTAGTCTTCCATCAGCAGCGCCTGGCTGACCAGTTTTTCCGGGCTGGCCATGTGCGCCATCATCAAAAAGCCCACGGTGTCCATACCCAGCGCACGCGCCTTGGTGATGTGCTGCTCGGACACATCGGCCTCGGTGCAGTGGGTGGCGACGCGGATGGTGTTGACACCCAGGTCTTTGGCCATCAGCAGATGGTCCACGGTGCCGATGCCGGGCAGCAGCAGTGCAGAAATCTTGGCCTGTTTCATCAGCGGGATCACCGCGCCCAGGTATTCCTCATCGGTGTGGGCCGGAAAACCGTAGTTGACCGAGCTGCCGCCCAGGCCGTCACCGTGGGTGACTTCGATCAGCGGAATGCCCGCTGCGTCCAGCCCGCAGGCGATGGTTTTCATCTGAT
>VIKI01000244.1:0-10874 GCA_008080595.1 Comamonadaceae bacterium
CGAAGACCAACGCTTTTTTGAACACCCCGGCTTCGACCTGGTAGAGATGAGCCAGGCCTTGCGCAGCAACCAGCGCATGGCGTTTGGGTCAGCAGAAAGCTCCGGCACAGCCCTGCGCGGGGCCAGCACCTTGTCGCAACAAGTGGCCAAACTGCTGGTCACCGGCGGCGAACGTTCGCCTGTGCGCAAGCTGCGCGAATTGCTCTACGCCGTGGAGATGGAGCAAACCCTGGGCAAAGCGCGCATCCTGCGCCTGTACCTGGACAACGCGCCGTGGGGCAGCAACTTGTGCGGTGCGCAGGCCGCGGCGCAGCACTACTTCGGCAAACGCGCCGACCGCCTCAGCGCACCAGAAGCCGTCTGGCTCGCCGCCATGCTGCACAACCCGGTGCTGGAAGCTAAGCGCTGGGCCAGCAGTGGGCATATCAACGTAGCTCGGGCGCAGTGGGTGGCGGGGAATTTGCGGCCGCTGGGGCGCAGGCAGGGGGTGCGGCTGCAGAGGGCGTTGGCGGATGAGGATTGGGTGATGCCGACGGGGGTGAAGTATGGAGAGGTGCTGCCGCCGTCACAAAAACATTCCGTCAGTATGAACGCAGATGGATTTTCTGTCGACGCCGCCATACTACAAAAAAAGTAGCTGCTTGCGCAAGTTTTACCTGGGCTGGAGGTAGTAGCCGCTTGAGCCGGTGTTGCATGACGATTGTTTTGTGACTTTAGACACTCGTTCATTTTTGCCGGCATAACTAAAGTTCATCAACGGATGAAATGAATCACTCACTGTCTCAAAACAACTTCATTGAAGGGGAAATTCACGTGAAATCAGCCAGAAAAACAAGCGGACTGGGTTTGCAAGCTTTTGTGCCAGCCTATTACTCATACAGCATGGAGTGGCCGTGCTTGCAGACTCCTTGACCGATCCATTTCTCAACCCAAAAGACCCCCATGACTTTGCCTGAAAAAACTCTCACCAACCTGCTGGACTGCGCACATACCACCAACGATGCCGCTCAAGCCGCAGCCCTGATTGCCTAGTGGCAGAAGGCCGGTTGAGAGAAGACAACATGGCGGTGGTCTCCTTTCTTGCTTTTGACATTGGCCGCATGGTGGTCAACATTGTTCAGGATGCCAAGGACAACCGAAACAGCTGCAAGGACAGCTTCACAAACGAGCCTCGTTTTGCAGCCCTGCAACAACCCGTTCATTGAATCTACCCAAGGAGAATTTCATGTCTTTATCTACCCAAACCCTCAGCGCACTGGAAGAACTTATGGATGAAAACAAGGCATTGCTGGCCCAAGATTGAATCCGAAATCGCCCAACACTTTGAAGAAATTTCCAAAGCGGCAAGCGACCAGCAACTTGAAGCTGTCGCGGATGATCTGGATGATGACGGTCGCATGGTTTCGAACTAGGGACACGGTAGAAAATTAGTTGCGCATTTGGCCGTCAGATTTGAAATGTAATGCTTGGGCAGCAAGGAGCGACCTCATGCATCAGCTCGACAAGTGGCAAGCCACGCTAGTGCTTAGTTGCATAAGTCTTGCTACATTCAAAGCGTCAGGAATCTCGCTGACTGAAGCTTATGCGCGATTTGTCCTGGCTGCTTGAATTTTCCAACACAAGCTCGCCGCATCTTGCCTGCCATTGAGCAGGCAGTGCGCACCATTCAACTATCCAATTTATAGCTTCTTACGTACATTCCACCTTGGCTAGAAAGCAATTTCACCCACAAACTCAGCCCCCAGCAAAGTGCACACTGGACCGCAGTTGTATGCCGTCATGCTCCTTGAACAAAGCAGCAATCCAATCTACAAAAACGCGCACCTTGCCTGACAAGTGACGGCGCTGTGGGTAGACCGCGTTCAGCGACAAGGGGTCGGGCAGCCACTCGCTCAGCACCGGCTCCAGGCTGCCGCGCTGCATGGCCTCTTTCAGCACAAAAGCCGGTATCCGTGCGATGCCCAAGCCGGCTTCTGCGGCGGCCAGATAGCTGTTCTCGTCGTTGACGCAGAGGCTGCCCTTCACCGGGATTTTCAGATACTCGTCGTCTTTGGCAAACGTCCATTCAGCGCGTCGACCGGAGTGCTGAAACAGGTGTTGCACACACCGATGCACAGCCAAGTCGCGCGGATGTGCGGGGCAGCCATGACTGGCCAGATAGCTGGGGGCGGCACAGGTTGCCAGGTACATCTGCCCAACCGGGCGGGCGACCAGGCTGGTGTCTTCAATGTCGCCACTCCACACCGCGCAGTCGATGCCGTTTTCCAGCAAGGCGGTACGGCTTTCACTGCAAGTCAATTCGAGCTGGATGTCGGGGAAGGCCGCAAAGAAAGCTGGCAAAGCGGGCACGATGACCCAGCGGGCCATCAGCGTGGGCACTTCAACCCGCAGGTGTCCGCTCGGGGAGGCATGACGCTGACCCAGGGATTCCTGCGCATCATGCATTTGCGCCAGGATCGAGCAGCAGTGCTCGTAATACGCCATGCCGTCGGGCGTGACGCTCACCTTGCGTGTGGTGCGGTTCAAAAGCCGCACACCCAGCTGAGCCTCCAGGCGCTGGATCAGCGTGGTGGCGGTGGCATTGGGCATGCCTAGGGCGGCAGCCGCACGGCTGAAGCTTCCCACCTCCACGACCCGCGTGAACACCTCCATGGCTTGAAATCTGGGCATCTTGATTATTCGCATCCTTGAAAAGTGATTTATTAAAACACCTCTTTATTCAAATCACACGAACAAATAGACTGAGCCACAAGCTTGCAGCAATGGGCCGCAAGACACCACCCCTCAGGAACACCCCCATGATTCGCGTCAGCATCCTCTACCCCCACAGCGACAACGTCCACTTTGACTGGCCGTACTACGTTCAGCAGCACATGCCGATGTCCATTCGCTTGCTCAGTGCGCATCCGGGTTACAGCGGGGTATCGGTCGCCCGTGGCCTGTCTGGCGCAAGCCCTGAGTCAAACCCCGGGTTTGTGGCCGAGTGCCATTTCACGTTCACCGGGGTCGATGAGTTCATCGCAGCCTTCACGCCACACGCCGGTGAGTTGGAGGGTGACATCAGCAACTACACCAATGCCCGCCCGTTGATTCAATTCAGCGAGGTCATCGGCCTTTGACCCCCAAATATCCCATCCGGCAGCGACACCGACCCAAATGGTGAGTGTTCAAAAGGCGCAGAAAATCCAGGGCCAGAAAACTCCCTCCATAACCGCCACCATGCTCACCACCACCCCTGACAAAGGCAACGCCAGAACCGAAGCCGCCCTGAAACGCTTGCGCTCCGCCATGACCGAGATTGAGGCGGACATTGCGGCCCACAACGGTATCTACCCGTTCAACCATGGCCGCGTCACGCAGTCCGAGCTGTGCCGCCGCGCGGATGTGAAAAAGGCCACGCTGCAAAACCCGCTGCACAAGGACAGCACGCGGGTGGAGATCATGGCCTGGCTGGATGCGCTGAATTCAACCCTGCTGCAAACCCGGGACAGTACCCGCGAGCGGGTCACAGCGGTGGCCGATAACTTGGCGGCTGAAGTGGAACGCCTGACCCTGGCCAATCAGCTGTTGCAGCGGCAACTGGAAGTGGCCGAGCTGTTGGTGTCGCAACTGCGGCAGGAAAACGCGCAACTGAAGCGTTGACCCCTTCAGATCATGCGTAATGGCACGTCACCAGCACCCATCGTCGCGTACCATGAATTAACCACCAAACCAGACCTGCACCCATGTGATCATTGGGCTGCCTGTAGTTTGTCTTGTGTGAAGGTGTCGAAGTCACTGGCATCGTGGCGCTCATGCAGCTGGGCCTCCAACGGCCCGGTCACGCGGTTGACCATGCGACCACGTTGCACTGCGGGGCGATTGGCGATCTCGTCGGCCCAGCGGATCACATGGGTGTACGCCTGCACTTGCAGAAACTCACCAGCCTCATAGATCAAGCCTTTGGCCAGGGCACCGTACCAGGGCCAGATGGCCATGTCGGCAATGGTGTAAGCCTCACCACCCACATAAGGACTCTCGGCCAGCCGACGGTTGAGCACATCCATCTGGCGCTTGACCTCCATCGCAAAGCGGTCAATGGCGTATTCGATCTTGGTCGGTGCATAGGCGTAGAAGTGGCCAAAACCGCCGCCCAGATAGGGCGCACTGCCCATTTGCCAGAACAGCCACGACAGGCATTCGGCGCGCTGGGCCGGATCAGTCGGCACAAAGGCCCCAAACTGATCGAACCGGACTCGAAAACGCGAATGGGCTCGGGGCCACTGCAGTCCAGCAGTGCCGGGATTTTGGAGTTGGGGTTGACTGCCACAAAGCCGCTGCCGAACTGATCGCCCTCGTTGATGCGGATCAGCCAGGCATCGTATTCAGCCCCGCTGTGGCCCAGCGCCAGCAACTCTTCCAGCAGCACCGTCACCTTGCCCCCGTTGGGTGTGGCCAGTGAATACAGTTGCAGCGGGTGCTTGCCACGCGGTAGATCCTTGTCGTGCGTGGGGCCAGCGATGGGCCGGTTGATGTTGGCAAAGCGCCCGCCATTGGCCTGGTTCCAGGCCCAGACTTGGGGCGGCGTGTAGGGCGTTGAATCAGACATGGGATAACCTCAGGGCAGAAGAGTTGGCAACGCCGCATGATAGGTCAGGCCAAGATAAAATTTTTCAAACCGCCCAAGCGCCCATTCCTCTTATGAACCCCTTGTATGCCATCCGCCGCATTTTGCACTCACCCAGTCAGCCCCAAGGCTTCTGGCAGGCCAAGATCAAGCTGCAAGGCAAGTGCCGTACCAAAAATTTTTCTGTGCTGCTCCACGGCAACCAGAAGGCGTTTGAACTGGCAGTGGCGACGCGCAAAGTCATGCTGGAGGAAGCCGAAAAACTGCCCTACGTGTATGACCCGGTGGCCAAGCGTGCCGCCTTGAAACAAGCCGCGATCACCCCTGCGGGTTGAGCCCCCGCAGGACTCTACCCATGCCCCTTGCCACCTCCTGATCGTGTGTAGCCTTTATCATCAACCGGCTTGAATACTGACCAGAAAGATGAGTGAACAAACCAGATGGCCTACGAAAATTCTATGACCCCCATATCGCCAGGAGACAAAGTCCGCTTCACGGTCGAGCGCTTAGCCGTACTCACCGCCCCGGACCGCAAGCGCCTTGAAGGCCGGGTTGGTGAAGTTCAGGGGTACTGGAACTACACCCGGAAGCTGACGGTTTACTTCCCGCAAGAGGGTGGCAGGCAGGAGCTGCGTATTCTGGGCCTTGATTCGCGCCACCTGGAGCGCGTTTCTGAAGAGATCACCAAGTCGGATATCCCCCCAGAAATCACCGACGCAGCCAGTGGTGACGAAAAACTTTCTCAGGAAGATACGGACAACCTGTTTGGTTAACAAAACCTGATCCGTTGGATGCCTGCAGTTTGTGAGGCGCTTTGGCAACAAGTTGGGCATTCATGGTGCAACATCCTCGGACCCATGTTATTTTTGCTGGGGACTTGCTTGTCTGGCCAGTGCGTACTATTCTTGCGCCAAACCAGTAAGAGGAGACCCCATGTACAAGTGCATCGTTTTCTCGCCTACGACGGCTCCAAGTCCAGCCAGCGGGCTTTGCTCGGCTGCATGTGGTAGCCATGCGCACCGACCCTGATCATCAAATTGCAAGTTGAATCAATGGAACTTGTCAGCAGAATTTGAAACCAACTACAGACAACATCGCCGAATGGCAGGTGCTGCCTCAGTAAACCAGGAGGCTATATGGACGCAATTGGTAACTTTGTCGCACGTTATGCGCGCAATCGCGAAGAAGAGCTGAGCATTGATGAGTACCTGGCGGAGTGCAAACGCCAACCCATGGCCTATGCCACAGCGGCTGAGCGCATGCTGGCTGCCATTGGCGAACCTGAGTTGCTGGACACCCGCAACGACCCGCGCCTGTCGCGCCTGTTTGCCAACAAGGTGATCAAGCGCTACCCCACGTTTGCCGAGTTTTACGGCATGGAAGATGCCATTGAGCAAGTGGTGAGTTTTTTCCGCCATGCCGCTCAAGGGTTGGAAGAGCGCAAACAGATTTTGTACCTGCTGGGACCGGTCGGTGGGGGCAAGAGTTCGATTGCCGAGCGGCTGAAACACCTGATCCAGCAGGTGCCGTTTTACGCGCTCAAGGGTTCACCAGTGAACGAAACGCCACTGGGCCTGTTTGACCCCTTGGAAGATGGTGCCGTTTTGCAGGAAAACTTTGGTATTCCGCCGCGCTACCTGCAGCGGGTGCTCTCCCCTTGGGCGGTCAAGCGCCTGGACGAATTTGGCGGTGACATCCGTCAGTTCAAGGTGGTCAAACGCTTCCCCAGCATCTTGAAGCAGGTGGGGGTGGCCAAAACCGAACCGGGCGACGAAAACAACCAGGACATCAGCTCCCTGGTAGGCAAGGTGGACATTCGCAAATTGGAAAACTTCGCACAGGACGACACCGATGCCTACAGTTACTCTGGTGGCTTGTGCCTGGCCAACCAGGGCTTGCTGGAATTTGTGGAAATGTTCAAGGCCCCCATCAAGGTGCTGCACCCTCTGCTCACCGCCACACAAGAAGGCAATTACAAGGGTACCGAAGGTTTTGGTGCCATTCCCTTTGACGGTATCGTCTTGGCGCACAGCAACGAGAGCGAGTGGAAGGCTTTTCGCAACAACAAGAACAACGAGGCATTTCTGGATCGCATCTACATCGTCAAGGTGCCCTACTGTTTGCGGGTCAGCGAAGAAACCCGGATCTACGAAAAGTTGATCCGTGAGTCCTCGCTGGGGGCCGCCAAGTGTGCGCCCGGCACACTGAAGATGATGAGCCAGTTCTCGGTGTTGACGCGCCTGAAAGAGCCGGAAAACTCCAGCCTGCTGAGCAAGATGCAGGTTTACGACGGTGAGAGCCTCAAGGACACCGACCCGCGTGCCAAGAGCTACCAGGAGTACCGCGACTACGCCGGGGTAGATGAAGGCATGAGTGGTGTGTCTACCCGTTTTGCGTTCAAGATACTGTCCAAGGTGTTCAACTTCGACAGTGCCGAGGTGGCCGCCAACCCGGTGCACCTGATGTATGTGCTGGAACAACAGATCGAACGTGAGCAGTTCTCGCCCGAACTGGAAACCAAATACACCAGCTTCATCAAGGAGTACTTGGCACCGCGTTACGCGGAGTTCATTGGCAAGGAAATCCAGACAGCCTACCTGGAGAGCTACAGCGAGTATGGTCAGAACATCTTTGACCGTTATGTCACCTACGCCGACTACTGGATTCAGGACAACGAGTACCGCGACACCGATACCGGTGAAGTGTTTGACCGCGCCGCCCTCAACAGCGAACTGGAGAAGATCGAAAAACCTGCCGGCATTGCCAACCCGAAAGATTTTCGCAACGAAATTGTCAACTTTGTGCTGCGCGCACGTGCCAACAACCAGGGCAACAACCCGAGCTGGACCAGCTACGAGAAGCTGCGCCTGGTGATTGAGAAAAAAATGTTCTCCAACACCGAAGAGCTGTTGCCGGTGATCAGTTTCAACGCCAAGGCCAGCGCCGACGAGGCCCGCAAGCACGAAGACTTTGTCACCCGCATGGTGGACAAAGGTTACACGTCCAGGCAGGTGCGACTGTTGTGCGAGTGGTATTTGCGGGTGCGCAAGAGTTCGTAGAAAGAGGGCGCAGCCTTGCGTGGGACGGCCCGGCCCAGCGACATAAGCGCTTTTTTGAAGGATTGAGATGGCACTGCACATCATTGACCGCAGGCTGGCTGGTAAAAGCAAGTCAGTCGGCAACCGCGAACGGTTCTTGCGCCGCTATAAGGATCAGATCAACGAGGCGGTGCGCCGGGCCGTGTCCAATCGTGACATCCGTGACATAGCACAGGGCGAAAACATCACCATTCCCAAAAAAGACATCAGTGAACCGGTGTTTCAGCATGCGCAGGGCGGCGTGCGCGACACCATCCACCCCGGCAACAAAGACCATATTCGCGGTGATCACATCGCCCGACCCAAGGGGCGTGCGGGTGGGGGCTCACAAGCCAGCGATTCGGGCGAGGGCGACGATGACTTTGTGTTCACTTTGAGCCGGGAAGAGTTCATGCAGCTTTTCTTTGATGACCTGGAGTTGCCTCATTTGCTGCGCACCGCCATGGGTGACAACCCGCAATGGAAAACACACCGTGCAGGCTACACCCATGACGGCACGCCCACAAACGTGCCCGCTTGCAAGCCTTGCTCAATCTGGATATGGAGAGTGAACCCGAGACCACACAACTGCGCCTGGAAATAACGCAACTTGAACTGAGGCTCAAACGTATTCCCTTTTTGGACCCGATCGACCTGCGTTTTCGTGGCCGGGTTCGGGTGCCGGTTCCCGCTAGCCAAGCCGTGATGTTTTGCCTGATGGATGTGTCTGGCTCCATGGACCAGGAGCGCAAAGACCTGTCGAAGCGGTTTTTTATCTTGCTCTACCTGTTTCTCACCCGGCATTACGAAAAGATCGACATTGTCTTCATCCGCCACCACACGCAGGCCCAAGAGGTTGATGAAGACCAGTTCTTCCATGCCACCGAAAGTGGCGGCACCGTGGTCAGCAGTGCGCTGGTGCTGATGCACCAGATCATGCTGGCGCGCTACCCCAGCGGCGAGTGGAATATTTACGGTGCGCAGGCCAGTGACGGTGACAACTTCACCAATGACAGCGCTAAATGCCGTGAGCTGTTGGCTGTCAAAATTTTGCCGCTGGTGCGCTATTTTGCTTACGTGCAGGTCGCTCAGGAGGAACAAAACCTGTGGGGAGAATACGAGAAATTGCTGGAGCAGCAGACCAATTTCGCCATGCGCAAGGTGTCTGATGCCAGTGAGATTTACCCCGTGTTCCGTAACCTCTTCAAGAAAGAGGGGGTGGACGCATGAACCTCATGACCCACCCGGTGCTGGAACGGCGCACGGCCGAGAACCTGTGGCGCGTACCCGCCACGGGTGACCGTCGCCCGCGCACCGAACTGCAGCAGCCCTTGCCCGCACCACCTCGCGCCACGCACCCCCTTCCCGACCCCAGTGATTGGTCCTTCGAGTTGATTGAGCGTTATCACGAGGTCATCCGCCAGACCGCCGAACGCTTTGGCCTGGACACCTACCCCAACCAGTTGGAGATCATCAGCTCCGAGCAGATGATGGATGCCTACGCCTCGGTGGGCATGCCGGTGAACTACCGCCACTGGAGCTACGGCAAAGAGTTTTTGGCCACTGAGCGGCGTTACCGGCGTGGTCACATGGGGCTGGCCTATGAGATCGTCATCAACTCCAACCCCTGTATCAGCTACCTGATGGAAGAAAACACCACGGCCATGCAAGCCTTGGTGATCGCCCATGCGGCCTATGGGCACAACAGCTTTTTCAAAGGCAACTACCTGTTTCGGATGTGGACTGACGCATCCTCCATCATCGACTACCTGGTCTACGCCCGCCAATATGTGAGTGACTGCGAGGAGCGTCACGGCCTGGAAGCTGTGGAAGCGGTGCTGGACTCCTGCCACGCCCTGGCCAACTACGGCGTGGATAGGTATCGCCGCCCCAGCAAACGCCCACTGGCTCGCGAAGTTGCCGAACGCCAGGAGCGCGAGCGTTATGCCCAGCAGCAGGTGAATGAACTTTGGAGCACCCTGCCCCAGCGCGCAGAGAAGGACGACGGGCCTCAGGCTGCGGAGCGTTTTCCCAAGGAGCCCCAGGAAAACCTGTTGTATTTCATCGAGAAACACTCACCTTTGCTGGAGCCCTGGCAACGCGAGATCGTGCGCATTGTGCGCAAGGTGGCGCAGTATTTCTACCCCCAGCGCCAGACCCAGGTCATGAACGAGGGCTGGGCCACCTTTTGGCATCACAAATTGCTCAACACGCTGTACGACGATGGTCACCTGAGCAACGGCATGATGCTGGAGTGGATGACCTCACACACCAATGTGATCTACCAGCCCCCGGTAGACCACCGCGCCTACAGCGGCATCAACCCTTATGCGCTGGGATTTGCCATGTACACCGACATCAAACGCATCTGCGATGCCCCCACCGAGGAAGACCACATCTGGTTCCCCGAAATGGCTGGTGCCCCCTGGCTGCCCACCCTGGACCATGCCATGCGCAACTTCAAGGACGAGAGCTTCATCGGCCAGTTCCTCAGCCCACGGTTGATGCGCGAAATGCGCCTGTTCGCGATCCACGACGATGAGGCAGAACGCGAACTGGAGGTCAGTGCCATCCATGACGAGGCTGGCTACCAGCGCCTGCGCCAGACACTGTCACAGCAGTACGACCTGGGCACGCGCGAGCCCAGCATCCAGGTCTGGAACGTCAATCTGCGTGGTGACCGCAGCCTGACCTTGCGCCACACCCAGTACCATGACCGGCCACTCGCGGAAAGTACGCAGGAGGTGCTGAAACACGTGGCGCGCCTGTGGCGTTTTGGCGTGGTTCTGGAAAGCGTCAATAGTGCAGGAAAAGTGACCAAGAGTTGGACTGTGGGCCCCCCAGCCTGAATTCCACGGGTTTCAACATCTCAATGCGGGGGAGCCAAACGGCTTTGGATCGAGTCCGAAACTTTGGGGTCTGGATGCTGATCAGGCCGTGCGACTGTTCTTGTCCAGCAGATTCAAAACCTGTTTGCGCAAGGCATCGTTTTCTTTTTCCAGCTGGGCAATGCGTGATTTGAGTGCCTTGACCTCATCGCCTGACGACAAGGATTCTGATGTATCTTCCGACGCCTGCTCGTTGTGCTCGTCGGAAGTCACCCGCGGCTTGCGCTTGGCTTCCCGCACCCGTTTGGCCGCCTGCTTGAGCTCATCCTTGCCACCAACGGCTGCGGCCACCTGTTCTTCGGC
>VIKI01000244.1:10886-11659 GCA_008080595.1 Comamonadaceae bacterium
CCACGGCGGCGGCGGCATTGAGGGAAATCACCCCAGATTTCACCGCCGCCACAACTTCGGGCGCAGCCTGTTTCTGAATTTTTTCAATCATCACCACCTGGCTGTTGCTCAAGCGGGCCGCTTTGGCAATGTCTTCCCGGCTGGCTAGCGCCCCCGTGCCAGCTGCGTCCTCCCAGGGCGGCAGCTCTGCGCCAGCCTGGGCCTCTTCAGCCGCATTCGGACTCTCTGGTGCGGCGACCCGGTTGCGCCTGGCCGCAATGATTTCGCGCTTTCTCAAGGCCAACACACCGCGCTGGAAGTCAGACACGCTGCGCCGCCCCAGGTGCTGATCAATCATCCACAGGTGGACATCGTCCATGCTCTTGAACAGCGTACTCTGCATGGTGCGAAACGGCAGCCCATGGGCCTGACAGATGGCGTAGCGGTTGTGCCCATCAATCAGCAGCTCACCCCACAGCACCAGGGCATCGCGGCAGCCCTCAGTCAGAATGCTGCGCTCCAGCGACTCGTATTCCTCTGGGGTCAACGGGTCAATGTACGCTTTCAGTTCTTCGTTGACGATGATGTTCATAGGTAAAAATTTGGCTTCAGGTTGGTTGACAAAGGGGGGCGCATTGTAGGCATCCCATGCCAGCCCCGCCCCGTTTGCCACGACGCTGATCAGGTAGAGTCGGCGCCTCACCTGTCACGGCCACACTCCCAACATCATCATGAACAGACTGCAAACGGAACTGTACCGCCTCTACCTCCCACACGATCCCATGCCCGAGCCC
>VIKI01000245.1 GCA_008080595.1 Comamonadaceae bacterium
GCTCTGACTGTGTAGGAGCGGCGGTAGCCGCGATGAGTTTGATGCAGAATTGGCCTCTAGTGCTTATCAAGCATGCGCAAGGAGCTATTAAATATGCAGCGAATGCTTTTGCAGCTTCCCGTTGGTCAAACGAGGTGGCCTTTATTTCTATGTCTATAGCTATACTACCTTTTTCATTTTGGTAGTACAGCATGAGGTTATTCACAGAACTCAGTACGAGTGCACAGGCGGCTTTTGCTGGGTTGGATGTTGCCGCGCGTGACGCGGAGCTAAGACGCAGCGTCGCAGGCTTGCCTGGTGGTTTTGTCAAAAAAAATGACAAAGGCCGGGACTACTGGTACTACCAGCAAAAGCAACCCGATGGCAGAGTGCAGCAGGTCTATGTGGGGCCTGACGACGAGAAGACCCGCATCCTTATCCATCGACATGATGCGGCTGACGCAGTGGATGCCTCTGCTGGCTTGAAAAAGCTTGCCCGAGCGGCTATTGAGCTTGGCTGTGCCGAGATTCCTTTGAAACATGGTCGGGTCATTGGCCGACTTCTGGATCATGGATTCTTCAAAGCGGGCGGCTTGTTGGTCGGAACCCATGCGTTTCTGGCCTATCAAAACATGTTCGGCGTGCGCTGGGATGCCGGGGCATTCACCGTCGATTTGGACTTTGCGCACGCCGGTAAGAATCTTTCGCTGGCGATTGCCGCTAACGTGGAGGTGGATACCGCCAAGGCCATTGAGTCGCTGGAGATGGGTTTCATACCGGTGATGAGCGGCACAACGTACAAAAAGCCCGATGAACCCGACTTTGATCTGGACTTTCTGACGACGTTTGGCAGGAACGGGGATACGCCTTTGTTTGTGCCGGCCCTGAACCTGACTTTGCAGCCGCTCAAATTCATGGAGTACTCACTTGAAGCTCCCATGAAGGCGACGCTGTTGTACCGCAATGGCCCCCTGGTGGTGAACGTGCCACGCCCGGAGCGATACGTCTGGCACAAGTTGATTGTGTATGGGGAGCGACCCCGCGATATGCGGGTCAAGGCCAACAAAGATCTCATCCAGGCAGCCTGCCTGCTGGACTATCTGCTGGAAAACGATGCTGATCTGGTGCGCGAATCGTGGGATGACGCGATCCATCGTGGGCCGGGTTGGAGTCAGCGGTTGCGAGAGGGCTGGGAGGGGTTGAATGCGAAATTCGCGATGCAAAGGTTTGACGAGCGGCTGCAAACAGGCCGCTGATTCGGTATGTGGTCATTCGCGGCTGCCGCCGCGATGGTCTTCTTGGAAAACAGCGGTCAGTAATTGGTCCAGCCGGAATGTTTTTCGCAAATCTTGTTGGTTTTTGCGCCCCGGTCTGATTCGGCGAACTTGACCAGATTGCCACGGAAACTGTCTGGCGTTTCATTCCACATGCATTCGCAGTAGGCCTCGGCCTTGTTCTGGCCGGGGATCGGGCTGCTTTCGCCGCCGTTTTCGTAATTGGAGTTGGCGTAGCGGATGCATTGTTTGTACTGGGCATCGCCCGGCGGCACATCGTTGTAGCCGCCGCGGGCCAAGGCTTGGCCCATCGTGCCGAGCAAGGCCAGGGTGAGGGTGGTCAGTAGGGTTTTCTTCATGGGGGGTCTCCGGTTGAAAGTTGGGTGAATGAAATCATTTGTCAAGCTGACGGGGCGTGACTTTAGAGGGGCTTTCCGGGTTTGTCTGTGACAAGAATTAGCTACAAGTAGGAACGGTGTGTTGGTGTGCTGGCCCAATACCTCGCGGCTGCCGCCGCTCCTACAGCAGCCTCGCATTGGCCGAGAATTTGTAGGAGCGGCGGCAGCCGCGAATGCCCCGCGAAGGGCTCAGCTGGGCTTGGGGTAGTACATCTGGTAGTACCAGGCGTAGGCGGTTTCGATTAGGGCCTGGATGCGCGGGGGCACCTCGTGGCGTTTGGGCGGGGTGATGTGGGTGGATTGCTTGTGCGGGTACTTCATGTGGTAGTGGCTGTCGCTTTCTTGCGCACTGAATTTGATTTTTTCGGGGTCGATGCTCATGGGCGATACGCCAAGCCAGTTGTAGATGTGCGACATGCACTCCACGGGCTTGACCATCAGGTCTTCAAATCGCAGAAAAAACAGGTGCTCATGCACGTGTTTGGGCAGGTCTGGCACGGCGTGCAGCGAGATCAGGGGCGCACCGATGGCCTTGTCTTTGGCAAACAGCATGTCGGCGCGGCCAAAGCGGTCGTAGTCGGCCAGGTGGTCGATGAAGTCGAGCAGGATGGTTTTTTGGTGCTGGGCTTCGATCGAGCCGTAGATTTGTCCCAGGTCTCGCAGGCAGACGATGAGTTTGGCCTCGGGTTCGATGTGCAGCAGCGTCTCGACGGCATGCAACCAGGCGCGGTTTTTGTCGATCACCACCGGTTTTTTGCAGTTGTGATGCCAGCCGCGCAGGTAGCCTTGCATGGCCGAAGTCAAGTGCCCGTAGCTGTTGGTAAAGCTGCTGTCGAGTTGGGACAGAAAGAACTGGTCGTCGCTGACCATGCGCCGGATGCCGAGCAGGGTGTTGCACAGCGGGCTGCTGTGGCCTTCGCAATGAATTTCGGGGTGCTGGGCCAGCAGTTGGCACAGCAGGGTGGAGCCTGCGCGGGGCAGGCCGGTTACGCCGACAAATTGGGTCATGGTTTTTTTGGAGGTGGATGAAGGGTTCGGGGGCGTGTTTATTGCCAGACGATGCTTTGCTGGCGACGGCCCTTGCTGTACAAGGCTTCGCGCACCAGGCGTTCATAGTCGCTGGCATCAAACACGCCTTGCAGTGCGGCAATGTAGGCCAGGTCGTGTGACAGTTCAATGGTGATACGAATCAGGGCGGGCGCTTTCTGACTGCGGTCTGGCGTAGTGCGCAGGGGGATTGTTTTGCTGCCGGGCTGGCCACAGTCAGGCTGCGACAGCAAGTTGTCCAGCGCAAGTGTCAATGCGTCGATGGAGGGGCTGTTGTTTTCCATGGCAAGGGGCTTTGTAAGGTGAATGCGCCGAAATTTAGCTGGAACCGCCTGGCCTGTCTGTAGCAAAAAATGTCTACAGACAAATTTTGCTGCTGTGGCACGATACAGGCCTTGCTTGAATGAAAGAGGCTTTTTTGAACACTCAGACCGACAACACGCATTCACTCATTCGCATCATGCTGGTAGAGGATGATGTGAATTTTCAGAACGCCTTGTCGGAGGCGATCAAGGTTGCCCCCGACATGGTGTTGACCCAAGTCGCCCCCACGCGGGCCCAGGGTTTGCAGGCACTGGAGCTGCCGCAGCCCGATGTGTTACTGGTGGATTTGGGTTTGCCCGACGGCTCAGGTATTGACGTGATCCGCGCGGCCCACGCCCGCTGGCCGGGTTGCGCCATCATGGTCAGCACGGCGTTTGGGGATGAGGCGCATGTGATGCGGTCGATTGAGTCCGGGGCCTCGGGCTACCTGCTCAAAGACAGCTCACCCCACCGCATGGTGGATGAGATTCGCAGCCTGCACGCCGGTGGCAGCCCGATCAGCCCGCTGATTGCGCGCCAGGTGCTGATGCGTTTTCGTGGCAGTGACAAGGAGGTGGTTCCGGTGGCGGCTGCAAGTGCCGAGCCGCCTGTCGAGCGGCCTGCGCGTGCCGCCTTGTCTGAGCGTGAGCGTGAGGTGCTGGAGTTCATCACCAAGGGGTTCAAGGCCGAGGAGATTGCACGCTTGATGCAGGTGTCGCGCTACACGGTGTTGTCTTTTGTGCGGCGGATTTACGCCAAGCTGGAAGTGAATTCAAAAGCTGAGGCGATTTATGAAGCACGTGCCCAAGGGCTTTTGGATTTTTAGTGCGCTGCTGCTCCTGCTGCTTTCAGTCAATGTTTTTGCGGCTGACAAGGTGCTCGATGCCAGCCTGCTTGACCGGGAGCCGGTTTCACTGACCGAATACCTTGCTGTCCTCGAAGATCCTGGTTCGTCACTGACGCTGGCCGATGTGCAAAAGCCCGACATGACGAACCGTTTTAAGGGAGGCCATGCGCCTGCTATGGCGCTGAGTTATGGCTTTGTCCGTTCCGCTTACTGGCTGCGCTTGACGCTGCGCAACACGAGCAACCGCCCCGTCGAGCGGATGCTGGAAATCGACTACCCCCTCCTTTCAAGCATCCAGTTTCATCAGCCGCTTGTTGATGGAACTTATCGCTCCATTAAAACCGGCAATACCAAGCCTTTTGCAACGCGCGCCCACCCAAACCGCAATTTTGTCTTTGCCGTAACGCTGCCGGAGCACGCCGATCAGGTGATTTACCTGCGCATCCAGTCCGGGAGCTCCATGATTATTCCCGCCACGCTGTGGGAGCCGCAGGCTTTTTATGTTCACGCACAAAACGATTACGCCCTCCAAACATGGTATCTGGGCATCGCATCCGCGATGTTGTTATTCAACCTGCTGCTGCTCATCGCGCTGCGGGATAACATCTATCTGCTGTATGTCGGCTTCGTCATTTGTACGGTATTTACCGTCTTATCGGGGAATGGCCTGGCCAAGGAATATCTATGGCCGGATTCTGCGGCGTGGGCAGAAATTGCCGTCAGCATCAGCTATTCGCTCATGATTACGGCATTACTGCTTTTCATGCGCCGCATGCTGAACACGCAAGAGCTTATTCCCAGAACTGACCGGCTATTAAAAATTATTGTCTGCATCGAACTACTGGTTCCGATTGGATATACCGCTTCGCTGAATGCCGTTGTCAAGCCATTTACGTTATATCAATTCGCTATAGGCGTGCTGATTCTGTTTGTCAGCTTGTTTTTATGGTTCGTTAAGCGGCAGCGCAATGCCGTTTACTTTACGGTCGCATTTTCTTTTTTCTTAGGTGGCTCCTACATTGTCGCGCTGAGAATTGTTAATCTGGCACCCACCAACCTTTTTACCATGAACGGGCTTTTGTTTGGCTCGGCCCTCGAAATGCTGCTGCTGGCCTTTGCCCTGGCTGATCGTTTTATCTTGATCCGTCGCAAGGCGATTAATGATGTGGAGCAGGCCAATATCAACCTCGAACTGCGCTTGTACGAGCGCGAGGCTGAGTTGACTGCGACCCATGAACGGCTGCGCGAGATTGAACAACGCCAAATGCTGAGCCAGGAGCGCCAGCGCCTGATGCAGGACATGC
>VIKI01000246.1 GCA_008080595.1 Comamonadaceae bacterium
AGCTTATTTGCCCAACTCACTGGGCACCCGGCTGAAGTCTTTGCTCTCACTCACCAGCAGGTTGAGCAGGCGCATGAACTCGACCTGATCGGTCTGGCTCAAGGGCTCCAGAATACGCTGCTGGGCGCGTTGCATACACGGAATGGCCTGCTGCAACAACTGCTCGCCCTCTTGCGTCAATGCCAGCATCCGCACGCGCCGGTCTTGTGGTGACACCTGGCGGGTGATCAGCCCGCGTGCCTCCAGCCGATCCACCACGCTGGCGGTGTTGGAGGTGTCAAGCGCGATCAGGCCCGCCAGTGTGCGCTGATCCGTGCCTGGGTGGTTGTGCACGGTTTGCAACACCGCGTATTGCACTGGTGTCATGCCCAGCTCCTGCGCTTCCTGGTGAAAGATGCCCACGGCAATTTGTTGCAAGCGGCGGATGGCGTGGCCGGGAATCTGGTCGATGTGAACGGCAGCTTGGGTCATGATTTTTTCTGTGTGTTCAGGGAATACCCTGATTCTGGGTTGGGATTTTATCATTACACTTATCGTCAGTACACTGATAATCAGCATACTAAGTTCTGACAATTCGCAAATTCATCATTCGAACAGGAGCCCACAGCATGACCCAGCAAGCAGTAGATTTACCCGTTTTGGTCGCCGGTGGCGGCATTGGTGGCCTGGCCGCAGCTTTGGCGCTGGTGCGACAGGGTTTCAAGGTGCAGGTGCTGGAGCAGGCCGCAGAAATTGGCGAAATCGGCGCGGGCATTCAGCTCGGCCCGAACGCCTTTCATGCCTTTGACGCATTGGGTGTGGGCGACAAGACCCGCAGCCGCTCCGTGTTCACTGATTACATGGTGATGCACGATGCGATGGACGAATACCAGGTGGGCAAGATTCCGACCGGAGAGGCTTTTCAAAAGCGCTTTGGCAATCCCTATGCAGTGATCCACCGGGTGGATATTCACACCTCGCTGCTCGAAGGTGCGACCGAGACTGGCAAGGTGGAATTCCACACCAGCACCCGCATTGAGCGCGTGGAGCAGTCCGATAGCAGCGTGACGGTGTATGACCAGAACGGCAAAGCCTGGACTGGGCAGGCGCTGATTGGTGCCGATGGCGGCAAATCGGTGGTGCGTAAGCAGTACGTGAACGACCCACCTCGCATCACCGGCCATGTGGTGTACCGCTCGGTGATTGACAAAAAAGACTTTCCTGAAAACCTGCAATGGAACGCCGCCAGCATCTGGGTTGGCCCCAAATGCCATCTGGTGCATTACCCCTTGCGCGGGGGTGAGCAGTACAACGTGGTAGTGACTTTCCACAGCCGGCAGCAAGAAGAGTGGGGCGTGACCGAAGGCAGCAAAGAGGAGGTGCAGAGCTACTTCACCGACATCTGCCCCAAGGCCCGCCAACTGATCGACCTGCCCAAGAGCTGGAAACGCTGGGCCACCGCCGACCGCGAGCCGATTGGCACCTGGGTGTTTGGCCGCGCCACCATTTTGGGGGATGCCGCGCACCCCACCACCCAGTACATGGCACAAGGCGCTTGCATGGCGCTGGAAGATGCGGTCACGCTGGGGGAAGCCCTGCGCGTGAATGGCAATGACTGGCCCAAAGCGCTGGACTTGTACCAGCGCTCCCGCGTGGCCCGCACCGCCCGCATCGTGCTCTCCGGGCGCGAAATGGGTCGCCTGTACCACGCTGCCGGGGTCGAGCGGCTGGTGCGCAACAGCTTGTGGAAAGGCCGCACGCCTGAGCGTTTTTATGATGCCATGGAGTGGCTGTATGGCTGGAATGTGGGCAACTGTCTTGCCACCGATTGATCAAAAAAAGGAGCACACCATGGACGAATTAGGCCGCCTGGAAGACTTGCCGCAAGACTACCGTGACGATTTGACACAACTCAATCTGGTGCCGCTGTGGCCCAGTTTGCGCGCCGTGTTGCCACCGCAGGTGCCCACCCGCAAAACCCAGCCCACCTTGTGGCCCTACGCCACCCTGCGCCCCTTGTTGCTGCGCGCCGGTGAACTGACCCCGATGGAAAAGGCTGAGCGCCGTGTCCTGGTGCTGGCCAACCCTGGCCACGGGTTGGAAAAAATGCAGGCCAGCGCGGCCATGTACCTGGGCATGCAGTTGCTGCTGCCGGGCGAGTGGGCCCCATCCCACAAACACACCCCGAATGCGGTGCGCATGATTGTGGAAGGTGAGGGCGCTTGGACCACGGTGGATGGCGAAAAGTGCCCGATGGCGCGGGGGGATTTGATCCTGACCCCCACCGGCTTGTGGCACGAACACGGCCATGACGGTGAGCAGCCGGTGGTCTGGCTCGATGTGCTGGACTTGCCGATTGTGTATTTTCTGGAAGCCTCTTACGTCACTGAAGGTCAGCGCCAGACGCAAAAAACCAGCCGGGCTGACCGCGCCTGGACCCGCGCTGGCGTGGTGCCCAGCCCGGTGTTTGAGCGCTCTGACAAACGCAACCCGGTGCTGCGCTACCCCTGGGCCGATGCCCGCGCGGCCCTGGTGTCGCTGGCCGAAGACCAGCCCGCGCTGGAAGCGGTACAGGTGACCTACATCAACCCCGAAACCGGGGGCGATGCCGAAAACATTCTGGGCTTTTACGCGCTGATGCTGCGCCCAGGGCAGACGCTGACCCTGCCCGCACGCTCGCCAGCGCAGGTGTTCCACCTGATTGAAGGCGGGGTCACGGCGCACATCGTCGATCAAGCCTTTACCCTGCTGGAAGCAGATACCTGCTGCGCACCGGGCTATGAAAAAGTGAGCTTGATGAACCAAAGCCCTGACCAGCCCGCCTTTGTCTTCATTGCCGACGAGTCCCCGCTGCACCGCAAGCTCGGTGTGTATGAAAACCGCGGTTAACCCTCTTCAAGGAAATACATGACCACTTACCTCTGGAACCCGCCCGCTGTTCAATCCCTGCCGGTGCGTGGCAAGACCGATCGTTTCCCCATCAACCGCCTGTTTTTTGTCGGTCGCAATTACCACGCCCATGCGGTGGAAATGGGCCGCCCGGTGGACAAATCGGCCGAGCGCCCGTTTTACTTCACCAAAGCACCGCAAACGCTGGTGGAGAGCGGGGCCACCATTGCCTACCCGCCCGGCACGGCCAACTACCACTTCGAGATGGAGATGGTGGTGGCCATTGGCGCACCCGGCTTTCGCGTAGCGGCTGAAGACGCGCACCAGCTGATTTACGGCTATGCCGCCGGTCTGGACATGACCCGGCGCGACCTGCAACTGGTGGCACGCGACAAGGGCCGCCCATGGGATTTGGGTAAAGACGTGGAACAGTCCTCTGTTTGTACGGAAATTGTGCCTCTAGCCCAGGTAGTGATTGCGCAAGGAGCTATCAATTTAGAAGTAAACGGGCAAACCAAGCAGTCTTCCAATGTGGACAAACTGATCTGGAATGTGCGCGAGCTGATTGCCGACCTGTCGCAGTTCTACCACCTGCAAGCCGGTGACCTGATCTACACCGGCACACCCGAAGGTGTGGGCCCGGTGCTGGCCGGTGACCACATCACCGGCCGGGTCGAGGGGGTGGCCGAGGTGGCCTTGACCATCAGCGCGGCTGAATAGGCTGCCCCGTCCAGCATGAAGCTCTACAACTTCTTTCGCAGCGGCACCTCGCACCGGCTGCGTATTGCGCTCAACCTCAAAGGGCTCGCCCCTGACTACGAAGCGGTGGATTTGCGCACCGAGCAGCACCTCACCGATGCCTTCAAAGCCCTCAACCCGCAGCAGCTGGTGCCCGCCTTGGCGCTGGACGATGGGGCAGTGCTGATCCAGTCGCCCGCCATCATCGAGTGGCTGGAAGAAAGTTACCCCACACCTGCCTTGTTGCCAACATCGCCCTTGGATCGTGCCAGGGTGCGGGCCCTGGCCGCCATCGTGGGCTGTGACATTCACCCCATCAACAACCGGCGCATTCTGGAAACCCTGCGCCACCAGTTC
>VIKI01000009.1 GCA_008080595.1 Comamonadaceae bacterium
TAAACCATTTTGTCGTCTTTTTTCTTGTCCGGCGGCGGCAGTTGCAGGGTCACGGCCACGCCAGGTTTGTTGGGAATGAGCTTGCTGATGCCGTCGCAAAAGGTGTAGCTCATGTCCAGCACCCGGCCCACATCGCGTATCGCCGCGCGGGCTGCCATGGTGCCGAAGGTGGCAATCTGGCTGACCGCATCTTTGCCGTATTTTTCTTTCACATAGTCAATCACCCGGTCGCGGTTGCCCTGGCAAAAGTCAATATCAAAGTCGGGCATGGAGACCCGCTCGGGGTTCAAAAACCGCTCGAACAGCAGGTTGTATTGCAGCGGATCCAGGTCGGTGATTTTGAGCGCATAGGCCACCAGTGAACCAGCCCCGGAGCCGCGTCCCGGCCCGACCGGGCAGCCATTGTTCTTGGCCCAGTTGATGAAGTCACCCACGATCAGGAAGTAGCCCGGAAAACCCATTTTCAGAATGGTGGTGAGCTCAAACTCCAGCCGCTCCACGTAGCGCGGCATCTCGGCCTCACGCTTGGCTGCATCGGGGTACAGATGCGCCATACGTTCCTTCAGGCCCTCGTGTGAGGCGTAACGAAAGTACTCGTTGGCCTCCATCACCACGCCGTTCACGGGGGGGATCGGAAAGTCCGGCAATTGCGGCTTGCCCAGCACCAGGCTCAGGTTGCAGCGCTTGGCAATCTCCACGCTGTTGGCCAGGGCAGAGGGCAGATCGGCAAACAAGGCCTGCATCTCGGCACTGGTCTTGAAATACTGGTCACGAGTGAAGCGGCGTACCCGGCGCGGGTTGGCCAGCATTTCGCCCTCGGCAATACAGACGCGGGCTTCATGCGCTTCAAAATCTTCTGGAGCCAGAAATTGAATCGGGTGTGTGGCCACCACCGGCAGTTGCATACGCTGGGCCAATTGCACAGCGACCGGCACGCTGCAACTCCAGGTAAAACCGGTGGGGGAACACGCCTGCCAGTTGCAAGGCGGCATCCAGCGCCCGCGCTTCATCACCTTGCAGCAGGGCTTGCCCGACCGGCCCGGCCTGTGCACCGGAAAGGCAAATCAGCCCCGTATTGAGCTCAGTCAACCAGGCCAGAGTCACACTGGCCTGGGCCTTGTTGGCGTTTTGTGTCCAGGCCCGGGCCAACAGTTCAGACAAATTCAGGTAGCCTTGCTTGTTTTGCACCAACAGCAGCACACGGGAGAGTTGCCCCAACTCTTTGCCCAAACCTTCGAGCCAGACTTCCGCCCCCATCAGGGGTTTGACCCCGCGCTTGCGCCCTTCTTTGTAGAACTTGATGGCCCCAAAAAGGTTGCTCAAATCAGAAATGGCCAGTGCAGGTTGATCATCTGCCGCTGCCGCTTTGACCACCTCATCGATGCGGGTGGTACCGTCAATGACGGAAAATTCGGTATGCAAACGTAGGTGGACGAACATGGGCTTCAAGTATGATGATCACAATGGTCAAACATCTCCCAAGGAAGAGTTGACCATCAAATGTTGGATTGTAAGAAGACACCAAGGAAGCCATCTTGAAGATTCTCGTGGTTGATGATCATGCACTGGTACGCGAAGGTCTGTGCCAAGTACTCAAGGGATTGAATCCCGATGAGCCAACCGACGTATTACTGGCCTCCAATTGCGCCGAAGCCTTTGAACTGGCAAAAACCCACCCCGATCTGGACATGGTGCTGCTGGACTACCATCTGCCGATATGAATGGCTTGGCGGCCTTGACCATTTTTGGCAAAGAACACCCTGAGTTGCCCGTGGTGATTTTGTCGGGCTCGGCCAATCCCAGCATCATGCAACAGGCGCTGGCACAAGGTGCCGCCGGATTCATCACCAAATCAGGTTTAAGTGAGGAGCTTCTGCTTGCCCTGAGAAAAGTTCTGCGGGGAGAAATCTACGAGCCCAACAGTTTCTCGGCATTTCATGATCATGCTCCCCTGTCCGAACAACCGAATCAGGGGCGGACTCCGGTTTTCAGCCCTCGCCAGCTTGAGGTTTTGCAGTTGCTGCTGGACGGCTTCACCAACCGTGAGATTGCCAACAGGCTGTTTGTGGGTGAAGAGACCATCAAAACCCATGTCACGAACATCATGCGGGCCTTCAATGCCAAAACCCGCACCCAAGCCGCCACCGAGGCGGCCCGATGGGGTTACCGCAAGTCTTCATCAATGAGCTGATGGCTGAGTAAGCGGCGCAACAGGCTACGCAGTTTGGCTGGGCGCACCGGCTTGTGCAACAACGTCAAGCCAGCTGCTTGAGCCGCTGACATCAGGGCCGCATCGGTATCACCGCTCATCAAACAGGCCGGAATGTCCGAGTCCAAAATGCGGCGTAATTGCTGCACCACTTCAATGCCATTTTGTTCATCCAGCAAGCGGTAGTCACTCAAAATGAGTGCTGGTTTCAGGCCGTTTTCTATCCATTGCTGTGCATCGTGCATGCCTCTCGCATCATGGACTTTGATGCCCCAACCCTCCAACAAACAAACCAGGGCAGTGCGCACCAGGGGATCATCCTCAATCACCAGCATGACGACTCCGGCCAAACCATCTCCTTGGGGTCGTTCAAACGCCAAGGTGTCGAGGTATTTTTGCTTTGGCTGCGCCAATGGCAAGATTAAGGTAAAGCGTGTTCCTCGGCCGGTTCGGGAGTCCAACACCATCGGGTGGCCCAACAATTCGGAGGTGCGTTTCACAATACTCAAGCCTAAACCCAGGCCCTTGTTACGCTCACGCCCCTTGTTCCCCACCTGAAAAAACTCTTTGAACACTTCACTCTGGTGCTCCGCAGCAATGCCGATGCCACTGTCCCATACCTGGAGTTGGACTTTTTTCCCGTCATCCATTGGCCTGCAGGCCACGAGCACCCCACCCTGTTCGGTATAGCGCAAAGCATTGCTCACCAGATTGAGCAGAATGCGGTACAGCAACACAGCATCACTCGTCACCCACACCGAGCTGGGTCGAATGCGCAAACGCAGGCCTTTTTCCTGAGCGGTTTGCCCAAGGTCTGTTTGCAACTGTGTCAGCAAACCCGACATGGCCAGTGACTCCAACTTGACCTGAACCGCCTGTGCCTCAAGCCGTGAAATATCCAGCAATCCATCCAGCAAATTCTGCATGGCCCGCACAGAAGACTCCAGATTGACAATCAATCCTCGCGTCTGTTCGTCATGTGGCAGTTGAGCCAATCGGGTAATGAACATGCCCAAGGCATGGGTAGGTTGCCGCAAATCATGGCTGGCCGCCGCTAAAAACCGCGATTTGGCCTGGGTGGCGTGCTCGGCTTCTTCTTTTTTCACACGCAAGGCCTGCGTGGCAACAGCCACTTGTTGCTCCAGATCTTCACGTGCGTGCCCGAGTCGCTCTGCCATTTGACGCAGGTTTTCTTGCAATTCCCGCAGAGGATCACCTTGCGCAACGGCTTCATTTCGAACCTCGGCCGCAGCTGCAAAATCCCCGCGCCCAATTCGCTCGATCAAATGGGTCATGCGCAGAATCGGTCGAATCACACCCTGACTCAATTTTGCCGCCAGCACCATACCAAAAATGAGCCCCAACAAACTGATGAAACTCCCCAGAATCAGCATGTTCTGCTTGCTCACGTCGACCGATTGGCGTGAAATTTTTACCACCACCAATCCCAATTGAGTTGGTAAACCATCTGCTTGAGAAGCTGCTTCTTCATACAAATCATCCAGTTTGATGCCACTGGCAAAAACTGGCTGCGAAAGAATATCCAAGCGTCTTCGCGCATCAAAAACCTGGGTTTCCTGAGCGCCAAACGCCTTCACTATTTCAACGCCATCCTCCCCGGCACTGGCCAATAACTGCCCATTTGCGCCATAGACAGCCGCAGACCTCACATCAGGTTCTCTCAAGGCCCCATGAACCACCGTTTGCAATTGCGTTTGGTTGGCAGAAAACAAACCATATTCACTGGCAAGTGCAACTTGACGAACGACCGAACGGGTACGTTGCTGATAGGCCTCTTGGATGTCGTCAAATCTTGCCATCAAAAAAACAACCGCCAGCAGCACACTGACCATAACCACAGGCAACAGTGCCGCCAACAACATGCGCTCACGAATATCAAGGCGTCTCATGGTAAATGCTCCAAACGACGCAAAGTCGAGCGCAGGGCTTTGCCATCCAAAGAAAGATTGAATGCCCTACCCACATGGGCATTGACACTGACCTCAAAATCATTCGATTCAACTGGCTTCTCAGGCAAGGATTTACCATTCAAAACATCTTGCACCAAACCTGCGGCCTGTCTGCCAACTTGTTCAGGCGTTGTATGTAGCGCCAATAAAGCGCCAGCACGTACATAAGCTGGCGAAAATGCCACAACAGGCACCTTGGCTCGAAAAGTGGTGAGCAAAATATTCTGGATGGTGTTGCTGTTAAAGACGACAGGATCAGCCAAAGCCAAAAAAACATCGCTGTCATTCAAGACCTGCTGCAAGTCAGGAAATACTCTGTGAGACTCCTCCAACCCTGCTTCAGTCAAAGTCAAATCCATAGGATCCATCAATGCCCTTAAAGTGGGAGCCATTGACCAAGAATCAGCCCCCCATAACACACCTATACGTCTGGCTTGTGGCATGGCCAGGCGGATCAGAGCCAATTGACGCGCAAGTGATTGATCCAGATAAATCGCCGTCAGCCCAGAAGATGGCTTGCGTCCACCACTGCGCAATACACGCTCAAAACTGCTGCGTGGAATCAGTGCTGCCAAAATTGGTGAGGAAACCCGAACAGCCACTAAGGTTTCAGTGGCCCGAGTGCCAAGCGTTACATAAACCGCAGCCTTCGTCATCTGGTCAGCCTGGGCTTGCCATTCAGAAACGTTCAAACGTCGAATATCGTATGAAGAAATGCCGTTTCGTCCAAGTTCAGCAATAAGAGTTTGAGCGGCTTCCATATAGGCTGCAGTATTGTCACTGCTGACAATGATGACACGTGGCATCACCATTGATGGCTGTGCGGTCGCACTCAATCCCGCCAGAGACAAGCCCAGCGCAACCAAGAGAAACCGCCAAACAAAAGCCATCCTATGTGCCTAGTATTCCAACCGCAATGTCAAAAAAGCACGCCGCTCGAACATGAAAGTCCGATCAAAATCCGGGTATGGAACACCCATATTTTGGATCACCAAAGCCAATTCACCACGCTTGCTTCCCCATTGCAAAGCCTTGCTCAAACGTAAATCCGTGCGGGTTAGCGCCTGCTTATCGCGGGTTGAGCCCTGCAATGACACAGTGCCAATGTCTTGATGAGTCAGGGTAAGCTCAATACCACCAGGGAATTTTTGTGTAAAAAAGAGCGTACTGGTCAGATCAGGAACCGCAAAAGCCGTGTTGGGATCTACAGCAGGATTGGCAGGATTCAAAAATGAAATATGCGCATAAGCCTGGTTGAAACCAAGCTGTGCACCTTTCCATAGATGAGATTTGAATTGGTATTCAAATCCACGAATAGCTAAATCATCACTGTTGAAGTAATCCCATGGATTTGACGGCAACAGGGAAGTACCGGCTGGCAACGCATATTGCTTCCGCCTGACAAATCCGCTGATCTGCTCCTGGAATGCCCGTACATCCAGAGTTGCACCCCATTTGGGAAACTCACTTAAAAGTCCGATCTCGCGCACAGACACACTTTCTGGCGCAATGTTCCCGCGTGCAAGTGTGTTCACCTGGAGCAATCTACCTTTGTAGCTGTAGCGAATATCAGCGTATTTTTCGAGTGAACTTGGCGGCCTGTAGGCACGTGCCAATCCCGCACGCATGGTGTGCCCCGGCAACAGATGCCAATTCAGCATCAAACGTGGGGCCAAGGTCGCTCCACTGTCTGAACTGTGCTCAGCCATCACACCGGCATTCAACAAGAAAGCGGGTGTGATGCGCCATTCGGCGTTGGTAAATAAGCGCTTGAAATCCGTGACCAGGGCCGCACTGGTGTTGTATACCGGTAACGAAGTGATCTGCTCACGCCGCCATTCACCGCCCCAGACCACACGCAGACCTGTGCCAGAACGAAATGTATGTTGCAGGGTGATCGAATCATTCTGGGTAGAGCCACTCACATCCAGGTTGAAGCTATCGTTGATCCCCAGTGACAGCAATGAGTAAGGCGCTGTGTCACGGTAGCGTTCCTGGGTATGCGCCAGAGTCAACGCCAGATCTTCATCCACACCCAAAGTGCGGCGCAAGTCCATTTGTGCAAAGCTCGACTCATAAAAACGGTCATGCGCCGGGTTGCCCACAACGCCTGCAAACCCTCGCCCCGAGTCGATATCCATGGTACCGACCCTGAGTTGCACATCATCCTCGGAAGAAGCCGCCCAGTCTGAGCGGAAATTCACCCGTCGGACAAAGTTGTGACCATAAGCACCTGTCAGTCCGTCATCAGCCCGGGTATCCATGCTCAACCGGTAGCTGGCCTTGTCACTTGACCACCCCATGGCTGCCTGAGCATCACGAACACCGTTCTCACCACCCGTTAATTTGGCTTGTACGCCCAAGGTATCTGCGGTGTGTCGAGTCACGATATTGACCACACCCAACATGGCCCGTGCACCATAGGCTGCCGAATTTGATCCTCGCAACACTTCAATTCGCTCAATATCCTCCATCGCCACCGACATCAAACCAGAAGCCACACTGCCGAAAAAATAAGTTGAGTACACTGACCGCCCATCCACCAGCACCTGAATTCGGGCCGAGTAATTCCCGAATCCTCCGTGGTAACTGGCTTGGGGTGCATCAGGCTCAAATGAAGTACTGGATCGAAAACCTGGCACAAGCCGCAACAAGTCAGCCACATCGCGTGCACCACTGCGACGGATAAAGTCGCGATCCAGCACAGTCACGGCACCAGGGGTCTCATCAAGTCGCTGAGGCAGGCGTGACACAGACAACACAATGGGCATCTCATCAAGGTAATCTCGCTCAGAAATGGCTTCTCCAGCCCTGGCAAAAGTCACATTCAAGCCGATGACCCATAAAAAAATTAATGTGAATCGGTACATAAGAAAATAAACAGATTAAACAATGGCCCCCTACCGCAATTTTGCATTGTGCGTTGATGCATTTTTGCCTCTTACTGATGGGGCTGCCACTGAAAGAAGAAATTTAATTTTTCGACAAGGTTGACAGTGACGCGCCGATAATGACACAGCTCAGTCGACTAGGAAGCCCCAACCATTACCCCAGGAGAACACCATGGCAAAAGGTCAACAAAACAACAAAATGGTCAAAAAACCCAAAAAAGACACCACTCCCCCCAAACCTGTTTCATCAGACGCTGTTCGTCCAACCATCACCACGGTCGTCCCTGTGCGCGGCAAGCTCAAAAACGCATCCCACTGATCCACAGTGGGGTGTTGCCCGCTATAAACCGTCAAGCATGCAACACCCCACAGTGACATTGGCTGCGGCATGGCCCGCATGAATCGACCTATTCCCCGCCCTCTGCGAAAACCCTCCAAGCTCAAACCCAAACGACTGGGTGGGCCTGGCCGTGTTTCTCCAAGCTTGCCAGACAAGTTCTCGAACGCTCGTCTGGTAGACAACCTGAGGCAATATCAGGCAGAACTTGAAATACAAAACAAGGCACTGCGTTTCAGCCAAGCTGAAGCAGAAGGTGCGTCCGAACGCTTTGTCACCCTGTTTTCCCATGTGCCACTGGCTTTGATGGTGGTTGAAGAATCCGGTTTGATCCTGGAAACCAATGGCCGCTCCCTTGATTTGTTTCGCCCCCTTGAGAGTGATCCTCCGCTAACTTTTTTGTACCCGCTGGTCAATCCATCCGGACTTGATCGCGTACGCCTGTGCTTTTTTCTGGCCAAGGAGCAAGGGGCGTATGAAATCGATGAGGTTGAGTTTTCAGGGGGGTCAAATGGCGCATTTACCGGTGACATCCATGTCGCCAGAATTGTTCACGCCGAAGATGAACCGCCGCGTTTCATTTGCGCCATCATTGACCAAGGGCCTTTGCTGGCGCAACGCCATGCATTACAGCGCAGTACACAGGCCTTGCAAGAACGCAATGATCAACTGGTTCAAAGCAAAACGCGCTTGGCCGCCATCATCAACTCGTCACTAGATGCCATTTTGTGCGTGGACAAAAACCACCACATCATGGTGTTTAACCCCACAGCAGCCACGGTGTTTCAGTGTGCAACAGAAGATGCCTTGGGTCGCCCACTCACTGATTTCTTGCCCGATGCCGAACGTGCCCTGAATAACAGCAACCTCACCAACCATGCCCAACTGGGTGAAATGACCGGATTGACCCGCCAAGGCAAAAAAGTCCCACTGGAAGTTAGTCTGTCATTTGAGCACCATCCAGATGGTGATGTGATGACTTTTTTTGCCCACGATCTGACCGCACGCAAAAAAATGGAAGCACATCGCAATGCCCTGGAGTCGCAGTTGCGAGAATCCCAAAAAATGCAGGCCATTGGCACCATGGCTGGCGGTATAGCACATGACTTCAACAACATCATCAGTGCCATTCTGGGCAATGTCGCCTTGGCCAAAATGGACACGGCCCCAGAAAGTGCGGCAGCCACCAGTCTTGACGAAATTGACAAGGCCGTGCACGTGACCTGGTGCGCCAAATCCTGCCCTTCAGCCGCAACGACCCGCCCCGGCGCACCCCCCTGCAATTGGCGAGCATCGTCCATGAAGCACTTCGACTGGTCAAAGTCACGCTGCCACCACACGTCAGTTTGCAAGCCCATATCAGTGACACAGCACCACTGGTGATGGCAGATGCCACTCAAATTGAGCAGGCTTTGCTCAATTTGTGCAACAACGCCATCCACGCCATGGCTGATCACGCAGGCATTTTGAAAGTTGAACTCAGCTACACCACACGCACGCCTGAGGATCAACACGAGCGGCGCAGTGGGCTCCGAGGACAGCACGTCAAACTCAGCGTCAGCGACACCGGTTGTGGCATGAGTGAAGCCACCCAGGAACGTATTTTTGAACCCTTTTTCACCACCAAACCAGTAGGTCAGGGGACGGGTCTGGGACTGTCGGTAGTCCACGGCATCATGCGCTCCCACATGGGCAGCATCAAGGTTCAAAGCTCACTCGGCCAAGGAAGCACATTCAATCTGTACTTCCCGGTGACTGATGCGGAAATCGAGCGAGCGCCCACCGCATCCATCGAAAAACTTCCCGACATGGGTGTGGGGCAGTCGGTGATGGTAGTGGATGACGATGAAGCGCTAGTGTTTTTGCTCAAACGCCTGCTCACCCGCAAAGGCTATCGAGTCATCACATTTACCGATCCGCTGCAGGCGCTGACGCAATTGCGCGACCCGGCATTCACCTGCAACCTGCTGGTCACCGACTACAACATGCCGGGTTACAGCGGTGTCGATTTATTGCGCGATGTCCAGCAATTGCGACCCCATTTGCCCGTGGCACTGGCCTCGGGTTATGTCACCCCTGACATCGAACGGGAAGCCATTGCAGCTGGTGCGCGTGCCCTGATCCACAAACCCAACGACGTGGACGAACTTTGCGCCACCGTCCAGAAACTGCTCAGAGAACAAAACGATTGACTCCCATACAGGTCATCTATGCAGATGCGTCCCTGCTGGTTCTGAACAAACCCGCAGGTTTGTTGAGCGTGCCTGGTAAAGGGGCAGACAAACAGGATTGCCTGAGCCTGCGGGCTCAACAGCTTTACCCGGATGCCTTGGTGGTACACCGGCTCGACATGGCCACCTCTGGATTGCTGGTGATGGCCCGTTCACCCACAGCGCAGCGTGACCTGAACGATGCCTTTGCGGAACGCCGCATTCACAAACGTTATGAAGCGGTGGTCGATGGTGTTCTTGACGCACCCGATACCGGCTGGCAACTCATTGATCTGCCGATTTTTCTGGACTGGGCTCAGCGCCCCAAGCGCATGATTGACACACAGCGCGGAAAACCCAGCTCGACGCGCTGGCGGGTTCTGTCCATCGACCCAGTGAAAAACACCACGCGCTTGCTGCTGGAACCTGTGACCGGAAGGTCACACCAGTTGCGCGTCCACCTGTGTGCCCTTGGTCACGCCATTCTGGGTGACCCGTTGTACGCACCAGCCCACGTGGCCTGCGCTTCTGATCGGTTGTTGCTTCACGCTTGCGAGCTCGAACTGCCCCACCCCAGCCGAGCAGAGACCTTGCGCTTTGTTTGCCCAACTCCGTTTTGACTCCCGACATTTGCGCATGGTTTTCAGAACATACAAGTCATGACCCACCTCTACATCCTCACCGGAGCCTCGCGCGGCATGGGCTTGGCCATGGCCGAGCAATTGATTTCACCCAAGCATCAACTACTTTGCATTTCCCGCCATCCCAATCACGGCTTAGCCGTACTTGCCAACCAAGGGCAGTGTGTGCTGGAACAGTGGTTACTGGACTTGTCTGATGCCCAAGCGGTGTCGAATCAGCTTACTCTCTGGCTTCAAACGCTGCCTTTATCAGCGTACCAAAGTGCCACGTTAATCAACAATGCCGGCGTGATTCCGACCATTGCGCCCTTGAGCGCCTCTGCCCCTCAGGAACTGGCACGCGCCCTGCGGGTAGGCCTGGAAGCGCCGATGCTGCTCACTGCCGCATTTTTAAAGGCCACCTTGTCCCTGAGCATTCCGCGAAAAGTGCTGAATATCTCTTCAGGCTTGGGTCGCAGACCGATGGCATCCCAAGCCGCTTACTGTGCTGCCAAAGCCGGCCTGGATCACTTCACCCGTTGTCTGGCGCTAGACGAAGCACGCATCAGCAATGGAGCCAAAGTTTGTGCATTGGCCCCCGGTGTGATTGACACCGACATGCAAACTCAACTGCGCAGCGCCGATCCTGATGTCTTTCCCGACCAAAGCGGCTTTGCCCAGTTGAAACAATCCGGCCAACTCAGCTCGGCCCAACAGGCCGCCGAACGTGTTTTAGCCTGGTTACAGCGGCCAGATTTTGGCCAACAGCCCGTCGCCGATGTACGAGAAATCCATTGACTTGGATAGTTCAAACCCTCCCTTGTTTCACGCTAAGATGGTTCCGTAATGATTGATTACCCCCAAGGAGATTCGAGATGACCCGTGAAGTTGTGATTGTGAGTGGAGCCCGTTCAGCCATCGGCACCTATGGCGGCAGCCTGAAAGACATTGCCCCGACCGAATTGGCTGGGCAAATCGTGCGCGAGGTGTTGAGCCGCGCCCAGGTCAAGGGCGACGAAGTCGGCCATGTGGTGTTTGGCCATGTGGTCAACACCGAACCCAAAGACATGTACCTGTCACGTGTGGCGGCCATCCACGGTGGCTGCGCCGAAGGTGTGCCGGCCTTCAATGTCAACCGCCTGTGTGGTTCCGGCCTGCAAGCCATTGTGTCAGCCAGTCAAAGCATTTTGCTGGGTGACTGCGACATTGCCATTGGCGGCGGGGCCGAAGCCATGAGCCGAGCCCCCTACGCCAGCCTGAACATGCGCTGGGGAGCCCGCATGGGTGACAGCAAGATGGTTGACATGGTGGTCGGCGCACTGCACGACCCGTTCCACACCATCCACATGGGAGTCACCGCTGAAAACATTGCCGCCAAGTGGGGCATCAGCCGCGAAGACCAGGATGCATTGGCGGTCGAAAGCCACAACCGGGCCCAACGCGCCATTGAGGCCGGTTACTTCAAAAGCCAGATCATGCCGGTAACCCTGAAAGGTCGCAAAGGTGATGTGGTGTTTGACACCGATGAACACTACCGCCCCAATTGCAGTCTGGCCGATCTGGCCAAGCTCAAACCCGCCTTCCTGAAAGAAAACGGCACGGTCACGGCCGGCAATGCCTCCGGCATCAACGATGCGGCAGCCGCAGTGGTGCTGATGGAAGCTGCCACCGCCCAAGCCCGTGGTTTAAAACCCCTGGCACGTCTGGTGGCCTATGCCCACGCCGGTGTGGATCCCAAATACATGGGCATTGGCCCGGTGCCTGCAACCCAGCTGGCACTGAAAAAAGCCGGTTTGACGGTCAATGACCTGGACGTGATTGAGGCCAATGAAGCGTTTGCCGCCCAAGCCTGCGCGGTCAGCCGTGACCTGGGACTGGACCCGGCCAAGGTCAACCCCAATGGCTCGGGTATTTCACTCGGTCACCCGATTGGAGCCACCGGTGCGCTGATCACCGTCAAGGCCCTGTACGAGCTGGAGCGTATCGGTGGGCGTTATGCACTGGTCACCATGTGTATTGGTGGTGGACAGGGGATAGCGGCGATTTTTGAGCGTACTGCATAAGTGACCATCGCAGGACTGTGAAGCAGCTTGGCTACCCACCATGTCACCTACCCGGCACTGGAACCTGGGCACCAAGCTTCTCATGGTGGGCATGCCATTTTTGCTGTTGGTATTTGTGGCAACTTTTGCCACCCTTTGGGTATCTTGGCAACTCGATGGAGGTGCCGCTGCAGTCAATGAAGCAGGACGCATGCGGATGCAGTCTTACCGCATGTCGCTCTCTATCGGCACCGGAGAAACGCTTGAGTTACCCAAACAAAAAGCTGAATTTGAACGCAGTCTGGTGACCCTGAAACAAGGGGATCCAGAACGTCCCCTGTTTGTGCCTTGGGACAACGTCACCATCGAACGATTTGCCGTGGTTGAAGCTGACTGGAGCCGCTACCAAACCCGATGGCTTGATATCCAGCCCACCGTATTTGGGGAACTCAGGGCCGACACCGTCGCGTTTGCTGCCCACATTGATGCTTTTGTCAATAGCATTGAGGTACACATTGCGCATTGGACTGCCCTGCTCCATCTGCTGCAAATGAGTATGCTGGCATCGGTCATCGTGGGTGCTACCGTGTTGCTGTACACCGGCTATTTATTTGTCCTGGAACCTGTGAGCCAACTCAAACAAGCCATTGAAAAAATCCAGCTTGGCGAATTTGACGCACGGGTGGCACGCGCCTCCAGTGACGAGTTTGGCACCCTTGCCGATGGCTTCAACGGCATGGCCGAGCACCTGCAATCCATGTACAAAAACCTGGAAGCCAAAGTAGCCGAAAAAACACTTTTGCTACAAGAAAAGTCCGAACGGCTTGAAAGCCTTTACGCCGTCACCAATCTGGTCGCCAAAGCCACATCACTGGATGCTTTGGCACAAGAGTTCACCAAAAACATTGCAAAAATTTCGCATGCAGATGGTGTAGCCCTGCGCTGGTCCAATCAAGGCGGCCAACGCCATCTGATGCTGGCGGCCCATGGATTACCTGCCGACATGGTGGATGCTGAGCAATGTATTTATTCTGGCGACTGCCACTGCGGATCATCCGTGGAGGGGTATACATTAAACGTGATCCCGATTCATGATTTGAACCCAACCCGATTACCACACTGCGCACGAGCCGGGTTTGAAACTGTGGTCACCATTCAGGTACGGCTGCACGAACTAGTGATGGGAGAGGTAGACCTATTTTATCACGCCCGCATCATCCTGAGCACTTCCGAGCGCTCGTTACTTGAGGCCTTGAGCAGTCACTTGGCCAGTGGCATGGAAAACCTGCGTCTGAACTCACTTGAAAAAGAAGCCGCCGTGTCACAGGAACGCCACCTTTTGGCGCGAGAACTCCATGACTCGATTGCACAGTCCCTGGCGTTTTTGAAAATACAAGTGCAATTGATGCGTGATGCCATCAAAAACAACCATGCGTCGGATGTTTCCAACATCCTTGAGGAAATTGATGCCGGTGTACGAGAGAGCTACGGCGATGTGCGTGAATTACTCCTGCATTTCAGAACACGCACCAATACCGAAGACATTGAACCCGCATTGGCCACCACCTTACAAAAATTTGAACACCAAAGCGGCATCAAGACCACTTTGTCCATTCAGGGACAAGGCTTGCCGCTGGCACCCGATGTGCAAATCCAGGTGCTCCACATCCTTCAGGAAGCACTGTCCAATGTCCGAAAACACGCCCGGGCTTCACAGGCCTGGCTGGACGTTCAACAACAACCGACTTGGCGATTTGAGGTGCGCGACGACGGAATTGGTTTTACCCCGGATGCAGATCAACATGATGAAACCCATGTGGGGATACGTATCATGAACGAACGCGCTCAGCGCATTGATGCCCATATTCAGGTGATTTCAACACCCTTATGCGGCAGCTCTGTGATACTTACCCTTTCACCGCAATCACACCCCAGCACCAGCAATCCCACTCGGATCGATAACACCCGAAACACATGACCTCTTTCGATAACAGCCCGATCCGTATTCTGGTGGTTGACGACCACACCTTATTTCGTCGCGGTCTGATTGCACTGTTGGCGCGTGATGCAAGCTTACTGGTTGTTGGTGATGCCGCCGATGCCGGACAAGCCCAACGCAAAGCACAAGAACTGCAACCCCATGTCATCCTGCTGGACAATCATTTGCCGGGAGTGAATGGTGTTGATGCCCTGCCCTCACTGAGGGAAGCAGCACCCCATGCCTGCATTTTGATGCTGACCGTCAGCGAAGACGAAAACGATCTTGCCGCCGCACTGCATGCTGGTGCCTGTGCTTACCTACTCAAAACCATGGAAGGTGACGATCTGACCGCAGCCATCCACCGAGCGGTTCAAGGTGACAGCATCATTGCACCAGAGATGATGGGCAAACTGATTTCCGCCTATAAGAAAATGGCTTTGACATCAGGCACAGGTAAAGACACTGCCCAGCCTGCTTGCATCATCAAAGCGTCCACCCCCACCGAGCAAGCCGTGGCCAGCCTGTCGCCAAGAGAACTTGATATTTTGCGCGGCATTGCCCGTGGCGACAGCAACAAAGAAATTGCACGTGAACACGGTATTGTGGAAACCACCGTCAAGATTCATGTGCAACACGTGTTGCGCAAATTGGGTGTCAGTTCCCGCGTGCATGCCGCTGTCATGGCCACTGAACACGGTTTACTTTAAACCGCACCCTCTCAGTAAAACCACTTTATCCCTTTGCAGACAGTGACGGTAAACCGGGTATCCACGTCAAAGGCTGGGCCTTCACAGACACTGGCGACACCAAATCAGCCAAGGTAACTTGATCAAGTGTGGTCAGAAAACTTTGTGTCGCCTGGTCCAATACCCACTGGAGTTGGCAATGCTGGCTCAAGCGGCACTGGTTTGAACTGGTTTCAAAACACTCCACCATGGCAAAGTCAGTTTCAGTAGCCCGCACCACATCACCCAATCGCAGTTCATGGGCAGACACCAACAAGCGCATACCACCACCACGACCCCGCGTGGTTTCCAGCCATCCACGAGCGGCCAACTCTTGCACAATTTTAGTCAGGTGACTGCGTGAGATGCCATGACTCTCGGCAATTTCTGTGATGGTCACAGGCTGTGTGCGCAATTGGCTGGCTGCACAGTACATCAAGACGCGCAGGGTGTAGTCGGTCCACTGAGTGAGGCGCATAGGTCGATCAACGGTTAAAACAAAGATGCATTCAAGGTGATCATTATCCGAATAAAATAACATTCATATTAAATTCATCTTTAAGTGCTGTACGCCATTTATGCATAAGCCAGTTCACTCAAAAATCATTCCGATTCAGCCAGCCCCTGAGGCTACGGACATAGATGAAGTCTTTTTAGTCAACAACGATCAAGCCAAAATTTACCCGCGTTCGGTTCTTGGCCGGTTTACCCGCTTGCGTTGGATCATGGTGTGGGTCACACAACTGGTGTTTTATGGACTGCCATGGTTGCAATGGAATCAACGGCAAGCCGTGCTGTTTGACCTGACCGAAAACCGTTTTCTGATTTTTGGCCTGGTGCTGCATCCACAAGACTTGATTTACCTGGCTGTCTTGATGGTATTGGCCGCCTTGGCGCTGTTTTTCTTCACGGCAGTAGCGGGACGCCTCTGGTGCGGCTATGCCTGCCCACAAACCGTTTACACCGAAATTTTCATGTGGCTAGAACGCATTGCCGAAGGCGACCGACTGGCCCGCATGCGTCTGGATGCATCACGTTGGAACACTGAGAAAATCGCCCGAAAAAGTGCCAAACAAGTTTTGTGGATGGGCGTGAGCCTGTTTACAGGTTTTACTTTTGTTGGCTATTTCACACCCATTCAGACATTGGTCGGCGAACTCCTGGCCCTATCGTTTTCGCCCTGGGAATGGTTCTGGGTATTGTTTTACGGCCTTGCCACCTATGGCAATGCTGGTTATTTGCGCGAGCAAATCTGCAAGCAAATGTGCCCCTATGCCCGCATTCAAAGTGCACTGACCGACATGGACTCCATGGTCATTGCCTATGACTCACAACGCGGCGAATCCAGAGGTGCCAGATCACGCAAATCCGACCCCAAAACACTCGGCTTGGGCGACTGTATTGACTGCACCCTGTGTGTACAAGTCTGCCCAACGGGTATAGACATCCGCAATGGCTTGCAAAACGAATGTATTGCCTGTGCTGCCTGCATTGATGCCTGTGATGAAGTGATGCTCAAAATGAACTATCCCAAGGGACTGATCCGCTATTCATCGGGTGCAGGGATCGCAGAGCAGCTGACTGCCAAACAAATGATCAGACGTGTCTGGCGTCCTCGGGTAGGGTTTTACAGCGTGTTGCTGCTTGTTGCGGTGTCCGTCTTTGTTGGCGGGTTGTCCACTCGCAAGGGCTTTGCCGCTGATGTCATCAAGGATCGGGGCACGATGGCACGTGAACTTGGCAACGGCGACATTGAGAACATTTACCGGCTCAACATCATGAACGCCACCGAACACACCCAGACCTACACCGTGAGTGTGGAAGGCATACCTAGCTTGATGCTGGTCACCAACCCGGTTTTGGATGTCCCCGCAACAGGCATTGGCTCACTCACGATTCGTCTGAACTTGGCGGCTGAAGTTGCTGAAAAATATCGCGGAAAAGCCAGCAAAATCGAGTTCAAGATACACACCACCCGGCATGGCAAAGTAGAAGAAATTGAAGAAAAATCCACCTTTGTGATTCCCAGCTAAGCCATTCAGCACGTACCCGAAATGGCCAAGAAATTCCCTCTCCATCCCGCCAACCCCGAACGCATTTGCTGGGGATGTGAGCAATTTTGCGCCGCCAACGCCATGGCCTGCGCCAACGAGCGATCACCCCATCCCGCTGAGCTTTTTGGCGAAAACTGGCTGGCCTGGGGAAACCAGCAACTGGCATCAATCGACACCCCCCAAACCCCTGCCGTTCCCTCAGAAACCAACCCAGGAAAGTAAGTATGTCATTACCCATCTTCGGCCAATCGCTGACCACTCCAGCGCCCTACGGCTTACCTTGCTTGCGCCTGGCCTTTCGCCCGTTTTATCTCGGAGCCGCCCTGCTGGCTGCGCTGATCGTGCCGCTTTGGGTGGCCGTTTTTATCGGAGCCATCAGTTGGACACCTACATCGTCGCCGCTGCTGTGGCATGCACATGAAATGCTGTTTGGCTTTGCCACTGCGGTCATCGTGGGCTTTTTGATGACCGCCGGCAAAACCTGGACGGGACTGGCAACGCCGCGAGGCCCGGCTTTGGGATTCTTGATCTTGCTCTGGCTCAGTGCCCGTTTGGCCTCGCTGGTAGCACCCTATGCGGTTTTTGCGGTGCTGGATCTTGCATTGTTGCCCATTGTGGGGCTCATTTTTTTGCGCCTACTGATTCGTTCCCGCAATTGGCGCAACGTGCCGCTGGCCCTCATATTGTTGTTGCTTTCCTTGGTCAATCTGACTTTCCATTTGTCTGCGACCAGCATCATCGACCTCGCTCCGATGAACAGTTTGTACGCAGGGCTGGGGTTCATCGTGATGATTGAATGTGTGATGGCTGGTCGTGTGGTGCCCTTTTTCACCGCCACCGCACTGGGCCTCAAGATTGAACCTGTGGTCTGGTTGGAACGCAGTACATTGGCCGCTACCGCCCTTGGTTTGGCGTTATGGGTGACTGGCTGGCACAGTGGCCTGGCAGCAGCGGCATTGACCCTGGCCAGCGCACTTAACTTCAGCCGCCAGCTACGCTGGCATCCCCTGGCCACGCTCGGCCGCCCCATCGTCTGGATTCTGCATATTTCATATGCGTGGCTGTCAGTCGGGCTGGCTTTGCTGGCCATGGCACAACTCGGGTGGATCACCACCTCGCTCGGTGTGCACGCACTGGCGGTGGGAGCCACCGGCGGGTTGATCATTGGCATGATGACACGCACGTCCCGCGGCCACACCGGGCGCGCCTTGCAAGTTGACACACTAGAGACAGCCGCTTACCTGTTGATCATGCTGGCCGCCGTGCTGCGGGTGCTTCTGCCTATGCTGTTACCAGCGTGGTACACCTATGCCTTGATGACTTCAGCGACAGCCTGGAGTGCAGCATTTCTGATTTTCATGTGGCGCTACTCCCCTTGGTTGGTCACGGCACGCCAGGATGGCAAAGACGGGTAGGCATCACCCGTGCTCAGCGGCGTGACAACGTGGCCCAGGCTTGCGTGAGTTGCTTCACCAGGTCTTGCGGCTTGTGCACCATGGCATAGCCGTTCTGGCCAAACAGCATGGGCAGGTAGTCATGGGCTTTTTCGTCGATGGTGACGCAAAACGGAATCAAACCCGCAGCGTGCGCTTCACGTACTGCCTGACGTGTGTCTTCCAGACCATAGCGGCCTTCGTAAATGTCCATGTCATTGGGTTTGCCATCCGTGAGCAGCATCAGCAAGCGTTTGCGCTCGGGTCGATCTGCCAGTTGCAGGGTAGCGTGGCGAATGGCCGCGCCCATGCGGGTGTAATAACCGGGTTTGATGGCCCCGACGCGGGCACGGCTGGCATCGCTCCAAGTCTCATCAAAAGTTTTTAGGTGCTGCATGCGTACATGCTGCCGGCGCACCGAGCTGAAACCCCAGATGGCGAACGGGTCTCCCGCAGCGTGCAGTGCTTCACCAAACACAAACAGCGCGTCACGGATCACATCGATCACTCGCGCTTGTGCCGTCGCGTAGGCATCGGTGGACAAAGACAAATCGGCCAACAAAAGCGTGGCCAGACTGCGGTCAAGCCGGGCCCGGCGCATGTAGATCGGTGGCGTGTCGCTGAAAGGTGTGGCAACGTCCAGCTGGTCGGCGTGAAAGCGCACCCAGGCATCCAGGTCAACATCATCCCCGCTGTCCTGACCCTGCACGGCGCGTGGGGCATCGCGCAGGGTCTCCAAACGGCGGCGCAGATGTTTGGCCGTCTGGCGCAGAACCGCCGAGGGCGCAAACGGCACACAATGTTGCGCCTGCATCACCTGCACCAGGCAATGCCCTGGCTGCAACCGGGCGCACCGATAGTCCCATTCAGGCAGGGCCATACCAGGGCCTACGGGCGTGTCATCGGCACTGCTGCTGGGTAAATCCAGGTCGAATTTGACACGCGAGGCCAGTGTTTGTCCATCGGGAGCGACGGACAACTTGTCCATGTCGTTGGCTGCGTTCAAGGCGTTGCCGTCTTCTTCATCGTCAGAACTGCGGTTAACGTGAACCATTTCACTCCAAGACATCAGCGCTTCAGCCCGAAATGGCAACACCATGGCGTTGCGACTTTGTTCGTGGGAGCTGGCCTGGGTGCGGCGGCGCTGCTTGTCCTTGAGCGCAGCTGCTTGCTGGTGCGCCTCTGCGGCTTTCTGGCTAGTCGAGCGATTTTCTGTGCCCGTGGCACTGGCGCTCAGCCACAACCAGACAGCGGCAACATCCTGAGGCTGACAGGCGTGCGGTGCATGACTCTGCCCTATTAAAGCGGCCTGAACGGCAGCTTCCGCTTGCGCCGCCACCCCTTGCAAATGGGACGGATCGGGGCGTTGCGCCAGGTGGGCCAGCAACAGCGCCTGGTATCTTGCAACAAAGCCAGGAAACTGCGCCAGCGCCGTTTGGCTCGCCATCAGGTTGTCGTTGATCCAGTCACCTCGATGCACAAAACACGCCGACAGCATGGCCAGCCAAAGGTACAGGTCATGGTTGAGTTGTTCCTTGGCAAACACAGCCAGTATGGCGGGTAGCGCCAACACATCTGGTTCCAGCTGGGCCGTATCGGCACGTTGGCCGCTGCCCGCCAGTTTTTGCAGCCAGTGCCGCTGACCACCAACCACCTGCATGGAGGCAGGGGTAAAACGCAGTGCAGCTGGGCCACCGGCAATGCGGAAAAAGATGCCAATAAGCTTGTGCATGTCCTGCAGCTGTACCGCCGCGCCGGGGTGATCCAGACGGGTCACCTTGGTGATGGCCTGATGCCACCAGCGTCCGACCAGTTCTTCCATCAGTGCAGCTCTGATTGTTCGCGCTGGCGTTGGCGCAAGGTTTCACGCAGGGCCTCCACACCCACTTGCCATTCCAGTGTCGGGGTGCGCTGCTGCGCTTGCTGCGTGGCATCACACACCGTCAAACACTGGCCGCACTGCACACACGAAAACATCATGCGCTTGATGTTGCGTGGGTTCAAACGCATGGGGCAGGCGTTGTCACACGCGGAACCGCGCGGGGCATCGCAGGTTTTGCACTCACGTGCGCGTTCCCGGGCAAACGCCACCACCATGCCTTTGGGGTTGGCCATCCAGGCCAGGCTTTGAAATAAACCCACAGCGCAACCGAAGCGGCAAAACAAGTGGCGGGCAAACGCAAATTCCAGCGTAAAGACCGTGCTGGCAATCAACAAAAATCGGGATTGATGGGGTGTCAGCGTGCCTTCTATCAAGCCACCCCAAATGATGGTAGGCGGCAGCAGATAGGTGAGCAAGGTGATGGCCCAGACAAAACCCATCAGGGCACAACTCACACCAAACAGCGGCCACCAGCCTGAATTGGGGGTGAGGCCCGGTCTAGGTGTGGGGCTTTTGTCCCAGATGCTCAATTTGCCGCAGGCACGCTGCAGCAGCTTGTTGAGCCCCTCCACCATCGAAAAATGTGGGCACAGCCAGCCGCAGTACAGCCGACCATAACGGTAGGCCATGCCCAAAAACACGGCAATGAACAACAATGCGGGTACAAAGGCACGCCAAACCAGTTGCAGCGCGGCATCCGTGGCACTGATTTCTCCGTTTGCCAGCGCATCAATGCCCAGCGACCAGCGCTGCCCCAAAAACCAGAGCTGGGTGTCGCTCAAGTCAAAGCGCAACAGGTTGAGTGCCGGGGCCAACACAAACAGCGCAAAAAAACCTGTTTGCGTGAACAACCGCCAGCTCTGCATGCTGGCTGGATTCATGTACCGTCACCAAACAGCGCACGCACCACTTCACCCAAAGCCTGCGCCGTGGTCAGGTCATCCGTCAGCGCGTCAATGATGGCAGCTTGGCAAGCAAGCTGCAGCGGCAAACCCGACGCGATCAGCCGCCCAGCTGACACCAGCAAGCGGGTGCTGGCGGTTTCTTCCAGGTCATGCTCTGTCAGCGTGCGCAAGGCTTTGGCCAATTGCACCAATTGTTTGGCATGAGCCTCGGAAATACCGGACTCAAAACGCACAATGTCCAGCTCGACCTGTGGGCTGGGATAGTTCATGCTCAGGCTGACAAAGCGCTGGCGGGTGCTCGGTTTGAGCCCTTTGAGCAGATTCTGGTAACCCGGGTTGTAAGAGATCACCAGCATGAACTCTGCCGGTGCCGCCAGCTGTTCGCCGGTGCGCTCAATCGGCAAAATGCGCCGGTCATCGGCCAGCGGGTGCAACACCACCGTGGTGTCCTTGCGCGCCTCCACCACCTCATCAAGGTAACAGATGGCCCCCAGCCGCACGGCGCGGGCCAGTGGCCCGTCCGACCAGTGTGTGCTGCCGTTGCCAATCAAAAAGCGCCCCACCAGATCAGCCGCACTCAGATCATCGTGGCATGACACCGTGACCAGTGGCCGACTCAGGCGCGCCGCCATGTGCTCGACAAAGCGGGTTTTGCCGCACCCCGTCGGGCCCTTGATGAGCAACGGCAATTGTTTGCGCCAGGCATGCTCAAACAAGGTGCATTCACCCGCTTGCTCGGCATAAAACGGAAGGCTGGACATGGGCACAGACTCAAGCCGCCTTGACCCGGCGGTGCATCATGCCGTTGGGCACGACCACCTCATCTTCATTCGCCCCTGGGGCGGCAAAGAAGCTGTAGAGGTAGTTCAACAATCCCATCAGGAAACCCACACCACCCGCCACACGCAACCAGTAGAAAAAGCGCAGCTGGTCCTGAGTCTGCATGAACGGCATGGCACCCTCAGTGGGCATGCGTTGCAGCCACACCTGCAAGATGCCCGCACCGGTCAGGGCCAGCACCATCAGCCCCATGCTGATGGTCATGATCCAGAACGACCACATCTCGAAACTCTGCGCACGGCGGTTATTGGCTTCCCAGCCACGCAAGGTGGGCATGGCATAACTGATCATGGCAATCACCACCAGCACATAGGCACCATAGAAGGCCAGGTGACCATGGGCAGCGGTGATTTGTGTGCCATGGGTGTAGTAGTTGATGGGGCTCAAGGTGTGCATGAAACCCCACAGACCGGCCCCCAAAAAGCCCACCACCGAGCAGCCCACAGCCCACAACAGCGCAGCCTGGTTGGCGTGGTCACGGCGACGGCGTTGCACCATGTTGAAAGCAAACACCGTCATCATGAAGAACGGAATCGGTTCCATGGCAGAAAAAATACTGCCGACCCACAGCCAGTAACCCGGCAGGCCAATAAAGAAAAAATGGTGACCGGTACCCAAAATGCCGGTGATCAAGGCCATGGCAATGATCACGTACAACCATTTGTCGATCACTTCACGGTCTACGCCTGTGGTCTTGATCAGCACAAACGCCAGCAATGCGCCCAGAATCAGTTCCCAGGTACCTTCCACCCACAGGTGCACCACAAACCACCAGTACATCTTGTCACGCACCAGGTTGTCGGGGTTGACAAAGCTGAACAGGAACATCAGTGCCAGACCCCACAAACCCATCAGCAGCACCAGCGAAATGCTGGTTTTTCGACCCTTGAGCACGGTCATGCTGATGTTGAACAAAAAGGCCAGGCAGACCACCACAATGCCCACTTTGGTGGGCAGGGGTTGCTCCAGAAACTCACGGCCCATGGTCGCCAGCAGCTCATTGCCGGTGAGCTCAGCCAGCTTGGCATAGGGCACGGCCAGATAACCGACGATGGTCAGGGCACCTGCCGCCAGAAACACCCAAAACAGCACCATGGCCAGTTTCGGGCTGTAAAGCTCGGTCTCAGCCTCTTCGGGCACCAGGTAATAGGCTGAGCCCATGAAGCCAAACAGCAGCCAGACGATCAGCAAGTTGGTGTGCACCATGCGCGCCTGGTTGAAGGGAATGTACGGAAAGGCCAGGTCGCCAATCACGTATTGCAGTCCCAGCGTGATACCGAAGATGATCTGGGCGGTAAAGAGCACCAGGGCGGCGATGAAGTAATACTTCGCCACCCCCTGGGATTTGTATTTGAGTGTGATTGCTTGCATTTTGTTGTTCCTGATGTGTTCAGACCTGCGTGACGGATTAGCCTTCAATGTTGGGTGGCCAGTTTTCGGTGTTCACGTTGTTGGTCCAACGCAAAAACTCCACCAGGTCATTGAGTTGCGCTTCTGTGAAGTTGAACTGCGGCATCTGGCGGCGACCAGGAATATGGGTCGGTTGTGAGGCGATCCAGGCTTTGATGAAGTCCGGGCCGCGACGCTTGTAGACATTGCCCAATTCAGGGGCAAAGTAGGCGCCTTCACCCAGCAGGGTGTGACAGCCAATGCAATTGCGTGTTTCCCAAAGCCGTTTGCCGCGCTCGACCGCCGGGGTAATGGCCTCGGCATTGGAGCGGAACGGGATTTTGCGTTCACTGTCAAAAATCAGTGCGGCAAAAACAAAGATAAAAAAGACCGCCCCGCCATAAAACATGTTGCGAGCCATCTGCTTGGTAAAGCCACTGGCTTTGACTTTGTTCATCTTGAAAAACTCCTGTGATCGATGGTTGGAAAGTTAAAACACGCTTGATGCAAGTCCCTGAAGCTGTACCTGGGTTGTCAATTTCGGGCGAAGTCAATCACGATGGCACCGGGCTCACGCTGCACGTACTGGATGCGCACGGCTTCGCCATAACGATCACCGAGTTGATGCAACAAAGGTATCGGGTCATGGTCATTGCAAAAACGCATGGTCTCGCCAGGTTGCAACGCATCCAGTGCGCCAAAAATAGCCGCATGGCGAAAGCGTTTGGCTACACCGCGTGCGTCAAATGGGTAAATCGCCTCAGGGGTCAGGTGGCCGGTTGCACAAGAACTCATGCTTGTCTCCAAATAAATTTAAAGATTCATTTTAGATGAATCATATTGAAAATACGCCTATGGAAGCTGCAAATAGCGCGGTCTAGTTCTTCAGAACTATGGTCTGCACAGCGCACCTAGTTCTATTGAACAGCCGCAACCGTTCCACAGAGGGATATCACAACCGGCAGGCAAAACCTACAGTCTTGGCAACCCAAAAGGAGTTTTTGATATGACCAAGAAAGGGCAAGCCCTGTCGGTGCTGATCTCCAGCACCTTCGCCTTCACCGTGTGTTTCATGGTGTGGATGATGTTTGCAGTGATCGGCATTCCGATCAAAAAAGCGCTCGACCTCAACGCAACCCAATCGGGTTTGTTGATGGCCATGCCGGTGTTGACCGGTTCGCTGATTCGCGTGCCACTGGGCATCTGGACTGACAAGTTTGGCGGGCGTATTGTGTTTGCCGTGCTGATGGCCTGTACCGTGATTCCCATCTGGATGATGACCTACGCCACCGCCTATTGGCACTACCTGGTGATTGGCCTGTTTGTGGGCCTGGCCGGTGGGTCGTTCTCGGTGGGTACACCTTATGTGGCACGCTGGTTCCCGAAAAAACAGCAAGGCTTTGCCATGGGTATCTTTGGCATGGGCAACGCTGGTGCAGCTCTGAACAAGTTTATTGCACCAGCGCTGGTGGTGGGTTTCGGCTGGACCATGGTGCCCAAGGTGTACGCCATGATCATGTTGGGCACGGTGATCATGTTCTGGTTTTTTTCACACAGCGACCCAGCTCACCACGCCGCCAAACAGGTGTCCTTCATGGCACAACTGAAAGCCCTGAAAGACCCTACCGTCTTCAAATATTGCCAGTACTACAGCATTGTGTTTGGCGGCTATGTGGCCTTGTCACTATGGATGGTGCAGTACTACGTGGGCGAATTCGGCATGGACATTCGCACCGCTGCCTTGCTGGCTGCGGCCTTCTCACTGCCTGGCGGCGTACTACGCGCCGTGGGTGGTTGGCTGTCTGACAAATACGGTGCCCACGCCATGACCTGGTGGGTGCTGTGGGTGAGCTGGATTTGCCTGTTTTTGCTGAGCTATCCACAAACCGATTTCACCATTGCCACCGTGGATGGCCCGAAAACCTTTCATATCGGTCTGAACGTTTACCTCTTCACCATTCTGATGTTCACCCTGGGCGTGGCCTGGGCCTTTGGTAAAGCCAGCGTGTTCAAGTACATCAGTGACGACTACCCCCACAACATCGGCGCGGTCAGCGGCATTGTGGGCCTGGCCGGTGGCATGGGCGGTTTCCTGTTGCCCATCATGTTTGGCGGCTTGATGGACCTGACCGGCATTCGCTCCAGCGCCTTCATGCTGATGTACGGCGTGGTCTGGGTCTCGCTGATCTGGATGTACTGGACTGAAGTGCGCTCCAAAGAATACATGAACAAATCGGCCATCCATGCCGTAGCGGCCTGATCTTTCCCAACCAAGGATTCACATGAATCAAATTTCTTCTTACTCCAAGGCTGACATTGCCGACTGGCGCCCCGAAGACTCTGCTTTCTGGGAATCCAAAGGCAAACACATCGCCAGTCGCAACCTCTGGATCTCCATCCCGAACCTGCTCGTCGCCTTTGCTGTCTGGGCCATGTGGGGCATCATCACCGTACAGATGCTGAACCTGGGCTTTCCGTTCAAGCCCGCAGAAATGTTCACCCTGACCGCCATCGCCGGTTTGATGGGAGCCACCTTTCGAATTCCTGCCTCGTTCTTCATCCGCCTCTCAGGCGGGCGCAACACCATCTTTTTGACCTCGGCGCTGCTGATGATTCCTGCGGTCTGGACCGGCATGGCCTTGCAGGACAAAACCACGCCACTCTGGGTATTTCAGGCCTGCGCCTTCCTGAGCGGCATAGGTGGCGGCAACTTTGCCTGCTCCATGTCCAACATTTCGGGTTTTTACCCCAAGCGCCTGCAGGGCACAGGCCTGGGCTTGAATGCCGGATTGGGCAATTTTGGAGTCACCACCATGCAGGTGCTGATTCCGCTGGTGATGACCATCGGCCTGTTTGGTGCCGTGGGCGGCGGCTCCATGGTGCTGACCAAAGACAGCGGTTGGATCATGGGCAAGATTCTGGCCGGCACACCCACCTTCATCCAAAACGCCGGTTTCATCTGGGCTGCCATCTTGTCACCACTGGTGGTGGCCGCCTGGTTTGGCATGAACAACCTGCTACCTCTGTCTCCCAACTACGGTGGCACGTTGGCCGCATTTGCCAAGATCATCTACTTGTGGGGTATCACCTGCGTGATTGGCGGCTTCGGGCTGTACCTTTACCTGCCAGCACCGACCGGATTGGGCTTGTTGAACATGTGGGTGGCCTTGCCCCTGACCATCGTGGCCACGCTGATCGCCATGCGACTGGCCGCTTTTGGCGAGATGAAGGACAACATTGCCAAGCAGTTCGAAATTTTCAAGAACAAACACACCTGGTCCCTGACACTGCTGTACCTCGTGACCTTCGGCTCGTTCATTGGTTTCTCCATGGCATTGCCACTGTCGATTGCGGTGATTTTTGGCATCAGCCATGTGCCTGATGCGGCTGGGGTCATGCAACACACCCTGAAGAACCCGAATGCGCCGTCCGCCCTGACCTACGCCTGGATTGGCCCATTTGTCGGTGCCCTGATCCGCCCGGTGGGTGGCTGGATTGCGGACAAAGTCGGTGGCTCCATCGTCACACAAGTCATTTCAGCCGTTATGGTCGGTGCCTCTGTGGGTGTGGGCTACGTGATGATGCAAGCCTACGGCTCGGCCACGCCAGAGCAGTATTTCTCCAGCTTCATGTGGTTGTTTGTACTGTTGTTTGCAGCCAGCGGCATCGGCAACGGCTCCACCTTCCGTACCGTGGGCGTGATTTTTGACCGCCAGCAAGCCGGCCCGGTGCTGGGCTGGACATCTGCCGTGGCGGCCTACGGTGCTTTCATTGCCCCGGTGGTGATTGGTGCCCAGATCAAGGCGGGCACACCCCAAACCGCCATGTACGGCTTTGCCATCTTCTACGCCCTGTGTCTGGTGCTGAACTGGTGGTTCTACCTGCGCGTCGGGTCTGAGATCAAGAACCCTTGACCTGCGCAGCACCGGCTTTCACAACACTCACCCGATGGATGCCAATTGCTTCCAAATTAATAGCTATCTGCGCTTGATTCATAAGCGCTACAGACCTATTTAACTCACAACATCAAACAGATTCAGCGTCTCACACCGCTGAATGGGTGCGCAACCAGTCCCGCATGGCCTCATTGACCCGCGTCTGCCAGCCTTTGCCACTGGCCTTCAGTACGGCCAACACGTCAGCGTCAAACCGGATGGTGGTGGGCACTTTGAGTGGCTTGTCTTTGGGGCCACGCTTGCGCATGGCGCAAAGTTGCGCATACACCTCGGGCGAAAAGAACTCGCTCGCGGGCTTGGCACGGGCAAACCACTCGTCGTCGAGTTCAAAGGTATCCGGGTCGGCGGCAATGCCAGCATTGATCTGGATTTCTTCTTCTGGAGTCGGCATGATGATGACCCGCCCAGAGCGGGTTTTAATGGTTTTTTGCATAGCGTTTTACCTCTCGTGGGTTGGCTTTTCTCAGACTGATGAGGCGGATTTTGGTTTCGCGGAAACAAAAAATCAGCACATGGACGCGCAAGGCAATCAGCCCCGTAGCAATAAACCGTGTCTCGCTGTAGTTCCGACGAGAATCTGCCTCGATCTGGGCAGTGTCCCACTCAAAACCATCAGCCAACTCAAACCACACCTGATGCTTGGTGACGTTTTCAGCCAGTTTCTTGGGGTCATGTTCGTAGCGCATGTCGCTATTGTATTAACACTAAGCCACAGCTGCAGCCTGTGATGCAACCGGCTTGCGTCGCCGCCCCTCTTCAATCATCCCCAGCATGGTGATGCCTCGAAGTTTTTGATCTTGATCAATTGCGTCAGGTCGATGTTTGAGCCTGTTTACTACTCAATTAATAGCTTCTTACGCAATGAATACGAGCGCTAGAGGCCTAATTCTCTAATAAATCTTGGCTTCCCCCAACCTGGTTCTGCACGCCAGCTTGCAAGTCTGGCCCTACACACCTAGTTCTTACGAACTACCCAGGTGAACACGTTCCTAGTTCTACAGAGCAGCGAGAACTGTACCTTAGAGGGATAGCCACCAGCAGGCTCCAAACCTACAGTGATGTCACACCCAAACAGGCACGTTTTAGCTGGATTTCTCCCCCTGCCTTTATTCATTTTTACTATATTTTTAATAGCTGCTTACGCATACTAAATAAGCGCTAAAGCCTGTTTTTATATGAATTTTTTAAGAGGACACCCATGAGCCACTTTCTTGATCGACTTACTTATTTCTCGCAACCCAGAGAATCCTTCTCGGGTGAACACGGCATCACCACCGGGGAAGACCGCACCTGGGAAGACGCTTACCGCGACCGCTGGGCACATGACAAGATCGTGCGCTCAACCCACGGGGTGAACTGCACCGGCTCATGCTCCTGGAAGATTTACGTCAAAGGTGGCATCGTCACCTGGGAAACCCAGCAAACCGACTACCCCCGCACCCGCTGGGACATGCCTAACCATGAGCCGCGCGGCTGTGCCCGCGGTGCCAGCTACAGCTGGTATTTGTACAGCGCCAACCGCGTCAAATACCCGATGGTGCGTGGTGCGCTGCTGAAACTCTGGCGTGAAGCACGTCAGACCCTGGCTCCGGTCGATGCCTGGGCCTCGATTGCCCAGTCTGATGCCAAGCGCAAGAGCTACCAAACCCAGCGCGGCATGGGTGGTTTTGTGCGCTCGGGCTGGGACGAGGTCAACGAGATGGTGGCCGCCGCCAACATCTACACCATCAAACAACACGGGCCAGACCGCATCATCGGTTTCTCCCCCATTCCGGCGATGTCGATGGTGTCTTACGCCGCAGGCAGCCGCTACCTTGGCTTGATTGGTGGCGTGCCGATCAGCTTTTACGACTGGTACTGTGATCTGCCCCCGGCCAGCCCGCAAATCTGGGGCGAGCAAACCGACGTGCCTGAATCGGCCGACTGGTACAACAGCAGCTACATCATTGCCTGGGGTTCCAACATCCCGCAAACCCGCACGCCGGATGCCCACTTTTTTACCGAAGTGCGCTACAAAGGCACCAAGACCGTGGCGGTCACCCCCGACTACTCGGAAGTGGCCAAACTGTCCGACATCTGGATGAAGCCCAAACAAGGCACCGATGCCGCCGTGGCCATGGCCATGGGCCATGTGATCCTGAAAGAGTTCTACTTCCCGGACCAGGGTGAGCGCAGTGCTTACTTTGACGACTACGTGCGCCGCTACACCGACATGCCGATGCTGGTGATGCTCAAACCGCAAACCCTGCCCAGCGGTGAAACCGTCATGGTGCCAGACCGTTATGTGCGTGCCAGTGACTTCAATGGCAAGCTCGGCCAAGCCAACAACCCCGAGTGGAAAACCGTGGCCCTGGACATGAGTGGCAAAGTGGTGCTGCCCCATGGCGCAATTGGTTTCCGCTGGGGCCCAGACGGCCGGGCTGATGCCGGCCAGTGGAACCTGCAAGCCAAAGAAGCCCGCCATGACACCGATGTCAAGCTCAAACTCACCGTGATGGAAGGTGATGCGGCCAGCAGCGAGACCGCCAAAGTCGGTTTCCCCTACTTTGGCGGCATCGTCAGCGAACACTTCCCCAACAACGCCACCGGTGACGCAGCCAACAATGTGCTGGTGCGTACCGTGCCGGTGCAGCGTATTGCACTCGGCAAAGAAGGTGACCAGCGCGAGGCCTTGGTCGCCACCGTGTTTGACCTGCAAGTGGCCAACTACGGCGTGGCCCGCGGCTTGGCGGGTGAAATGGCCGCCAAGGATTTCAACGATGACACGCCCTACACCCCAGCCTGGCAGGAACGCATCACCGGCACACCCCGCGCCCAACTCATCACCGTGGCACGCCAGTTTGCTGAAAACGCCGACAAAACCCACGGCAAATCTATGGTGATCATTGGTGCCGCCATGAACCACTGGTTCCATGCCGACATGAACTACCGCGGTGTCATCAACATGCTGATGATGTGCGGCTGTATTGGCCAAAGTGGCGGCGGCTGGGCGCACTATGTGGGCCAGGAAAAGCTGCGCCCGCAAACCGGCTGGACCGCGCTGGCCTTTGCGCTGGACTGGATTCGTCCACCCCGGCAAATGAACGGCACCAGCTTTTTCTATGCCCACACCGACCAGTGGCGTTATGAAACCGTGGGTGTGGATGAAATCCTGTCACCGCTGGCCGACAAGGCCAAATTTGGCGGCAGCATGATCGACTACAACGTGCGTGCCGAGCGTATGGGTTGGCTGCCCAGTGCCCCCCAACTCAAAACCAACCCCTTGCAACTGGTGCGTGACGCAGCAAAGGCCAACATGGAGCCGAAAGACTATTTGACCCGTGGCCTGAAAGACGGCAGCCAGACCATGAGCTGCGAAGACCCGGATCACCCCAACAACTGGCCGCGCAACCTGTTTGTCTGGCGCTCCAACATTCTGGGCTCCAGCGGCAAAGGCCACGAATACTTCATGAAGCACTTGCTGGGCACCACCCACGGAGTCCAAGGCAAGGATCTGGGGGTTGAAGAAGGCCGCCCGAAAGAAGTGGTGTGGCACGACCAAGCCCCCGAGGGCAAGCTGGACCTGGTGGTGACGCTGGACTTCCGCATGAGCACCACCTGCCTGTACTCCGACATCGTGCTGCCCACCGCCACCTGGTACGAAAAGAACGACATGAACACCAGCGACATGCACCCGTTCATTCACCCCTTGAGTACGGCCGTTGACCCGGCCTGGCAGTCGCGCAGTGACTGGGACATCTACAAGGGTTTTGCCAAAAGGTTCAGTGAGCTGTGTATTGGCCATCTGGGTGTGGAACGCGACATGGTGCTCACCCCCATCATGCACGACACCCCCGCTGAACTGGCACAGCCCTTTGGTGTGCAAGAGTGGAAGACTGGCGAGATTGAGCTGATTCCCGGCCAAACCGCCCCCAGTTTCACCGTGGTCGAGCGCGATTACCCCAACGTCTACAAGCGTTTCACCGCGGTAGGCCCACTGATGAACAAGGTCGGCAACGGCGGCAAAGGCATCAACTGGAACACCCAGGTCGAGGTCAAGCAACTTGGTGAACTCAACGGCCTGGTGACCGAGCCAGGCGTGACCTGCGGCATGCCCAAGATCGAGAGCGACATTGATGCCTGCGAAGTGATTCTGCAATTGGCCCGCAAGATCATCAGCTCACCCACCTGGAGCGGCATCGAGAGTGAAACCGTGTCGTACAACGCCGGTTACACCAATGTACACGAGATGATTCCATGGCGCACCCTGACCGGGCGTCAGCAGTTCTACATGGATCACCCGTGGATGACCGCGTTTGGTGAAGGTTTCAGCAGCTACCGGCCGCCGGTGGACTTGAAAACCACCCACGGCATTCAAGGTGTCAAGCCCAATGGAAACAAAGAAATTGCGCTGAACTTCATCACCCCGCACCAGAAATGGGGCATTCACAGCACCTACAGCGACAACCTGCACATGTTGACGCTCAGCCGTGGCGGCCCGATTGTCTGGATCAGCGAAGACGATGCCAAGAGTGCCGGCATTGTCGACAACGACTGGATCGAGCTGTTTAACCTGAACGGTGCGCTCACCGCCCGCGCCGTGGTCAGCCAGCGTGTGCGCAACGGCATGTGCATGATGTACCACGCGCAGGAAAAGCTGGTGAACATGCCAGGCTCGGAAATCACCGGTGGCCGTGGTGGCATCCACAACTCTGTCACCCGCATTGTGCTGAAACCAACCCACATGATTGGCGGCTACGCCCAGTTCAGCTACGGCTTCAACTACTACGGGACCATTGGCACCAACCGCGACGAATTTGTGGTGTTACGCAAGATGAACAAGGTGGACTGGCTGGATGACGAAGGCTCGGCCAGTGAACCCGCAGCCACCCACGTTTAAGGAGAAACTCATGAAAATTCGCGCACAAATCGGCATGGTGCTCAACCTGGACAAATGTATTGGTTGCCACACCTGCTCCGTGACCTGCAAAAACGTCTGGACCAGCCGCCCTGGCATGGAATACGCCTGGTTCAACAACGTGGAAACCAAACCCGGCATTGGCTACCCCAAAGAGTGGGAAAACCAGGACAAATGGAACGGTGGCTGGCATCGCTTGGCCAATGGCCAGATTGAGCCACGCCAGGGGGCCAAGTGGAAGCTGCTGATGCGCATCTTTGCCAACCCCAACCTGCCGCAGATTGACGACTACTACGAGCCGTTCACCTTTGACTACGCACATCTGCAAAGTGCACCCGCCTCCAAAGCCGTGCCCACAGCCCGCCCGCGCAGCCTGATCACCGGCCAGCGCATGGAAAAAATCGAATGGGGCCCGAACTGGGAAGAAATTCTGGGCGGCGAATTCGCCAAACGCAGCAAAGACAAGAACTTCGAGGACATCCAGAAAGACATCTACGGCCAGTTCGAGAACACCTTCATGATGTACCTGCCGCGCCTGTGTGAACACTGCCTGAACCCGGCCTGTGTGGCATCGTGCCCGTCAGGCTCGATCTACAAGCGTGAAGAAGACGGCATTGTGCTGATTGACCAGGACAAATGCCGCGGCTGGCGCATGTGTATCAGCGGCTGCCCGTACAAGAAGATTTACTACAACTGGAAGAGTGGCAAGGCAGAAAAGTGCATCTTCTGCTACCCGCGTATTGAAGCTGGCCAGCCCACCGTGTGCTCTGAGACCTGTGTTGGCCGCATCCGCTACCTGGGTGTGCTGCTGTATGACGCCGACCGTATTCAGGAAGCCGCCAGCGTGGAGCGAGGTCGTGACCTGTACCAGGCCCAGCTCGACATCTTTCTGGATCCGAATGACCCGAAAGTGATTGAGCAAGCCCGCATCGACGGCATTCCCGACAAATGGATGGAAGCCGCACGCAACAGCCCGGTCTACAAAATGGCGGTGCAATGGAAGGTGGCCCTGCCCCTGCACCCCGAATACCGCACGCTGCCGATGGTCTGGTATGTGCCCCCACTCTCCCCCATCAGCGCCGCCGCCAATGCCGGTGACATTGGCATCAACGGCCAGATTCCTGATGTGAAACAACTGCGTATTCCGGTCAAATACCTGGCCAATTTACTCACTGCAGGTGATACCTTCCCGGTAGAGCGGGCCCTGGAGCGGATGTTGGCCATGCGTGCTTACCAACGCGAAAAACATGTTGATGGCCGCATCAACATGGCCGCACTGGATCAGGTGGGCATGACCCAGCGCGAAGTGGAAGACATGTACCACGTGATGGCGATTGCCAACTACGAGGATCGTTTTGTCATTCCCAGCACCCACCGCGAATACGCCGAAAACACCTTTGATGTACGTGGCGGTTGCGGCTTCAGTTTTGGCAACGGCTGCTCGGACGGAGCCAGCGAGGCCAGTCTGTTTGGCGGCAGCAAACGCCGCACCATTCCTATCCAGGCGGAGGTCTGACCATGTCATTCATGTCCAACATCACCGGCATGTCGCGCAGCCTGCGCGTGCTGGCACGGCTGCTGTCTTACCCCAATGCCGCTTTGCGCGCCGATCTGGCCGACATGCGTGTCGCCATACAGTCCGAGCAGGCGGTGACCCGCTCACGCCAGGCCGAGTTGTTCACCCTGATGGACAAGCTCGCACAGGGCGATACGCTGCACATTGAAGCCGATTACGTCGAGCTGTTTGACCGCGGGCATGCCACCTCGTTGCACCTGTTTGAGCACGTGCATGGGGATTCACGTGACCGCGGCCCGGCCATGATTGACCTGACCCAGACCTATGAAAAGGCCGGGCTGTTTCTGGCCGAAGGCGAACTGCCCGACTACCTGCCGGTGGTGCTGGAATACGCCTCGACCCAACCGACCCAGGAAGCACGGGCCTTTTTGGGTGAAATGGTCCACATCCTGAACGCCATCTTCAGCGCCTTGCAACAGCGCAACACGCCTTACGCCAGTGTGCTCGGCACCTTGATTGAGCTCAGTGGCGAGAAGGCGCAAGCGGTCAAGGTGACCGCAGATGAGTCACTCGATGCTGCCTGGGAAGAACCCGTGGTGTTTGACGGCTGCTCAGTCAAAGGCCAGGGCAAACCTGATCAGCCCCAACCCATTCACTTTGTCAAAACCAATGCGGCCAACGCAGCGGCGATTGCAGGAGCCCCACTATGAACACCCTTGACCACTTCTTGTTTGGCATCTACCCCTACATCGCCTTCGTGGTGTTTGTGGCAGGCAGCCTGCTGCGCTTTGACCGTGACCAGTACACCTGGAAAAGCGACTCCTCACAAATGCTGAAAATGGGCCAATTACGCGCGGGCAGCAACCTGTTTCACATTGGGGTGTTGTTCCTGTTCTTTGGCCACACCGTGGGTATGCTGACCCCACACTTTGTGTACGAGCCGTTCATCAGTGCGGGCAACAAGCAACTGATGGCCATGGTCAGCGGCGGCCTGGCCGGGCTGCTGGGTTTTATGGGGGTGACCATTCTGCTGCACCGCCGCTTGAGTGAACCGCTGTTGTGGCTGCAACTGGTGCTGGGTCTGGCCACCGTGCCACTGTCAGCCCAGCACATGGACGGCAGCATGATGATGAAACTGGCCGGCTGGGCACAAGCCATCGTCACCTTCCAACCCGGTGCCACCGAGCTGCTGACCGAAGCAGGCTTTATCTTCAAGGCCCACATGTTCCTCGGCATGAGCATCTTCCTGATCTTCCCGTTCACCCGGCTGGTTCACGTCTGGAGCGGCTTTGCTTCAGTGGCTTACCTGCTGCGCCCCTACCAGGTGGTGCGGGCCCGTCGCCTGAACGTGCCGGCCGGTCGCAACCAACCCAAAACTACGGTTTAAGGAGCACCTTATGCAATCAGATCAAGCGCTAGAAGTCGATTTGGCTACTGTGAATGGGGTGGTGATTACCCGCCCGGATGAAGTTCTGGACACAGACACCCTGCACCAGCGGGCCTATTCGGAACTGCTGCGCCAGACCGCCATTCAAACAGGCTTGCTGGCCGCCAGCGACACGCCTGCTGCGGATGGTGTGCTCAGTGAAGCCGCCTCACACGCCATTGAGACGCTGCTGGCGCAAGAAGTGCGGGTAGCCCAACCCTCTGAAGAAGCTTGCCGCCGCCACCATGCGGCCCACCAGGCCAGCTACACCACCGGCGAGCGTGTCGAGGTGCGCCATATTTTGTTTGCCGTCACCCCTGGGGTGGATCTGAATGCCTTGCGCCAACAGGCCGAAGCCACGCTGCTGAATGTGCGCTGCCACGACGGCAAAAACACAGAAGATGTGTTTGCCAAGCAGGCCCGCCATGTGTCGAACTGCCCCAGTGGTTCAGAAGGTGGCCAATTGGGCTGGTTGAGCACGTCTGACTGCGCACCAGAGTTTGCCAAGGAACTGTTTGGCCACAAGGAAATTGGTGTCTTGCCCCGTTTGGTGCACAGCCGTTTTGGCCTGCACGTGGTGGAAATCCTGGGCCGCCAGCCGGGTGTGGCTCAGCCTTTTGAATCGGTTCAGGGTACGGTGAGCATGGCACTCCAACAGCAAAGTTTTGTCACTGCGCTACGCCAATACCTGAGCTTGCTGGCCGCAGATGCACAGATTCAGGGCATTGAACTGGAACGGGCTGACTCTGCGCTGGTGCAGTAAGCCCCCAGGTCAGCCAAGAGAAAGTTGATACGGCATGCCAGACGATCTGCTAGAACGCCTGCGCCGTTTCCATGATCAGACCTTTCCTGGGGTTCAGCAACAGTTTCAGTCCCTGGTGAGCGACGGCCAGCACCCGACCATTCTGTTTATCGGTTGTTCGGATTCACGGCTGGTGCCCTACCTTTTGACTGGGATGGGCCCAGGCGAGCTTTTTCTGGTGCGTAACGTGGGGGCTTTTGTTCCGCCTTATGACGGCTCCGCCGGTTACCACGGCACCTCTGCAGCCATAGAGTTTGCAGTGATGAACCTGAAAGTTGAACGTATTGTGGTGTGTGGCCATTCCCATTGCGGCGGCATTCGTGCCCTGTATGAAGAAGTTGATCCCAAAGCCAAAAATCTGGCGGCCTGGCTGGAGTTGGGCCGGGAGGCCGCACTGCCGGTACAGGTCTCGCCAGAGGCCCTGCGCCGCACGGAACAACGTGCGGTGGTTTTGCAACTGGAACGGTTGATGGGTTACCCGATGGTGCGCTCACAAGTTGAGGCCGGTTTATTGACGTTGCATGGCTGGCACTATGTGCTGGAAGACGGTGAAGTGCATGTGTTTGATGTCAAAAGTGGTCACTTCATTCCTGCATCAGAGGCCTCACACAGCGGTAACGGCCCCTACGTTGAGCATCTTTCAGAGCCCATATTCAATGAAATTGATGCGGCCTACAACCCGAGATAAACCTCATGACAATTTCAAACTTTGATGATCTTTTATTGGCCGCCTGCGAGCAGCCACAAGGCCAGCGCCTGCTGCTGGTGTTTGCCAGCGCCGAGTTGCCTGACGATGCCACGCCACAACAGCGTGCTGAATTTGCGCAAGGTGAAGGAGGCACACTGGTGCCGGCCATGTGTGTGGATAAAACACCGGATGAAATTGGCAACTTTGAACGCCTGGCACATGAAGCAAGCCAGTTTGGCCCCCGGTGGCAAGTTGTTTTTGTCAGCACACTGTCTGGCCAGGGAGACCAACCACCCACCAGCCAAGCGGCCGAGCCGATGCTGGAGCGAATGGTGGAGGCCATCCAACTCGGCTCATTTGCCAACATGATCGCCTTTGACCCCACAGGCCAAGCCATCAGCCTGGCCTGACTCAGATCATGAACGCCCATTTTTTCAACATGCCGCATTTTTTGTCCAGCTCGCCGCTGTTCAGCGGCTTGTCGCCTGAAGAGTTGGCACGTATCTCACTCAGCAGCCGGATCGCCACCTACCCCAAGGGAGGCATGGTTTTTGAGGTGGGTCAGGCCTGTGAGGCTTTCCATATCGTGGTCTCGGGCCAGGTCAAGCTGTTTGTGGTGTCGCCAGCGGGTCAGGAAAAAGTGATTGAAATCATCAGCCCAGGCCAAAGTTTTGCGGAAGCTTTGGTTTTTTTGAACAAACCCTACATCCTGAGTGCACAAGCGCTGTGCGAGACCATGCTGGTCAATGTCAGCAAACAAGGGGTGTACAACGAAATTGAGCAAGACCCGCACTTTGCCCTGCACATGCTGGCCGGTATTTCGCGCCGCCTGCATGGTCTGGTCCAAGACGTGGAGGGTTATGCCCTGCAAAATGGCTTGCAACGGCTGATCGGTTATTTGCTGCGTGATGTGGATGCCTCCACCCTCAGCGCACAAACCACACTCACCGTGTCACTGCCAGCCAATAAAAGCACCATTGCCTCGCGGCTGTCACTCACGCCCGAATACTTTTCCCGCGTCTTGCATGATCTGGAAGCACAAAAACTGATTCAGATCGACCGCAAGCAAATCCACATTCTGGACGTGCAGCAGTTGCTGGTTTACGGCTCCAAATGACCTAGGCTGCGAGTGTGCGCCAGACCGTTTTTCCCTTGCTGTCTTTGTCAATCTGCAGCAACACTGCCTCGTGGCCCTCAAGCTCCTGGGGGTTAGCTTGAATCACCGGCAACACGAAACCGCTTAAATCCATGGCAGCTGGTTTATTACCACTGGAATCCAGGGCTGAGGCATCGTCCATCAGCAGGGCTTCCTGGCCGCGGGTGAGGTTGATGTAGACATCGGCCAGCAGCTCGGCATCCAACAGCGCACCGTGCAAGGTACGGCCCGAGTTGTCCACCTCCAGCCGGTCACACAGGGCATCGAGTGAATTGCGCTTGCCAGGGTACAGCTCTTTGGCCATGACCAGCGTGTCGGTGATGCTGGCCACCACACTCTTCACCGGTGGCTGGCCCAGCAAGGCCAGCTCCATGTTCAAAAAGCCCAGATCGAACGGCGCGTTGTGGATCACCACATGTGCACCGCTCAGGTAGTCCATCAGGTCTTCGGCAATCTCGGCAAACTTGGGCTTGTCTTTCAAAAACTCGGTGGTGATGCCGTGCACCTTGAGCGCTTCTTCGTGGCTGTCACGCCCTGGGTTGACATAGATGTGCCGGTTGTTGCCAGTGAGCTTGCGGTGCAGCATCTCCACGCAACCAATCTCAATGATGCGGTCGCCGTTGTCGGCCGACAGGCCGGTGGTTTCGGTGTCGAGGAATATTTGTCGCATAGTCAGTTGGGGACAGAGCTAAAGATCTGTCCCGCAAAGTTTCAATGATTCTCTTTGGCGTGGTTGATGGAGTATTTGGGGATCTCAATCACCAGATTCTTCTGCGCCAGAATGGCTTGGCAGCTCAGACGGGAGTTGGGTTGCAGGCCCCAGGCGCGATCCAGCAGGTCGTCTTCTTCTTCCTCGGACGGGGCCAGCGACTCAAAACCTTCTTTGACGATCACATGGCAGGTGGTGCAGGCGCAGCTCATCTCGCAGGCGTGTTCGATGTTGATGTGGTGCTCCAGCAGCGCTTCACAAATGGACGTACCCGCAGGTGCGCTCACTTCTGCGCCTGCGGGGCAGTATTCAGCGTGGGGC
>VIKI01000247.1 GCA_008080595.1 Comamonadaceae bacterium
ACGGGGCCTGGGTTTTGAGGTAGTCCATCAAAAATTCACAGGCCGCAAAACTCTCACCCCGGTGCGCTGAAGTCACCGCCACCATGACGATCTGATCCAGCGGTTGCAACAGACCCACACGGTGAATCACCCGTGCGCCGAAAATGTCAAAGCGCTGGTGAGCCGCGTCAATCATGGCCTCAATCGACTTCTCGGTCATGCCGGGGTAGTGCTCCAACTCCATGCTCTGGACTTCGCCGGTACGGCCTGAATTGCGGTCACGCACCGTACCGATAAAGCTGCAGACCGCACCGATGCGACCGTCTTGCGCCCGCAATGCGGCAATTTCGGTGTTCAGGTCAAAGTCCTGGGTCTGAATGGACACGCGAGAAGGATACGAATGAGTCATGGCCCGAATTGTGACACCACAGGCCTGCTAGACTCAAGCCATGTTGACCACCCTACTCCACCCCTGTTCCGCGGCCTTGAGCCGTCGTGCATGTGGCGTGGCGCTGGCAGCCAAATCCAAAAAACCAAAGCTCATCTGACCGGAGCTGTGGTTCCGTCCTCAGATGAGCGGCGGAACCACCAAAACACACCCTTCCCTTTTTTGGTTTTCGTGCGCATCTGATGGCGGTTTTCCATCGGTCTTTTTCCCAAAAAAGGAATGACGCATGCCAACCTCTCCCGACTTCACAGGGCTCTGGATTCCCCTTGTCACCCCGTTTCACCACGGCGCAGTCGACCACCCGGCCTTGACCAGACTGGTGAAACACCTTGCCAAGGCAGGTGTCAGCGGCTTTGTTGCTTGTGGTTCGACGGGCGAAGCCGCCGCACTGGATAAATCCGAACAATTGGCGGTGCTCGACACCGTGCTGCAAGCCAGCGGCGGGCTGCCAGTGGTGATGGGCTTGTCGGGCTACCACTTGGAGCAAACCCTGGCCTGGGTGAAAACGCTGAGCCAACAGCCGATTGCCGGTCTGCTGGTGCCCGCACCGCACTACATCCGCCCCTCACAGGCCGGGTTGCAACACTGGTTCACCCTGCTTGCCGACTGCGCCAGCCAGCCGCTGATCGTCTACGACATTCCTTACCGCACCGGCTCCCAATTGACGCTGGAAACCCTGCTGGCGCTGGCCGCACACCCGAACATCCGCGCCATCAAGGACTGCGGTGGTGATGCCGCCAAAACCCAGGCGCTGATCACCGATGGCCGCTTGCAGGTGCTGGCGGGTGAAGACGCGCAGATTCTGACCACGCTACGCATGGGCGGTGTCGGAGCCATTGCTGCCAGCGCCCACCTCAAAACCGCGCAGTTTGTGCAGGTGATCGATGGCCTGCGCCGTGGTGAACGTGTTCAGGCACAGCAGCTTTGGCAGCCTCTGCCGGACCTGGTGCAAGCGGTGTTTGCCGAGCCCAACCCGGCGCTGATCAAGGCCGCGCTGGCGTACCAGGGCTTGATTCACAACGAGCTGCGTTTGCCGATGATGGCGGCCAGTGCCGCAGCCGAGCAGCGCCTGCTGGCGCTGTTGAACTAACCGCCAGTGACCGGGGGAAAGAAGGCCACTTCGGCCCCCTCGGTCAGGGGCGCAGACTCGTCACTCATCACCTGATTGATGGCCAGGCGCACGGCTTTGCCCCGCGCCAGGCTCTCGGCATGTGCGCCACCCAGAGCAATCAGTTCGTCGCGCAGGCCCGCCAGCGTCTGTGCGCTGGTTTCGCACAGCTCCTGGCCCATGCCGATGGCTTCGCGGATGCCGGCAAAATATTTCACAGTCACTTTCATGCCAGCAACTCCGAAAAAGGGATAAAGCACACCACGTCACCCTGGGCAATGGTTTGTCCCGGCGGGTTGTCGACCAGGCCATCGCCCCAAGCCACCGAGGTCAAGACTCCGGCACTTTGATTGGGGAACAGCTCCAGCCCACCTGCCGAATTGCGCTTGACACGCAAAAATTCACGACGTTTATCGCCTCTAGACCAGGTAAAGTGTGCGCAAGCAGCTATGGATTCAGGAGTAACCAGAGCCACCCCCTGTAGCTTGAGCAGGAAGGGCCGCACCAGCATCAGAAAGGTCACAAAGCTCGACACCGGGTTGCCCGGCAGTCCGATGAAATGGGCATCGGCGACCCGGCCATAGGCAAAGGGTTTGCCGGGTTTGATGGCGATTTGCCACAAGTCGAGGTGCCCCAGGCTTTGCACAGCGGGTTTGATGTGGTCTTCTTCGCCCACCGAGACACCGCCACTGGTCAGAATCAGATCATGCTGGGCCGCCGCGCCACGCAGGGCTTCAATGGTTGCGTCTCGCTGGTCAGGCACGATACCAAGATCGCTCACCTCGCAGCCCAGCCGCTGCAACAAGGCTTTTAAAAAGAAACGGTTGGAGTTGTAAATGGCCCCTGGTGGCATGTCTTGCGGGGCCACCGTGCCGGGCATGACCAGCTCATCACCGGTCGACAACAAGGCCACTCTGGGGCGGCGCACCAGCTGCAGCTGACTCATGCCAATACTGGCCGCAAGCCCAAGAGATGCGGGCGTAAGCCGCTCCCCTTTTGAGAGTACCACAGCACCGCGCGTGATATCTTCGCCAGCGCGGCGAATCCATTGTCCGGGTTGCGGCATGGCCTGAATGCGCACCGAACCATCGGGCTGCACGGCGCAGTCTTCCTGCATCACCACCGCATCTGCACCTGCCGGGATCGGCGCACCGGTGAAGATGCGAGCCACCGTCATGGGAGCCAAAGCCGTGCCCGAGCTGCCGGCAGCAATGCGTTGTGACACGGGGAAGGCTTGCAAAGGGTCGGCCAGATCGGCACAGCGCACGGCGTAGCCGTCCATGGAACTGTTGTCTTGTGGAGGAACCTGCAACGCAGAAACGACATCCTGCGCCAGTACCCGGCCATCAGCCTCCAAGGTGGCCACTTGCTCGATACCCGCCAGCGTTTGCGCAAACCCAAGCAACTGCGCCAGTGCGTCGTCAAGCGACTTCATGGGTTGAGGGGCTTGGCGTGGGGTATTCATGCGTAATTCTCAAAACGGTAGTCAAAGCGCTCTCCTTGCGCCAGCAGCCAGTCGGCCACAGCCTCAGGATCATTCAGATTCAGCACAGGCAAACCCGTAGGCTCAGGCAATTGCTCACGTGAGTCGGTGGCCACGGCAACAATGAAGTCATCCCCTGGATAACGTGCGGGTTTGCCTGACTCGGCGCGCCAGACTTCAATCTTTTGCAAGTCGGAGTCTTTGAAGCCTTCAATCAGAACCCAGTCCACGCCTTCATACAGCTCTGCCAGCAGTTGATGCACAGTCGGCCGGTTGGGCACTTCAAATTCGCGCATCAGGGCCAGGCGGGTGTCTGAGGCCACAATCACCTCAAAAGCACCCGCCTCACGGTGGCGGTAGGTGTCTTTACCTTCGTGGTCAATGTCAAAACGGTGGTGCGCGTGTTTGACCACCGAGACGCGCAAGCCTTTGAGCTTGAGCACCGGGATCAACTTCTCGACCAGAGTGGTCTTACCCGAGCCGGAAAACCCGGCGAATCCAAGCACTTTCATTATCTACTCTCTTTTTTATAGCTATCTGCGCTTGATTGATAAGCTTCATAGACCATTTTTAAACGCAATTTTGAGCGATGAAGGTTTTGATGGCCTGAACATCCGCCGCCATGGCAGTCACGCGCTTGGGCAAGGCTTCAATGCCGACAAACTTGGCTGGCCGGTCGGGCTCGCGCCCGGTGGCTTCGACGATGGTGGCGGCAAATTTGATCGGCAACGCGGTTTCCAGCACGATCATCGGTACACCCGCTTGCAGGTGCTCACGCGCCACTTTCACGCCGTCGGCGGTGTGGGTGTCGATCATCATGCCGTGGCGCTCCCAGGTGTCTTTGATGGTGGCCAGACGGTCGGCGTGGGTACTCTTGCCGCTCTCGAACCCATAGCGTGTGGCAGCCTGGCTGAAGGCCGGATGCGCTTCCAGGTCAAAGAAGCC
>VIKI01000010.1 GCA_008080595.1 Comamonadaceae bacterium
CAGCCGATGCCACGCAACACTTGCAGCGCTTTGCGCGGGTCGGCAAAACGGCGCGGCTGCTGGCGTGAGGTGACCATGATGGCCTCGCCACGCTGGGTTTGAACACTCACCACAAACGCCGCACCGTCGCCGCGCAGGGTGATGCCGGTCACGCCGCCAGCCAGGGTGGCGGCTTTGAGTTGCTCCAGGTTCAGGGTTTGCATGGTGGTTTCCTTTGGCGTGAGTCCATGTGGACAACAAGTCTCAGTTTAATTGTTTTCTGATTTTCAAATAATTGTTAATTGAAGCCAGCGCCCCACCATCCATATAAATTGGCTATCAATAGCTTTAGAACAATGCATCATGAAAACGATAGTTCGCCCCTATGATTCACCCATCGGCAAAACAATTTGTTTCACCGACGTTTTTTCAACCCACCCACACAAGGAGTTCTCCATGTCTTTGATCAACACCCAAGTTCAACCGTTCAAAACCCAGGCTTTTCTGAGCCGCAATGGCAAGTCCGAATTCATCACCGTGACCGAGGAAAGCCTCAAAGGCAAGTGGTCTGTGCTGATTTTTATGCCTGCTGCTTTCACCTTCAACTGCCCCACCGAAATTGAAGATGCGGCTGACAACTATGCCGAGTTCCAAAAAGCCGGTGCCGAGGTCTACATCGTCACCACCGACACCCACTTCTCGCACAAGGTGTGGCACGAAACCTCTGCCGCTGTCGGCAAGGCTCAGTTCCCGCTGGTGGGCGACCCGACCCACCAACTGACCAATGCGTTTGGTGTCCACATCGCTGAAGAAGGTCTGGCACTGCGCGGTACTTTCGTCATCAACCCCGAAGGTGTGATCAAGACCCTGGAAATCCACTCCAACGAAATCGCCCGCGATGTGTCTGAAACCCTGCGCAAGCTCAAAGCCGCCCAATTCACCGCCAGCCATCCCGGTGAAGTCTGCCCCGCCAAGTGGAAGGAAGGCGCCAAGACGCTGAAGCCTTCTCTGGAACTGGTCGGCAAAATCTAAACCACCGGCAACCTGACCGGCACGCCCTCAAGCGCGTGCCCTCAGCCGGACTGCGTCAAGGTGCTTGCACCTTGCCGTCCGGCTTTTTTGTGAACAAAATCAGCCTATAGCGCTTATAAAACATGCGAAAACAGCTATTAAATACATAGCAAACAAAGGAATCCATCATGCTCGACCAAGACCTGAAAACACAACTTGCCGCCTACTTGCAGCGCGTCGTACAACCGTTCGAGATGGTGGCCAGCCTGGACGACTCCGACACCTCCCGTGACATGCTGAGCTTGCTGCAGACCATCCAGGGCCTGCGCAGCGACATGATCAGCTTGAAGACCGACGGCACGGATGCCCGTAAACCGTCCTTCAGCGTGCAACGTGTCGGCACAAATAACAGCCTGCGCTTTGCCGGTCTGCCCCTGGGTCACGAATTCACCTCGCTGGTGCTGGCCCTGCTCTGGACGGGTGGCCACCCGCCCAAGGTTGAACCTGATGTGATCGACAGCATCCGCGCCCTGGATGGCGACTTCAACTTTGAGGTCTACATGTCGCTCACCTGCCACAACTGCCCGGACGTGGTGCAAGCCCTGAGCCTGATGGCCATCGTCAACCCCAAGGTCAAAACCGTGGTGGTCGAAGGCGGTGCGTTCCAGGACGAAGTCACCCGGCGCGAGATCATGGCCGTGCCCATGGTCTTTCTCAACGGCCAGATGTTCAGCTCCGGTCACACCACGGTGGAAGAAATCGTCGCCAAGCTCGACACCGGCGCGTCTGCCCGTGACGCGGCCAAGCTCAGTGCCAAAGCCCCTTATGACGTGCTGGTCGTCGGTGGTGGCCCGGCCGGTGCGGCCGCTGCCGTCTACGCCGCCCGCAAAGGCATCCGCACCGGCGTGGTGGCCGAGCGTTTTGGCGGCCAGGTCAACGACACCCTGTCGATTGAAAACTTCATCTCGGTGCCGGAAACCGACGGCCCCAAATTTGCCGCCGCGCTGGAAGCCCATGTCAAAGCCTATGACGTGGACATCATGAACCTGCAACGCGCCGACAAACTGATCCCGGCCGCACAAGCCGGTGGCCTGATCGAGCTGCAACTGACCAACGGCGGCACGCTGAAAACCCGCACCGTGATCCTGTCCACCGGAGCCCGCTGGCGCAATGTCAACGTGCCCGGCGAGCAGGAATACAAGACCAAGGGCGTGGCCTACTGCCCGCACTGCGATGGCCCGCTGTTCAAAGGTAAACGGGTGGCGGTGATTGGTGGCGGCAACTCCGGCGTGGAAGCCGCGATTGACCTGGCCGGTGTCGTGGCCCATGTGACGCTGATCGAGTTTGACACCAAGCTGCGCGCCGATGCCGTGCTGGTCACCAAGCTGCAAAGCCTGCCCAATGTCACCATCCATCTCAACGCCCAGACCACCGAGATCACCGGCGACGGCCAAAAGGTCAACGGCCTGAGCTACAAGGATCGTGCTTCTGAGGCCGCCCACCACATCGAACTCGAAGGCGTGTTCGTGCAGATCGGCCTGGTGCCCAACACCGAATGGCTCAAGGGCACACTGGAGCTGTCTCGCCACGGAGAGATCATCGTGGATGCCAAAGGCCAGACCTCGCTGCCCGGTGTGCTGGCCGCCGGTGACGTGACCACCGTGCCGTACAAGCAAATCATCATCGCCACCGGTGAAGGGGCCAAGGCGGCGCTGAGCGCGTTTGATTACCTGATTCGCACACCTGCGGTGTGAGTTTTTTCTGAGGCCAAGGCGGGGAAAACCGCCAGGGCGCAGAGCGCCGCCCAGACCGGACAAGCTCTTTGTGCCGGGACTGATTGGGGCACAGTGGGTGAACTGCTGGCATAGAATTCAAGACCATTTCCCGCGTCGGGAATGTGGTCTTGACTCTTCAGTGACTCGCAAAATCCCATGAAAACTATGTTGAAAATGGTCAAAAATCGCAGGCGCAAGCCATCTGGACGAGACCATTTCAAATGCGCGGCGGCGGTGATTGCTCTGTGTTGCAGCGCATCCTCCCAGGCGGCCGTGTTGCCGGTCGATGCGGGCGAGTTGGTGCAGCTGTCGCTGGATGACCTGCTGCGCGTTGAGGTGCAAAGCGCCTCACGTTACGCCCAACCGCTGGCAGATTCGCCGGCTTCGGTGACGGTGATTGACCAGGAAGAATTGCGTCGGCACAGCTACCGCAATCTGGCTGAGGCGCTGTCCACCGTGCGCGGGGTCTACCTCAGCAATGACCGCAACTACAGCTACCTCGGTGTGCGGGGCTTCAATCGCCCCGGTGACTACAACTCCCGCATTTTGTTATTGACCGATGGCGCACGGCGCAACGATGCCTTGTACGACCAGGCGCAACTGGGCAACGAGGCACCCATTGAAATTGACTGGGTCAAGCGCTTGGAATTTGTCTCCGGTCCATCCTCTGCGGTGTATGGGGCCAATGCGCTGTTTGGCAGCGTCAATGCGGTGATGCTTGACGGCGCTGACATCCAGGGCATCCGCCTCAGCGCCGACACTGGCAGTGGTGCCAGTCAGCGCCTGGGGCTGATGGCGGGGCAGCGGGTAGACGGCGAGCACGATTGGTTTTTTGCCCTGTCCGCCTACGATGCACGGGGCAATGACTTGTACTTCCCCGAATTTGCCACGATCAACCAAGGTTGGGCGCGCGGCCTGGACGGTGAGAGCTACCAGAAAGCCTATGGCAAATACCGCTTTGGCAACTGGCGCTTAAGCGCCAACCTGAGTTCGCGTGACAAACATTTGCCCAACGCGCCTTACCAAACAGCCTTTAACGAACCTGGCACCCACACGGTTGATCAACATGCGCTGCTTGAGCTGGCCTATGACGGGCCGCAATCCGATGGCTGGCAGCAGCAGTTCAGAATTTTCAGCGGCAGTTACCGCTACCGGGGTGATTACATGTTCGCAGGGCCGCTGGACAACCGCGACACTGGCCAAGCCGACGGGATGGGTGCCGATTACCGCCTGATCATCACCACTGAGCCTGCGCACAAGCTGATGCTGGGTCTGGAAACCCAGTGGAACACCTTGCTGGCGCAGCGCAATTTTGACCTGGCCCCAGCCGCCACTTACCTTGACAACAACCATCCGGTTCACACCTATGGCATCTTTGTGCAAGAAGAGTGGCGCTTGTCCAGGCAATGGCTGCTCAATCTCGGACTGCGGTACGACAAGCACAGCGACTATGTCGGCATCACCTCCCCCCGCGTGGCCTTGATCTACCAAGCCAGCGAAGAGCTCACGCTCAAGGCCATGGTCGGCAATGCCTACCGTGCACCCAATGCCTATGAACGTTTTTACGACGATGGCGGCGTGCTGCAAAAAGCCAACCCGGCTTTGCAACCCGAGCACATTCGCAGTGTTGAATTGGCTGCGGATGTTCGCGTCGGGCAAGGGGGGCGCGTGGGTCTCAGCCTGTACCGCAACGACATGCGCGACATGATTGACCAGGTGCTTGATCCGTTGGACGGTTTGCAGGTGTTTATGAACCAGTCCAGCACACAAACCCATGGCATTGAACTGGATGCAGAAAAACGTTGGCCCAGCGGCCAGCGTGTGCGGGCCAGCCTGTCCCGCCAGTGGTCAAGCGCTGCCGACGGCAGTGAACTTGGCAATTCGCCGCGATGGCTGGGCAAGCTGGTGTTTGCCCAGCCCGTGGCTGCTGGCTGGACGATGGCTGGCGAGTGGCTGGCCATGTCCGAGCGGCGGGCATTGGTCGGCTATGTGGCGGGATACGGTGTGCTGAATCTGACCTTGACATCGGCCCCGATGGCGGGACTGGGCGAGTTCAGTCTGGGGGTTTTTAACGTCAGCGACAGCCGTTACCATGATCCCGCATCTTCAACGTTTACCCAGAATGCATTGGCGCAAGAGGGCCGTCAGTTCAGGCTGAGCTGGACTCTGCGCCTGTGAGATGTCTTCACATGCTGATCTCAGTCGAGGCAAGGCGGCTTATTCTTGCTGTGACGCTGCTGGCATTGAGCCCGTTGGTGCAAGCGCAACGTCAAGCACCAGAGCCCGAATTGAAGGCCGCTATTCTGGCCAACATTCTTTTGTTTGTGGATTGGCCAACCCAGGTCAGTCAGCCAACAGACCGCTTGACCCTGTGTTATCTGGACAGCAGCCCGGTGGCCATGGCTTTGGATCGCCTCAATGGCAAAACCATCAAAGGCAAGCCGCTGCAAGTGATGCGTGTGGGTGCTGAGGCGGCCACTGGTTGCCATGCCCTCTATGTGGCAGCCGATGACAGCATGGTGATGAAGCGTGTGATACCCGGTTTGCGCACCAGCGGTGTGCTGTTTTTGGGTGATTCACCGGGCTATTTGCAACGCGGCGTGATGCTCAATCTGGAGGTGGATGACGGGCGTATCGTTTTTGACGTTGATCTGCGCTCAGCCCGCCAGGCTGGGCTGTTTATGAGCTCCAAAGTGCTTCGTTTGGCACGTAAGGTGGTGGAGTGAACACGTGAAAATGCAGGCCGAGCGCATCAAAAGCTCCAATCGCTTGAGCCTGCTGTCTACCGGGCTGGCCTTGCTGATTGCCTTCATTTTGCTGATGGTGCACCAGTATGTGGTGGGTCGCCAGCAAATGCTTGAAGAGTTGAGAACCGAAGCTGCCATCATTGGTGCCAACAGTGCAGCTGCATTGGTGTTCAAGGACTTTAATGCGGCGCAGGAAACCTTGGGGGCGCTACGGATGACCCCTCGCATCACCGGTGGTGCACTGTACCGGCTCGATGGTGAGCGTCTGGCCGCAACAGGTGATTGGCCGTTTCCGGCATGGCTGGAACAAGCCCGTACCGGCCGACCCCAGAAACCAATCGACGCATCGCTCACGCTGGAGAGCCACTGGGCGGGCGAGGTGTTGCGTGAGGACATTCGCATGGAGGGTAGCCAGGTCGGCACCTTGCTGCTGCATGTCAGCTTCACCTCACTTTACTGGCGCATGCTCGAATACGCCCTGGGGGTGCTGGCGATTGCCGCCGTGGCACTGTTGTTGGCCTATCGCCTGACAGCCGGGTTGCGTCGACGCATGGTGCGTGCAGAAGAGCAGTTGCAGTTGTTGGCGTTTTATGACCAGGTGTCGGGTTTGCCCAACCGGAGTTTGTTTGAGCGTGAATTACGCCAGGCCGTGGCCCGCGTGGCGCGTGAACCCAAAGGGGCTGCGCTGCTGTTTATTGATGTGGACGACTTCAAAAAGATCAATGATTCTCTTGGCCACGCCGTGGGTGATCAGGCCCTTTTGATGATCGGCAAGCGCCTGGCCGCCGTATTGCGTTCCGGTGATGTGGTGGCCCGTCTGGGGGGCGACGAGTTTGGTGTCATTCTGTATGGCATTGGGGATCCGGACAACGCGGCCAAAGTGGCTCATCAAATGATCGAGGCGGTTGCGCAACCCCTGCCGACGACACCCCAACCGAGTCATGTCGGACTCAGCATTGGGGTGCTGCTGCTGCCATGTGATGAGCGCGACCCCACGGTCTTGCTGCAACGCGCCGACATGGCCATGTATGTCGCCAAAACCCATGGCAAAAACGGTTTCCGGTTTTTTTCCGAGGCGATTGATGCCCGGGTTCGCAAAGACCTGGAGCTAGAAGTCGGCCTGCGTCAAGCCCTGCAAGGTGACAGTGGCGGGCTGTGGGTGGCGTACCAGCCCCAGCTCCATGCGCAAACAGGGCGGTTGACCGGAGTTGAGGCGCTGGTGCGCTGGCAGCGTGCGGAGGGGCAACTGGTGTCGCCTGCTGAATTTATTCCGGTGGCCGAGCGTTGCGGCCTGATTACGGAACTGGGCGACTGGGTGTTGAACCAGGTCTGTCGTGATCTGGCAAACTTGCGCACCTGCGGGGTTGAGTTGCCCAAGGTCTCCATCAATGTCTCACCTCGTCAATTGCTGCATGGCTGCGGTTTGGTTGCGCACATTTGCGATACCTTGAAGCACTTTGGCGAAGATGCCAAACGGTTTGAATTTGAGCTGACCGAAAGTGCCCTGATGGACGAGGACGGGGCTGCTGTGCTGGATGCCTTCCATGCGGCCGGCTTCGCGCTTTCCATTGACGATTTCGGCACGGGGTATTCCTCTTTTGGTCACATCAAACGGTTTTACGTGGAGGAACTCAAGATTGACCAGAGTTTTGTTCGTGGTCTGCCAGAAGACGGTGAAAACGCAGCCATTGTCCGGGCGGTGATTCAGATGGCGCGGGCCTTGAGCCTGAGTGTTGTGGCCGAAGGTGTTGAAACCCCAGAACAAGCCGAGTTTTTGACTGCCTGCGGCTGCGACATTTTGCAGGGCTACTTGCTCGGCCGTCCCATGCCGCCTGCTCAATTGCTGGGCTATGTGCAAGAGCGCCGAAGCGTCGAATAAAATCTGCCTTCCCTGTCTTATACCCATGGCGGCATCTGTGCAAAGATGCCGCTTTCGCATCCAGTTGCCCCCAGGGCATGGACGGCAACCCAGCCCAACACACCATGAACGACGAACTACAACAACCTGGCCTCAGCAGCCTGTCCAAATCCTTCGAGCCCGCCGCCCTGGAAGCCCATTGGGGGCCGGAGTGGGAAAAACGGGGCTACGGCGTAGCCGGTAGCCGGGGCACCGGCCAGCCCAGCGCAGAGGCAGCTGCCCGTGGCGACAACTTCTGCATCCAGTTGCCCCCCCCCAACGTGACCGGCACTCTGCACATGGGCCATGCGTTCAACCAGACCATCATGGACAGTCTGACGCGCTACCACCGTATGGCAGGCTTCAACACCGCCTGGATTCCCGGCACCGACCACGCCGGCATCGCCACCCAGATCGTGGTGGAGCGCCAACTGCAAGCCCAAGGCATCAGCCGCCACGACATGGGGCCAACCCCTGCCGAAGCACGCAAAAACTTCGTCTCCAAGGTCTGGGAGTGGAAGGAGAAGAGTGGCAACACCATCACCACCCAGATGCGCCGCATGGGCGACACGGTGGACTGGAGCCGCGAATACTTCACCATGGACGAGAAGCTGTCCAAAACCGTCACCGAGACCTTTGTGCGCCTGTACGAGCAAGGCCTGATCTACCGTGGCAAACGGCTGGTGAACTGGGACCCGGTGCTGATGAGCGCCGTGTCTGACCTGGAAGTCGAATCTGAAGAAGAAGACGGCAGCCTGTGGCACATCATGTACCCGTTTGCCGACGGCCCGCAACTGGTCAACGGCGAACTGGCCCCCGGCCTGGTCGTGGCCACCACCCGCCCCGAGACCATGCTGGGCGACGTGGCCGCCATGGTGCACCCTGAGGACGAGCGCTACGCGCATCTGATCGGCAAGCAAGTCACCTTGCCGCTGTGCAACCGCAGCATCCCGATCATTGCCGACGACTATGTCGACAAGGCTTTCGGCACTGGCGTGGTGAAAGTCACCCCCGCGCACGACCAGAATGACTACCAAGTCGGCCAGCGCCACAAGCTGCCGATGATTTGTGTGCTGACGCTGGATGCCAAAATTGACAGCAATGCGCCCAGCGCTTATGTGGGCATGGATCGCTTTGCGGCCAGAAAACAGATCGTCAAAGACCTGCAAGCGCTGGAGCTGATGGTCGAGATCAAAAAACACAAGCTGATGGTGCCGCGCTGCGCCCGCACCGGCCAGGTGATCGAACCGATGCTGACCGACCAGTGGTTTGTCGCGATGAGCAAGGTGAGTGAATCTGACCCCACAGGCAAGAGCATCACCCAAAAAGCCATCGACGCGGTGCAGTCCGGCCAGGTCAAGTTTGTGCCGGAAAACTGGGTCAACACCTACAACCAGTGGATGAACAACATCCAGGACTGGTGCATCAGCCGCCACCGGCCTGGTATGCCGAAGATGGTACTGTTTTTGTAGCGCGTGACGCAGATGCAGCAAGCGCTGCAGCCTTAAAATCTGGTTATACCGGGCCATTGAGGCGTGATGAAGACGTGCTCGACACCTGGTACTCCAGCGCCCTGGTGCCCTTCAGCACCATGGGCTGGCCCGAAACCACCCCGGACTATGACCTCTATCTGCCCAGCAGCGTCCTGGTGACCGGCTACGACATCATCTTTTTCTGGGTCGCCCGGATGATCATGATGACCACGCACTTCACCGGTAAAGTGCCGTTCAAACACGTCTACATCCACGGCCTGGTGCGCGACGCGCAAGGCCACAAGATGAGCAAGAGTGAGGGCAACGTGCTCGACCCGGTGGACCTGATCGACGGCATTGCCCTGCCTGAGCTGCTGGTCAAGCGTGCCGAAGGCCTGCGCAAGCCGGAAACCGCTCCGCAGGTGCGCAAAAACACCGAAAAAGAATTCCCCAACGGCATCCCCGCCTTTGGTGCCGATGCCCTGCGTTTCACCTTCGCGTCCTTGGCTTCTCTGGGGCGCTCTATCAATTTTGATAGCAAACGCTGCGAAGGCTACCGCAACTTCTGCAACAAACTCTGGAACGCCAGCCGCTTTGTGCTGATGAACTGCGAAGGGCAAGACTGCGGCCTGAACGAGCACACCCCGGCCGAATGCGCTACCACGCAATACCTGGACTTCAGCCAGGCTGACCGCTGGATCGTCTCGCTGATGCAAAAGGCCGAGGCTGAGGTGGCGCAAGGCTTTACCGACTACCGCCTGGACAACGTGGCCAGCACGATTTACGACTTTGTCTGGAACGAATTCTGCGACTGGTATCTGGAAATCGCCAAGGTGCAAATCCAGACCGGTGATGATGCGCAAAAACGCGCCACACGGCGCACTTTGATCCGCACGCTGGAAACCATCCTGCGCCTGGCGCATCCGATCATCCCGTTTGTGACCGAAGAGCTGTGGCAGAAGGTCGCGCCGGTGGCCGGACGTGGCGGCGAATCCGTAGCAGTGGCCGCCTACCCGGTGAGCCAACCTGAACGTATTGACGAGGCAGCGATTGCCCATGTCGCCAAGCTGAAAACCCTGGTCGATGCCTGCCGCAACCTGCGCGGGGAGATGCAAGTGTCACCCGCACAACGCCTGCCGCTGTTTGTCATGGCATCGAACGCTGAGTCTGCCTTCATGAAGAGCGCCGCCCCGGTGTTACAAGCCCTGGCCAAGCTGAGTGAGGTTCGGGTGTTTGACGACGAGGCGGCCTGGGCCGCCGCAGCGCAGGCCGCGCCCGTGGCCGTGGTCGGCGAGGCGCGCATCTGTCTGTTCATGGAAATTGACGTGGCCGCTGAAAAGCTGCGCCTGGGCAAAGAACTGGCTCGTCTGGAAGGCGAAATTGGCAAGGCCAACGGCAAGCTGGGCAACGAATCCTTTGTGGCCCGCGCCCCGGCGGCAGTGATTGAGCAGGAGCGCAAGCGCTTGGCCGACTTTGAGGCCACGCTGACCAAGGTCAAAGACCAGCTGGCCCGGTTGGGCTGAGGCGCGTTATCGGCGGCGCAAGACGTGAATGAAGGACTCGCCCACGGTTTGCTGGTCGAGTAATTCGTTGCCGGTTTGTTTGGCAAAGGCCTGAAAGTCACGCAAAGAGCCCTTGTCGGTGGCGACCACCTTGAGGGTCTGGCCGCTGGTTAATTCAGACAAGGCCTTTTTGGCTTTCAGAATGGGCAGCGGGCAGTTCATGCCGCTGGCATCAATTTCTTTGTCGATTTGCATGGTTGGATCTGTTTGTAAATGGGCGCGTCAGGCTGGAAACACTCCGGTCGACAGATAGCGGTCACCCCGGTCGCAGACGATGAAGACAATTGTCGCGTTCTTTTCGCGCTTGGCAATCTCTTGCGCCACCCAGCATGCTCCAGCGGCTGAAATACCGGCAAAGATGCCTTCTTCACGCGCCAGCCTGCGGCACATGTCTTCTGCGTCGGCCTGGCTCACATAGATCAATTCGTCCACATGGGTGGGGTCGTAAACTTTGGGCAAATAGGCTTCTGGCCATTTGCGGATACCCGGAATGCGTGAGCCTTCGGTAGGCTGAACACCAATGATCTGGATCGCCGGATTTTTCTTCTTGAGGTACTGAGACACGCCGGTGATGGTGCCGGTAGTACCCATGGCGCTGACAAAGTGGGTGATTTTGCCTTTGGTGTCCGCCCAAATCTCAGGCCCGGTGGTCTCCACGTGAATGCGCGGGTTGTCCAGGTTGGCAAACTGATCCAGCACATGGCCTTTGCCTTCGCGTGCCATCTGGTCTGCCAGGTCGCGCGAGTATTCCATGCCACCGCTCTTTGGGGTCAAAATCAGTGTGGCACCAAAGGCTTTCATGGTTTGGGCACGCTCAATGGATAAATCTTCCGGCATGATCAAGATCAACGGGTAGCCCTTGATGGCGGCGGCCATGGCCAAGGCAATACCCGTGTTGCCCGAGGTGGCCTCAATCAGGGTGTCGCCCGGCTTGATGTCGCCGCGCTCTTGTGCCCGCTTGATCATGGACATGGCGGCGCGATCCTTGACAGAACCCGCCGGGTTGTTGCCTTCGAGTTTGCCCAAAATCACGTTGTTTTTTGACTGGTTGGCCTCTGCTCCGATGCGTTGCAAACGCACCAGTGGGGTTTTTCCAATCAAATCTTCAATGGTTGAATATTTCATACCCCACACTGTGCCATAATTCAGGGCTTCAAGCGTTGCCCGGGTGGTGAAATTGGTAGACGCAGGGGACTCAAAATCCCCCGCCGCAAGGCGTGCCGGTTCGATTCCGGCCCCGGGCACCACGCAACGGATTAAAACCGCGCAAATTCCTCTCCTGATACCCCGCCTTTCCTGCCATAGGGAACGCGGGTTTTTCTTTGCCCATTGGTTTCGATGTCCAGTTTTGGGGTGTGCGTCAATTTACATTTGGTTACACAACGCAATGGCCGTTGCTGGTGGTCAAGGGTGCAGCGGATTACCATTTGCCCATCGAATCAAAATCACTTTTCAGGGATGTGACTTTGAGTCAGGCATTTGGCGCAAGACCTCACCAAGAGTGAGTCGGGCGCAGTTTGACAGTTAGTGCCATGCCTCATCGTTCCAAGTACGCAACAAACCCAACAAGCCAAGAAATTTTTCAAAATGTTTTCTGAATCATCTGAATCATCTGAACTTGAGTTTGCAAGCGGCCACATGCATACGGCAGGAGTCTTCCGTCGCACCAAAGTCATACCTATCCAGAGCTCAAGCGCCATGCCGCAAATGAAGGGCTTGGTGCAGAACGCTGCTGATGCCGATAGGGTATCCAGTGCTCAGCACATGCCTGTTGATCGGATGGCACAGCTGTTTCATGTGCTCTTGAAAGATGAGCGGATAAGCTCGGCATTCAGGGTATGGCTTGCCCGGTTGCAATGGCCGGTACTGCGGCTTGCGACACTCGATCCAATGGGGTTCCAGCAAGAAACCCATCCGGCCTATCAGTGGTTGTTCAAAGTGAGCAGCTGTATCTTGCAGCCAGGTGACCATATCCGGCCTTGTGGTGTTTTTGAGGAGGAGATCAAAAGATTGATTCTGGTGATCGAGAGCTTTCCAGAGGCAGATCTGCAGGTGTTTGAATGGGCTTATTCAGAGTTCAATCAGTTCTTGAAACAGATTCACGGAGAGCATCCTCATGACGCTATCACGGGGTGTGTTGCATGCCAGCAGGTTCAGCAAGAGGCCTTGGCCGGGCAATATCGGATTGCGATTCTGGACAAGCTCAACCATGAGCCAGTAGAGGTCGAAATTCGAACTTTCCTCTCGGAAATCTGGCCCAATATATTGGCAGCGCAGGCAGTGAACAAGGGGCTTGAACACCCTGAAACCCTGAAGCTCAAACACACGGCCATAGAACTCATTCGGTTGAACACGGCGCTGCTCAGAGTGCATGAGCGCAAGCACGCCATGGCTAAAGTTCCGAAAATGATCGACACGCTTCGCCATGGCATGCAGTTGCTGGGTTTGCCTCTTTTGGAGCAAGATGCACACATCCAGAAAATTGGTGCCAATCTGTCAGATGCCTACATGAAAAAGCACTCGCCGCAAACGGCAGGCATATTCAATACCGAGCGCAGAACAATCCAACGGGGCAAAAAGGGCAGCTCACAGCCGATCCCCAATGGGGAGGATGTGGATGGGTTGCAGGTGATTGACGACAATTCTGATATCGCTTGGCGCATGTGGGAGTGTGCGCTGGTTGAGCAGCAGTCAAAACGTAATTCAGCCGCTGAGTAAGCGTTCTGGAATCATCTCGCCCGGGCCAGGAGTTCCGCGCAAAATCCCTGCTGCAAAATTAGCGTCATCACGGTCCTGTGGATTTACTTTGCCCATGGTGTTGGTGGTCTCAGGATCGACGAAGTTGCGATGGGCCTGCGTTGCCATTTTTTGCTGAGGTCACCCCGGGATATTTGAAAAACAGTCAAAGCAGTTTCGAGTTGCCAATTTTTTGTAACAATATGTTTCTGCTTGTTGCAATAAGTGCTGCAAATTTAATGCTTTTCTGATGTGCTTGTGTCCGGGAAAATAGCGGTGCACACTGGCGCGGTTTTTCTTCAACTTGCACAACCCATGCCGTCAATTGCAACTACTCAAGGAGCGCGGCAACATGTTCTTCGTTTACGGCACATCAGGTCAACTTTTTCGCGGCAGCATGGAGCAACTGCGCCAGATTCATGGTGTGGGTTCTTTGGCGCGTGTGCGCCGCCCCGAAGCCGTTGGACGCGATGGCCGTGATGTTGCCGAGCAGCAAGATTCCACGTTTTCGGCCTTGCCACTTCCTGCTCACAAGGACGAGCCGACTCATCTTTCACCTGTTGCCGCTTATACCCAGACGCAAAAAACAACCCCTTCGCGTCGACAACTCTCGACGGTGGACGATGTGATGAGTCGCAAGGTGATTACCCTGCCCGACTCGTCGCGTGTGCTGGACGGTTGGCAACTGCTGACTGAAAAAGCTGTTGGGCAAGTCCCTGTGGTGGATGCCGCAGGCCATTTGGTGGGGTTGTTGAGCCGGGCAGATTTGCTCAAACCCATGCGTTTGCATACCCCAGAGCCGCAAGCGCTGGCGTGGCCGACTTTGTTGCATCAGTCGGTGAAAAATATCATGTTGACACCTGTTCCCAGTGTCGGGCCGGAAGCTGATTTGCGCCGAGTTTCCAGGGTGCTGCTTGACATGGGTTTGCCTGGTTTGCCGGTGGTTGACGAGCAGGGCTCGGTCACTGGTTTTGTGTCCCGTTCCGATATTTTGCGTGCTGTGGTGACTGACCCGCCGCTGGATTTGTGGGGCTGAATCCGGGCTGGACCAGAGCGACTCGGATAAGTTGGAAATTACGTGTTGGCAGCAGCTACTTTGGTGTTTTTGCTGCTGGTGCGCAACGTCAGCCCTCCCGCTTGGCGTTTTTGCTCACCCAGGTTGGCTCGGGTAATGTGGGTGCTGTAGCGCTTGCGCAAGTCGTGCACCTGTTCTGTCAGTTCATGGGCATCGACGATTTTCTCGGCATAGCGATGCAACACCAAGTAGGCGGTTTCGATCAATTTCCCGCTCAAGGTATTGCTGCCGTGTTTCAGCAGGGTTTGCACCGCCCCTTTGGGATCCCCCTTCATACTCATGCTCATCGCGTTTTCAGCCAGTTTCAGAATCTGGTTGTGTGCGCTGCGTATGCGCTCGGGGTAGGGTGGATACACCGCAGCCGAGCCGGCCAACAATTCGGACAAAGCCCGGGTGCCAGCAAAACGCAGGCTCAAGACATCCACCACTGCATCCACTTCATCGAGCTGGATGGCTTTGTCCGCCATTTGTGCCAGCAGGGCCAGAAGGTTGGAGGCTGATTCAAAATCAAACTCAGGGTCTTTGACGTGGCTGCAGAGTTCGCGCACCACCTGCAACACTTGTGCGTATTGGCTTTGTTCAATCAATTGCAGCGCGGCTACCACGGCATACAGACGCTGATGGCGTGCACTGTCTGGGTTGCGCTCAATCAGGCGCAAAAAGTCATCACGGCAGCGCTGCAGACCTTTTCGGTCTTTGATTTCCATTCGAATAAATGCCAGCAACACCAGAGTTTGGCAGTCGAACATTTTCGAGTCCAGTCCGAGGCGGGTGGTGCGATCCAGAATTTTTTCGGCTTCGACCCGGTGTCCAGAGTAATAGCTCATCAGCCCCAGATTTTGCATTCTGGAAATGGAGGAGGGTGTCAGTGTGCTGGCCATCTGATAGGTGGCCAGTGCGGCATCAAATTTGCCTTGTTCAAATTGGGCACGCCCCATCACGTCGTAAGCATCGACGTAGTTGGGATCTTCGCAAATCAGGTTTTCCAGTGTGCTGACAGCTTTGGCAGTTTGGCCTTCGTCCAGCAAAGAGCGGGCCACGCCCAGCTTGGCCCAAGGCAGGGTTTTGGCATCAACCACGGCTTGGTAGAGTTTTTGAGCTTGGTCATATTGGCCGGTACGCAGTAACAGTTCGGCCCCCACACGTGCGGCATACAGCCAAAACTTGCCTTTGACTTCAAAACGGTGCAGGCACAGCTTGGCTGCAGTTTCAAAATCATCGGCCTCAATGGCGGTAAATATTTCTTGCAAAGACAGCTTGCGTATGCGGGCCTGGCGCAACCGTTCACCGAGCTGGGTGGCACGATGCGGTTTGAGCAGGTAACCATCCAGTGCTGATTCGGCAGCTTCGGCCACCTTGGCATAGGTGGCTTCGCCCGTGACCATGATGAACACAGTAGAAAACGGCAGCAGCTGGTTGCGCCGCAAATCGTCCAGCAAATCTTGCCCGGTCATGGACTCTAGCGGAAAGTGCAATTCACACAGCACAACATCAAACTTGCGGTACTCCAGTTGACGCCTGGCATCCACCAGTCGGGCAGTTTGCACCACATTGCCCATGCCAAAGTCACGCAACTGCGACACCAGAATCGAGCGCGAGGTGGGGTTGGGGTCAATCACTAGCGCCTGAGAAGTCGACAGATCGTCTTCAGGCAAGGCCACATTGATCTCCTGAGGGCGGTGGGCTGCTATGGCACTGTGTTGGCAAAGAGAACTCCTGGGAGCATGAACGGCTAAATGGACAGACTTGCCATTCTGGCAAATGCCCCACGCTGGCCCAGGATTTTATAGGTTTTTTTGAATTGAGATACTTGCCAAATGGGTGTTGGTAGCTATATAAATGATAGTAATTTGTAAAACTTTGTAACAGTTGAGCCGCGATCTTTCTGCCAAAATGAGGGCATGACACCCCACTCACCATCAGATGCCATACCCGCACAGCCGCGTAATCCTTTGCACGGCATGACGCTGGAGGCCATTTTGACGGCCTTGGTGGCGCATTATGGTTGGCCTGGTTTGGGCGAGCGCATCGCTGTGCGCTGTTTCACGCACGACCCCAGCATCACCTCAAGCCTGAAGTTTTTGCGCAAAACCCCCTGGGCACGTGACAAGGTGGAGGGGCTTTATTTGTTTATGCTGCGCGAACAGCGCCGCCAGGGATGAGTCGTCTCATGGCGGATGGTTTTTGATTGTTTTCGGCAATGCCGTATGGTCAAGCCCACCAACCGTTCATTTCGGAAAAAGTCACGTCTCACGCTGTGGATCGCGTTTGGTTTTATTCTGTTGTTGATTGCGTGGTGGGAGTGGGCCACACCGCGCAGCGCGGATACATCGGCAGTGCACCACTTGCACCCAAAGTCATATCAGATTACGCATGGCTCGTGCGGTTTCCAGCAGCACCGGCAGCACACGTGACACCGCATCTTCACTGCTTTCATGGCCCATCGGCATGGTCACGTTGAGTGCCCCCACCAGGTCGCCACGGTGATCGATCAGCGGCACGGCAACCCCTCGGTAGCCTATTTCCAGCTGCTGCTCCGAGATCGCCCAGCCGCGCTGGCGGATGCGCGCCAGTTCAATGCGCAGGCGATCCTTGTTGTTGATGCTGTGGCTGGTATAGGCCTTGAGCTCATGGTTTACCAGCCAGTTTTCGAGCCATTCGGGCTCCCGCATCGACAGCATCAGCATGCCTGCGGCCGTGACCTGCGCCTGGACGCGTGAGCCCAATACCACGCCGGTGTTCATGTTGCGGTTGGAGCCATTGCGGGCGATGTACACCACGTCGTCACCATCCATCACACTCACATAGGCAATCTCTTGCGTGCCAGAGGTGACACGCTGCAAAAACGGCTGCACGATGCGCGGTAGCCGGGCCGATTCCAGGTAGGACTGACCCAGACGCAACACCCGCGGAGTGAGCCAGAACAACTTGCCATCGGTGGCCACATAGCCCAGGTAGCTCAAGGTGAGCAGGTAGCGCCGGGCCGCCGTGCGCGTCATGCCGCAGCGCACGCTGGCCTGGCTGGCGGTCATGCGCGGGTTGGCATCGTCAAACGCTTCGATGATCGACAGGCCTTTTTCAAGCCCGGCAATCCAGTCGCGCTTGTCCAGCGTGGCAGCGGGCGCAACTTTGGGCAAAACAGCAAGACCGGGCATAGGTGTCACTCCTTCGAAACAATGGCAACCAGGCTTAAGTAGTTACCCGTAATGCGTGCGTTTATCGGATATTTGAATTCACTAATCGCTCAAATGTCAAAGAATTTACTTTTTAAAACGCAGGCAACTGGCTAAAGTTCATCCAGAAACACAATTATGAACGATCAACGCAACAATTCTCATCTCCACGGGGCTTTTATGCCGCCAGTTCATGGCAGCACCGATGTCTATCTGATTTTGGGTGATCCGATTGAGCAGGTGCTGGCCCCGGAGACTTTCAACCCGCTGTTTGCCCAATTTGGCCATGATGCCGTGTTGGTGCCGGTGCAGGTGGCTCCAGAAAACCTGCACAGCTTTGTGAAAGCGGTTTTCCTGGCCAAAAACATCAAGGGCTTGTGGGTCACCATTCCGCACAAAGTGCCGGTAATGGAGGTGTTGGATCGCTGCAGTGATCTGGCCCGGCTGGCCGGCGCGGTCAATGCCATCCGGCGAAATGCCGATGGCACGCTGGAAGGGGACTTGTTTGATGGCGAAGGGCTGGTGAATTCGCTGGCCTACTTCCACATCGCATGGGCAGGCCAAAAGGTGTTGATCATGGGTGCGGGTGGCGCCGCCGCAGCCATTGGGGCCTCGCTGGTGCAGCCAGGCTCTGGTGGGCCTGCTGCGCAGGTGACGCTGTTTGATCCCGCCCCCGGCAAAGCATCCGAGCTGGCGCAGCGTTTGTCGGTCAGCCACACAGCACGGGTCAATGCCACAGACAGCAACGACCCCACGGGTTTTGACCTGGTGATTAATGCCTCGCCCCTGGGGCTCCATGCCAATGACCCCTTGCCCTGCGACGTGACCCGCCTGGCCCCACATGCCACGCTGGTGGATATCGTGATGAAAAACTACCCCACGCCTGTGATTCGTGCTGTGCGCCAGCGAGGTCTTCGCGCCGAGCCGGGGTTTGAGATGCTGATCCAGCAAGCCCATCTGTACATGGATTTTTTGGGTTTCACCGACATTGCGGCGGCATTGCGCCAGGATACGGCTAGCTCTCAAACTCATAGCTGCTTGCGCTTTATTGGTAAGCGCTGGAGCCTCATTTGGCCAGGAAACCATCAAAATCGCCAACATTGTGGAGCTCTCGGGCGCTGGCGCGTCGGTGGGCACCACCTTCAAAAACGGTGTGGAGCTGGCGGTGAAAGAAATCAACGCTTCTGGCGGCATTCTGGGCAAGAAAATTGTCACCACCACCTATGACACCCAGACCAACCCCGGTGTCGCCAAGGGGCAAACCCAGAAGGCGGTGGATGACGGTGTGTTTGCCATTTTTGGCCCGGTGTTCTCCGGCTCCATCATGGTCAGCATGGCCGAGAGCAAAAAGGCTGAAATCCCCAACTTCACCGGTGGCGAGGCCGCCAGCATCACCCTGCAAGGCAACCCCTACATCTTCCGCACCAGCTTCACCCAATCGGCGGCCATGCCCAAGGTGGCACGCTACATCACCGACCAGGCCAAACTGAAAACCCTGGCCGTGATCTATGTGAACAATGACTTTGGCAAGGGCGGCCTGGATGCCATCAAGAAGGCGCTGGGCAACTCGGCCACCAAGGTGGTGGCCGAAGTGTCGACCGACTCCGGCCAGGTGGACTTTTCATCTGCCGTGCTGAAAGCCAAGCAAAGTAATGCCGACGGCATTTTTGCCTACACCAACGAAGAGGAATCGGCCCGCCTGTTGCGCGAGTTGCGCAAACAAGGCTGGAGCAAACCGGTGATTGGTGAAACCACGCTAACCAACCAGAAAGTGATTGAACTCGCAGGGGATGCCGCCAACGGTGCGATTGCCCACGTCGGGGTGACGGTGGATGCGCCGATTCCGACCGTGCGGGCCTACCGCGCCAAGTTCGAGAAGGAATACAACTACATCTCTGACCACAACGGCATCAAAGGGTATTCCGGCATGTACATCCTGAAAACCGCGATTGAAAAGGTGGGCAAGCTCGACCGCAAGGCCGTGGCAGAGGCCATGCACAGCCTGAAAGTGTCTGCCGCGCAAGTGCCAGGCGTGCTGATGGATGTGAGCTTTGACAAAAACGGCGACCTGGATCGCGAAAGCTTCATGGTTGAAGTCAAGGGTGGCAAACAAGTGGTCACCGCTACCGTTCCCGCCTTGGGTGCCAAGTAAGCCGCGTCGACACCGGGCCAGATCATGACCGATTTTTTACAACTTTTCTTCAGTGGTCTGGCCACCGGGGCCATTTACGGGCTGGCGGCGCTGGGCTTCACCCTGCTGTGGCAGGCCAGCGGCACCATCAACTTTGCGCAAGGCGAATTTGTCATGTTGCCTGCCTTCATGATGATGGGCTTCATGGCCTTTGGCCTGCCGCTGTCGGCCAGCTTTGCCCTCACCGTGGTGCTGGCGGTGGCGGTGCTGGGCTGGGTCTTCAAACGGGGGGTGGTTGACCCGCTCTTCAAATTCGGCATGATGCCGATCGTGGTGGCCACCATCGGCCTGGCGATTGCCATGCGCAACGGCGTGCGGGCTGGCTACAGTGCAGAAGCACATGCCTTTCCCAGCCTGTTTCCCGACCAGCTCTACAACCTGGCCGGGGTCACCATCACCCTGGCCGATCTGGGCACCTTTGCGCTGGCCCTGGTACTGGTGTTGGCCACCCAGGCTTTCATGACGAAAACCGTGACCGGTCGCGCCATGCAGGCGGTGGCACAAAACACCGAAAGTGCCGCCGTGCTGGGCATCAACGTGCCACGCATGGTTTTTTATGCCTTTGCCATCAATGCCGTGCTGGCGGTGGCGGCAGCCTTGCTGGTCACGCCCACTTACCTGGCCAAATTTGACATGGGTGAATCCCTCGGCAACAAGGCCTTTTTTGCTGCCATCATCGGCGGCTTCAACAACTCACGCGGTGCGCTCCTGGGCGGTTTGATTGTCGGCGTGTGTGAAAACCTGGCGGCCGCCTACATCTCTCCCGCCTACAAGGACGCGGTGGCCCTGGTGATCTTCATGGTGGTGATTCTGTTCAAACCGCAAGGCTTGCTGGGCAAGAAAGAGGAGCGCAAGGTATGAAAAGAATCACTATTGTTTCGATAGCTGCTTGCGCATTGTTGATGCTGGCTGCACCGCAATTTCTTAAAAATTACGGGATTTACCTGCTGACCTACTGGCTGATTTTCATCATTGCCACCATGGGGCTGAACCTGACCCTGGGTTATGCAGGGCAAAAGTCGCTCGGGCACGCCGCCTTCTTTGGCATCGGGGCCTACACCGTGGCGATTGTGATGAAAGCTGGCTTGAGCTTCTGGCTCGGTTTGCCGCTGGCCGCAGGCTTGTGTTTCTTCATCGGCATTGCGCTGGGTTTCCCGGCGCTGCGGGTGCAGACCATTTACCTGGCTTTTGCCACCTTGGGCTTCAACACCGCCGTCTGGCTGGTGATGCGCAATGAAGAGTGGCTCACCGGCGGCACCTTTGGCATCAACAACATTGCCCGCCCGGAGCTGTTCGGCTTGAGTCTTTCGAGCAACCTGGCCTACTACTACTTCACCCTGGGCGTGGCAGCGTTGATGGCGGCTGCGCTGTGGGGTTTGCTGCGCAGCCCCTGGGGCAAGGCCTTCACCGCGCTGCGCGACAACCCGATCCGGGCCGAGAGCCTGGGCGTGGACATTCGCCGCTACACGCTGCTGAGCTTTGCCATTGGCGCGGCCTATGCCGGTGTGGCGGGTGCGCTGTTTGCCTCGCTGGTGGAGTTCATCGAACCGGCCCCCTTCACCGTCGGGGCCTCGATCATGATGTACCTGATGGTGGTGGTCGGTGGTGCGGGCTACTTTTTTGGCCCGGTGCTGGGCGCGGCGGTGGGCGTGCTGCTGCCCGAGTGGCTGCGCTTTGCCCAGGCCTGGTATTTGTTTGTGTTTGGCAGCGCGGTGGTGTTGCTGATGATCTGGCTGCCCGATGGCCTGCTCAGCATTCCAGACCGCATCAAGGCCCGAAAATTAGCACAAAAAGCATCTGCAGAGCGCACTGCATCAGCGCAAGCAGCTGCAAATAAAGGAGCAAATGCATGAGCCAGGCGCATCCTCATGAGCGTGCTGCGGGCCAGCCGGTGCTGAAAGTCACCGGGCTGACAAAGTCCTACGGAGCGATTCAGGCCGTTGGCGGGGTCAGCTTCCAGGTGCAAGCCGGTGAAATCTTTGGCGTGATTGGGCCAAACGGCTCGGGCAAAACCACGCTTTTCAACTCTATGCTGGGCCAGATCACGCCCAACCAGGGCAAGATTGAGCTCAATGGCGAAGATGTCACCTCATGCGGCCCGCTGGAGCTGAACCGCCGCGGTGTTGGCCGCACCTTCCAGACCCTGCAAGTGTTTGGCAAGATGACGGTGCGTGACAACCTGATCGTGGCCGCCCAAGAGCACCAGGGCTCCCTGTTCAGCCGCATGTTTGCCCCGAGCGACTCCGGGCTGGGGGCCCGCGCCGATGCGCTGATTGACCAGTTTCACATTCGCCATGTGGCCCACAAAAAGGCCGGGGAGCTGAGCTACGGCCAGCAGAAACTGGTGGACATTGCCATGGCCTTCATGAGTGAGCCCGACCTGGTGCTACTGGACGAGCCCTGCGCCGGTGTCAACCCGAGCCTGGTGGGCGGCATCAGCACGCTGCTGAAAGAACTCAACCGCAACCCGAAGATTGGCAAACACAGCTCGTTTGTGGTGATTGAGCACAACATGGACTTTGTCATGGACTTGTGCCACCGCATCATGGTGATGGTTGAGGGCAAAGTGATGGCGATTGGCACACCCGATGAAATTCGTGGCAACAAGCAGGTGCTTGACGCCTACCTGGGGAACTGATCATGGCGCAAGACACCTGTATTGAATTCAACGACGTGGTGGCGGGTTACAAGGATTTCATGATCCTCAACAAGCTGTCGTTCAAGGCCAAACGCGGCACCATCACCTTGCTGCTCGGCCCCAATGGTGCGGGCAAATCGACGGTGCTGAAAACCCTGTTTGGCTTGCTCAAACCGCGCCAGGGCCAGATCACGCTGGATGGCCAGGTGGTCAACGGCATCAGCCAGAAGGCGCTGCTGGCGTTGGGCATTGCTTTTGTGCCCCAGGGGCGCAACCTGTTTGGCCAGCTCACGGTGTTTGAAAACCTGGAGCTCGGCGGCATCACGCTGGGCATGAAAACCACCCATGAGCGTATTCCCGAGGTGCTGGAGTTTTTCCCGCGGGTCAAAGAGCGCATGAACTCGCCCGCCTCGGCCCTGTCGGGGGGCGAGCAAAAGCAGCTGGAAATTGGTCGTGCCCTGCTGCTGCGCCCCAAGGTGATTTTGATTGACGAACCGTCGATTGGCCTGTCGCCCATGGTGGTGGCCGACGTGTTCAAGTTGCTGCGCAAGCTGGCCGATCAAGGCACCACGGTGCTGATGGTGGAGCAAAACGTCAAGAGTGCGCTGAAGATTTCAGATGAAGCCATTGCCCTGGAGTCGGGCCGCCTGGTGCTGCAAAAGCCGGCCTCTGAGTTGCTGGCCGACCCGCACATCGAACGTTTGTTTTTGGGCGGAGCCCATACCACGGCGGCGGCATCCCCGGTGTGCGCATCGGCATAATGGCTCGGAATCATTCCTGAAGGACCACACCATGACGGCTACCCACCTGACCCCACCCAGAACAGACCGCGAAGCCATTGTTGAAGGGGCCAATCCGCTGGGCCTTGAAGGCATCGAGTTCATTGAATACGCCACCGCTAAACCCCAGGCTTTGGGCCAGGTGCTTGAAGCAATGGGTTTCAAGCCGGTGGCGCGGCACCGTTCGCGTGAGGTGCTGCTGTACCGCCAGGGCGGGCTGAACATCATCGTCAACGCCCATGCCAAGGGCGCGCCCTTGAGTGACCAGCCCTGTATTGCCGCCATGGCGGTGCGGGTGCGGGATGCGGCTTCGGCCTACCGGCGTGCGCTCGACCTGGGCGCCTGGGGTGTGCCGACCCAGGTGGAGGTGATGGAGCTCAACATTCCGGCCATTCATGGGGTCGGTACCAGCCGGATTTATTTTGTTGACCGGCACAAACAGTTCTCGATTTACGACGTGGATTTCACTCCCATTCCGGGTGTTGACCAGCATCCACCCGCCACCGCCGGCCTGCACTTTTTTGGCGTGGTGCAGTACATCGGTAATGAGCGCACCGAAGACTGGACCGAGTTCTACCGCGAGCTGTTTGGTTTTGTCGAGTTGCCCGCAGAGCAGCGTTTTGGCATCCTGCCCAAAGGCCGCATTCTGCGCAGCCCGTGTCCGCCCGAGTCACGCTTTTACATCCAGCTGATCGAACCCGAAGCCGGGGTGCTGGACGTGGAAGACGACGAAGGCCTGCACCGCATTGGCCTGGGCTGTGCCGACGTGCTGGCCAGCGTGGCGCAGTTGAGCCAGCAAGGGGTGGAGTTTGTCGCCTCCCAAGGGGTGCAGACCAGCGAACGCGGTGCCTTGAGCAAAACCTGGCTGGGCAGCGTGAGCTTTGAAATTGTTCACGACCAGCGTGCCTGAGCCATGAACAGCGCCAATATCTTTGACTTTGCCCTGGAGAGCAGTTCCCTGGCGGGCTCCCTGCCAAGCAAGCTCAGCGCTGCGCAGGCCGCCGGGTTTGCCCAGATCACCCTGTGCCCAGCCGATCTGGTGCATCACCCCGAGGGGGTGGATGCGGCCATTGCTGCCGTGCGAGCCAGCGGCTTGCAGGTCTGCGGCTTTCATGCCGCACTCAATTTTGAGGGGCTTCACGGCCCGGCACATGCCTACAAGCTGGACGTGGCCAAAACCGTGCTCAGCCTGTGCCAGGCGCTGAATTGCCACTTGCTGGTGCTGCCCTCCTCCATGCTGGACGGTGACCCGCAACACATCGCCACCCAGCTGCGCCAGTTGGCCATGCTGGCGATTCCGCTGAACATCAAGCTGGCTTACCAGGGCCAGGCACAGGGGGCGGCGGTGAAAAACTACTTGCAAGCCTGGGATCTGGTATGTGAGGCCGACATGCCCAACCTGGGCCTGTGCCTGGACAGCTTTGAGGTGCTGCTGGCCGCGACAGACAGGGCCGAGCTGCTGGAAGACCTGGACATGCTAGACCCCGACCGGCTGTTTTTGGTGCGGCTGGCAGACACGCTGGAAGTGGCCGATAGCCGCTGGCGCGTGTTTCCGGGCGAAGGCAGCCAAAGCGAACTGTTGGCCGCCAGCATCAATGCCTTGCATGCGCTGGGTTACCGGGGCAACTACAGCCTGGCTGCCGCCAACAGCGACCAGGCCCTGCTGCCCGCGCCGCAGCTTGCAGAGCGCGCCCAACGTGCCGCCGTGTGGGTCGGGCGGGACGTGCTGCAGCGATCGGTGCCGCTGCCCAACCAGCTTCGTCTGCGCCGTTCTGGCGGCCACTAGGCTTGCCACCATGGGCGGTTTGTTCGAGAGTTTTTTGTTCACCCCCGAGGCCAGTGAAACCCTCGGTGACCTGCACGTGGTGGACTGCATGCTGCGCATTGAAGCAGCGCTGGCCCGCGCCCAGGCCAGTGCGGCCTTGATTCCCCAGGAGGCGGCCCAGTCGATCATCGGCACTTGCAAGGTGGAGCTGTTTGATGTGCCCAAGCTGGTGCGTGAAAGCGCCCGCACCCGCTGTCTGGCCACACCGCTGGTGGCCAGCTTGCGCGAAACCGTGGCGTTGTTCAACCCCCAGGCGGCCAGTTATGTGCATCTGGGTTGCAGCGACCATGATCTGGTGAATACCGCCTTGATCCTGGTGATGCGCGACATGCTCAAGTGCATTGAGCTTGAACTCGGGCGTACCACCGAGGCCCTGCTGGCGATGGCGGGCCCCCATGCCGACACCGCCATGCTGCACCGCCAGTCGGCACCGCACTGCGGCATCACCAGCTTTGGCCTGGTTTGCTGCCAATGGGCCGCGCCGCTGGTGCAATGCCAGCGCCGCTTGTCATCGGCCAGCCGCACGCAGCGGCTGGATCTGGGTCGTGACTTGCCCAGTCTGCTGGACATGCAGGGTAAAGCCCCGTTGGTGATGGCTTTGATGGCCGCTGACTTGCAGCTTCTGCCCCCCAGCGCCGCCCACCCAGGCAGCCTGGACAGCATGGCACTGGCTTGCGAGTTGGGTTTGCTGGTGGGCAGTTTGGGCAAGCTGGTGGCAGACATGAGCCCGCTGCTGCAGTTGGACATCTCTGAACTCACCCCGTCGGCCTCTGCCCCAACCCTGGCTGCCGGGCTCAAACCGGTATTCCCCATGCCTGCGGCCATGCTGTGCGGGGTGGCGCAAAGCGCGGCGCAACGTGTGCCACAACAAGTGGCGACCCTGCTGGCCACCCTGTCGCAAGACAACAGCCCCACACCGGGGAGCTGGCAAACTCGGCTGACGCAATGGCCCGCCTTGCTCACCGCCAGCCACGGCATCAGCCAGGCCGTGGCCCAATTGACCACCGGCCTGCAGGCCGATATGGCGCGCATGCGCAGTAACCTGGATGCTGCTCGCGCCAGTGTCAGCGCTGCCGATGCCAAGGCGCGGTTTTCTACCGGGCTGATGCAGCAAGCGGCCACCTTGGCCCGCAGCGACCTGGCGGCGTTGCGGGCTTGCCAGGCCGCCGCCGCGGGGCCCCAGGATTGAGGCACAGGCCGACTCCACCATGCTGACACGCATTTACTCCGACATTTTTCTGCAGCACTTCTTCGGTGCCACCTGGTGCTCCAGCGCCTGAGTGCGCTGGATGCGGGTGTGCCGCAACTATCAATATTCATAGCGGCTTGCGCATATTTGATGGGCGCTAGAGGCTGTTTTTTATCAAAAATTTTTTAAGATTCATACCCCATGGACTTCTCTCTCTCTGATGAACAAAAGATGATGATCGCCACCGTGCGTCGTTTTATTGCCGAAGAATTACACCCGCTGGAAGACGAGGTGGAAGAACAAGGCTACCTGGCGCCTGAAAAAGCCAAAGCCATCCACGAAAAATCCAAGGCGCTGGGCCTGTACGGCATGAACATGCCCGAGCAATTTGGCGGCATGGGCCTGAGTGCGCTGGACACCATGCTGATGGAAGAGCAGTTTGGCCACACCACCGACATCCTGATCCGCCGCGCTTTTGGCAATGTGTATGAGGTCTTGCTGGCTTGCCAGGGCGAGCAGGTGGAGCGCTGGTTGACCCCTACCGTGCGCGGTGAGCGGGTCTGCTCGATTGCCATCACCGAACCTGGTGCGGGTTCTGATGCGGGCGGTATCAGCACCCGTGCGGTGAAACAGGCCGACGGCAGCTGGCGCTTGAATGGCAGCAAACACTTCATCAGTGACGGTGAGGTGTCTGACTTTTTTGTGGTCTCGGCGCTGACTGGCGGCGACGGTGTGAAGAAGGAAATCTCGCTGTTTCTGGTGGACAAGGGCTTGCCCGGCTTCACCCTGGGCAAAGACCAGAAGATGATGGGCCTGCGCGGAACCAGCCACTCCGAGCTGTGGTTTGACAACGTGCCGCTGGAGCCTTTGGCGCTGCTGGGCGACGAGGGCAAGGGTTTGAGCCAGGCGCTGGCCGTGCTGGGCCGGGTCCGGCTGGCGCAGGTGGGTGCACGCGCCGTCGGCAAGGCCAGCCATGTGCTGAACCTGATGGTGGAGTACGCCGGGCAACGCAAGCAGTTTGGCAAGTCGATTGCCGAATTCCAGCTGGTGCAGCAGATGCTGGCCGACAGCGTGATCGAGATCAACTCGGCCCGCCTAATGGTCTGGCACGCCGCCTGGATGATTGACCAAGGTCTGGACGCGCGGGATGTCATTGCCATGGTGAAAGTGCAGGCTGCTGAAACCCTGGGCCGGGTCACCGACCGGGCGGTGCAGGTGTTTGGCGGCATGGGTTTTTGCAAGGAGCTGCCGATTGAGCGCTATTACCGCGACGCACGCATTTACCGCATCTTCGATGGCACCTCCGAGATTCACCGCACGGTGATTGCCCGCAGCGTCAGCAAGCGCGGGCGAGCGCTGTTTGACGTGGATGCCTGAGCGGCGGCACAGGCGTGCTGCAGATTCTGGTCAACCCTGGTTTCAGGGTTGATTTACTCTATTTTTGATAGCTTGTTGCGCTTGTGCTGCTTGCCATGGATGCCATTTGCATGATGGTGGAGACAGGCGGGATCGAACCGCCGACCTATTGATTGCGAACCAATCGCTCTCCCAACTGAGCTATGCCCCCAGGTGATGGACATTCTAGGAATGAAACCCTGATTTGAAAAGGCTTTGCTTTTTCAAAGTTCAGCTCACATGGGGTAAGGGGATGGCTTGGCAGAATGACCGGCAGCCTTGGGCTTCACCGATAATTCGCGCTTGGCGGAGTTGCTGCCACGTCTTTTTTCCATTGAATGTGAGTTGCATGAAAGATCATTACGCTGCTCTGGGTTTGCGCAGTTCAGCCACGCTGGCGGACATCAAAAAAGCGTTTCGCCAACAGGCCTCGATTCATCACCCTGACCGCAACAGTGCGCCAGAGGCGGCGGCCCGTTTCAGGGCCGCACAGGAAGCCTATGATGTGCTGTCAGATGCGACCCAGCGCAAGGCGTATGACGACAACCGCCAGCGCAACTTGCTCGATAACCCGATCGACACCGCCCGCAGCATCTGGCTGGACTATTTCAACCGCATTGCCTGAATGGCAACTTTACACAAGAGAACACCATGAGCATGTCTGCATTTTTCCGCGCCTTGCGTGCGTCGTACCAGGCCGAGATTGACGACCTCACTTTTGACTCCGAAGGCCGCAACGTGTTGCGCAAGCGCTTGCTCGAAAAGCGCGGCCAGGTGGCGTTTTTGCGACAAATGATGGAGCTGAGCCCGGAAATGGTGGCCGTGGTGTTTCATGGCGGCTTTCATTTCGAGTTGCCGGCGGTGATGGAGCATGTGCTGACGCTCGAATCCGATGAGTTCCCCGAATGGCACAGTCTGGCCGAGGCGGTGCAGCTGACCCCTTGGGCACAGGAACTTGCCGACGGCTTTTTGCAGGAGCCTCAGGGCGACTGGTTCATGACCGTGGCCGCTGCGCTGGAGTACCTGTTTCAACGTCCTTCAACCCACCACCATGAAGACGCGGCGCATGATGAGCACACCGAGGACAGCTCTTCAGGCGCGAAGCGGCGTGGGCATGAGTTTGACTTTGACAAGGATGGCGAACATGAACAGGATCATGACCACGAAGAAGCCAGTGCCCAATGGCTTGAAGACCAGGGTTTTGATCGCAAGGAATAAGCACTTCAATCATCGTCCTCAACACCTCATCCAGCACACAGGAAAGATTCATGCACCATTTGGCCTTGATTGAAAAAACCCAGTCCCTGATCGCAGCGGGCGATATCGTGGGCGCAGAACATGCGCTGGTTGAACTGGCCGACCGGGAAGGTGACGGGGCGTTGATGGAGGTGCTGGAGCAATTGCCCCCCAAGGATGTGCTGGCGGTGATCCGTGAATACGATGGCTCGCGTGAGACCATCATCAATGCCATGCTGACACCAGAGCAATTTGCCCGTGCCGTGGTGATTGAAAAGCAATACCGCGACCTGACCCGTTCGCATTTGCGCGGCATGATGAATTCGGTGATTTTTCGCGACGGCGGCAAGCCGGTGGATTTTTTAACTGCTATTGGCGATCTGGAAGGCGGTGCGGAGGCGCTGGCCGACTATTTTGAAGAAAAGTGGAGCCGCATCGAAGCCTTTGCCCGCACCGGCACTTTTGACACTGTGGAAGATGATGGCGACATGTTGTCGGAAGATGATTTGCGGGCCAATGCCTACGCCAAACCCAAGCTTGATGAAGACGAGGTGGCCGATGCCGACTGGATGCAACTGGCCTGGCTGCTGCGTTACGAGTGTGTGGATCTGTTCATTGAGATGCTGCTGGTGCTGCGTGCCAAGGCGCGTGCCTTTGAGCTGGGCCTGGATGAAGAAGACCTGTTTGAAGACGATGGCAAGGTGGAAACGGGTGACACGGATCGTGGCAAAGCCACGCCCGCAGCGCTTGACCCCGACGAAGAGTCGGCCATCTGACCCCCAAGTACCTTCACCCTGTTTCGCATGACTTCTTCCGCACCTGTCCATGTGGTCTCGCTGTTTGATGGCCGTCCCTTTTTTGAAAAAGCCCTGATCTATGGCCAGCAGCACGGCCTGATAGATGCGGCCAAGCGCGAAGCCATGGCGCAGGAAGCCCCCAAAGGCATGGTGCAAATTGCCCGCTATTTCGGCAGCGAATACTTGCGCCCGGAGCTTGAAAAAGCCCGTGACCGCATCGTGAATCTGATCAGCCTGCATTTGCAGGATGCCAGTGGCGGTAATCTGCACCTGGCCGCTGAGTTGCTGCGTGACAACTCCTTGCTGTCGCGCTCCAAAGCGGGCTCAGACCTGCTGAAGGCGCTGATCGTGATGCCGCAAAACACCCACTTTGGCATGAACGAGCGCGGGGGCTTTTCGGATCGGCACATTCCCCAATTGGCGCGCTGGTCGCTGGCCAGTTATGCCGAATACCAGGCCGAGTATGCCGCCCGCCAGCATGCGGTACAAGCGGTTGAGGTGGCGCTTTGGCTGGCTGATCAGTATGGCTTGTCGGCCGACGAGCTTCAGGATGCTGAGCCCGATGCCGAAGCCGTGATTCGCACCGCGCTGCTGCTGGGTATGACACGCCGCAAGGAAATGCCGGACTGGGTGTCTTTTGAAAAATTGATCGCTGCGCTACGCTTGAAACAGCCTGCTGCCGATTTGCTGAAATGTCCGAAAGATTTACCCGAAGAGTATCTGCCGGTGGTGGAGTCCGTGCGCCAGTCCATGCTGGCGGATTGGCCCAAGTTGCTGGATGTGCGTTTGGCCCCGCGCAAGCTGTTTGACCACACACCGGCATTCATGGGGCGTTATTTCTGGCTGGAAGATGCCTTGAGCGAGGTTAACCAGCATGACCAAAACCGTTCCGCTGCATGGAACAAACTCACCCAGGGCCACAGTGACGATGGCACAGTGCTCACCTTGTGCCTGTGTGTGGCTGCAGGCAGTGCGCCCAAGACGCTGCTGTCAGAGAAATCAGCGGCTACGCTGGTGCGCAAAATTCGCAAACACGGATTCACTCCCGGTCTGGCTATGGATTATCTTCAGGCGCATGCGCCAGAACCGCATCTGGACGATTTTGTGGCGCTGTGGAATGATTTTGTGATCGAGTCACAAAGCACTTTGCTCAGTGACCATGACCACAAGCTCAGCGATGCGTTGGCCTTGCTGCGACGGGAGTGCAATGTGAGTTGATGTGCTCAGAGGCCTGGCGATTTTTATGCCGCAGGTTTCACAAACAACTGCTTCAGTTCGCGATCCATCAGTTCGGCATCTCCGGTGTTGAGTTCCAGCAGGCGGCGCAATTGAGTCAAGCTTTGCAAGTCAATACCGTCGCAGGCGATGCCGATGTTGCACCCTTCCAGGTGGGCGATTTTGCCGCCCATTTCGATGCTTTCACCACCGTCAGTCAGTGGCAAAACCAGATGGCATTTTTCATTCAAGCTCAGCTTCAAAGGGCTGGCGGTGCGCACCAAGGCTCCTTTGAGTGCAATGTCGAGCAGCTCCACATGAACACGCTGGCCAGCCGTTTGCAAGGAAACTTGTGCCAAAAAAGGGACACGTGAAAAATGACGATGACCTTGTGCCAATGGGGTGTTCATGGTGGATTCCTTTGATGCGGCTCAATCGGAGGTGTTTTTCAATCACGTGATGATAAGGCCATGCAGGCGAATCAGGTGCTGTCATCAGGTTAGAATAACGACCAACGGAAGCGTGGCAGAGTGGTCGATTGCACCGGTCTTGAAAACCGGCAACGTTTTGCGACGTTCGTGAGTTCGAATCTCACCGCTTCCGCCAAATCATTTCGGCAGAACCTATCTCCCCAGCACCGGGAATAGTTTCACCAGCCCGTCAGACATCACCTCTACCGCCAACGCCGCCAGAATCAAACCCATCAAGCGGGTCATGACGTTGATGCCGGTTTTACCCAAGCCGCGAGCGATCGGCTGGGCCAGTGAAAAGCACAATGCGGTGGCTAAAGCAACCACCACGCCGTAGCCCACAAGCGTGGTCAATTGAAGAACAGTTTTGGCCTTGTCGGCATAAATCACGACGGTTGACATGGTGGCCGGGCCGGTCAGCAGCGGAATGGTGAGGGGCACCACGGCAATGCTGGCCCGGGCTGCGGCATCGTGCATTTCTTCCTCGTTGGACTTGGCTTCGGCGGGTTGGGCATTGAGCATGGCCAGCGCCGAGGTCAACAGCAACATGCCGCCGCCGACTTGAAAGCTGGCCAGCGAGATGCCAAAAAATTCCAGGATGTGCAATCCCATCAGTGCGCTCACGGCAATCACAATAAACGCGCTGAACGATGAAATCAGAATCGTTCGCCGCCGTTGTTCATCCGAGAAGTCCTGTGTGTAGTGGATGAAAAATGGAACGATGGCCAGGGGGTTGACAATCGCCAACAAGGTAACAAGAGGTTTGAAATCCATAGCGCCTTATGCTTGATTTAATTGGTGTAGAGGATGATTTTGTGTTGAATAATCAACGTACCGAGCGTTCCAGGTAACGCTTGCGCCAGAAGAAGGCCAGCAGCACGGCAGCCGTGATGACCATGGCCACCATGGCCAGCCAAAAGCCGTTGGAGCGGTGCAGCAAGGGGATGAATTCGAAGTTCATGCCAAAGATGCCGGCAATCAGGTTCAGGGGCAAAAAGATGGCGGTGAGCACGGTGAGGGTACGCATGATCTCATTGGCGCGATGGCTTTGGGCGCTGAAGTGCATTTGTACTGCGGTCTCTGCATTTTGTTCAAGCCGACGGACATGGTGAGCCACTCGCTCTATGTGCTCCAGCACATCACGGCTGCGCACTTGCAGCATGTCGCGCGCATGCTGGCCCAGAAAACTGTTGGACTCGGGTTGGGTTTTCAAGGCCTCCAGCCAGTCTTGCATGGCGCTGCGCTGGTCTTCGCAAATTTCATCGAGCTGATGCAGGGCCAGTCGCGCATCCATTAATGCACTCCAGTTGTTGAATCGTGTTTTGGGGTTCAGCAGTTCAGCTTGCCAGTGGTCAAGCTGCTGGCTGAGTTCCCGGCGCAAGGTCAGAAAGCTATCGACCATGTGGTTGATGATGCGCAGCATCAGGTCTGCGGGTTCGGTGGCCACGCCACGAGCCCCTGTGGAGCGGTTGTCGGCATTGCCTTCTTCGGCCAAGAGGGAGGTGGTTCTGCCACTGGTGGACAGCAGGCGTTGCACATAAAAGTCACGTGAGCTGACATCCTCAGGGTGAACGCTGAGCAGAATGCGGTCAAACACCACAAAACCGACCGGGCTGGTGTCTATGCGCCGCAAAATGGGCGGCCCGCCCCGCCCCCGTGGGCCAATCGGCAGGCCTTGGGCCTCTGCGGTGGTGTGGTCTGGCCTGCGTGTGCTGAGACGACGAAATACCAACAGGTCATATTGGGAGGTGTAGTCATAACGTGAGGGCAGTTGCACATTGAGCAAATCCGACACGTGCAGGTCGACCATTTGCAAACCGCACAGGCGTTGCAGGGTGATTTGAATGTGGGTGTGAAACTGCGCCAATTCCTCGCGGGTGCACATCAGCCACAGATAGCCTTGGTCTGGCAGTTGTATGCTGCTGAGCTCCTGTGGTGGTGCCTCAGCCTTCAGTTCGCCCACTTGGCTCGCTTGGAAAGAGATAACTCGCATGAATGAACAGCGCTATGAATTTATAACAAATAAGCCTCTAGAGATTGTCAAATAAGCGTAGGCAGCTCTTATTTACGGAGTAATCTGGCGGCATCACGGGCAAAGTAGGTCAGGATGCCATCGGCTCCGGCACGCTTGAAGGCCAGCAGGCTTTCCAGCATGACGGCATCATGGTCAAGCCAGCCATTTTGTGCGGCGGCTTTGAGCATGGCGTATTCGCCTGACACTTGGTAGGCAAAGGTTGGCACTTTGAATTCATCCTTGACGCGACGCACCACGTCCAGATACGGCATGCCGGGCTTGACCATGACCATGTCAGCACCTTCGGCGATGTCCATGGCCACTTCACGCAGGGCTTCATCACTGTTGCCTGGATCCATCTGGTAGACCTTTTTGTTGCTTTTGCCCAGATTGCTGGAAGAACCCACGGCATCGCGGAACGGGCCATAGAACGCGCTGGCGTACTTGGCGCTGTAGGCCATGATGCGGGTGTGGACAAAGTGGTTGGCTTCCAGCGCGTGGCGAATTGCGCCAATGCGGCCGTCCATCATGTCACTGGGGGCCACGATATCGGCCCCGGCTCCGGCTTGGGTGAGTGCCTGCTTGACCAGTACCTCAATCGTGGCATCGTTCATGATGTAGCCATCTTCTTCCGGGCGGGGGTCTGGCAGACCGTCCTGGCCGTGGCTGGTGAAGGGGTCGAGCGCCACATCGCACATGATGCCCAGTTCGGGGAATTCTTTTTTGAGTGCCTGGACAACGCGAGGCACCAGACCTTCAGGGTTGAGGGCTTCTCGGCCATCGTAGGTTTTGAGTGATTGGTCAATCACCGGAAAAAGTGCCATCACCGGAATGCCCAGTTTGACGCAGTCTTCAGCCACGGGGAGCAGCAAATCCAGGCTGAGTCGCTCCACGCCGGGCATGGAGGACACGGCTTGGCGCTGTTGTGTGCCATCCACTACAAACACCGGATAGATCAAATCATGCGGTGTCAGGGTGTTTTCGCGCACCAGGTTACGGGTAAAAGTGTCGCGGCGCAGACGGCGCGGGCGGCCCATGGGGTAGGTAGCAAAGTGAGTCATTGGGTGGTTTCCGTATAAAGTTTTGTCATCGTAAGGACATTTTTTTATGTAAAGTTTGCCAACAGCAATTTTTTTTGGTAAATTACGCACCGAGCAGTTTACTGCTCCCCGCTTTTCCTCCCTGAGCGGGGCCTTGATGTGTGACAGCAAATAGGCTTACCACCCCAGCCCTTGTGCTGGGGTTTTTTTTGCCCAAAAATTTTAGGCTTCACTTAAACTGCCGTCATGCTCTGGATCAAATCACTTCATATTGTTTTTGTTGCCAGCTGGTTTGCTGGTTTGTTTTACTTGCCGCGCATTTTTGTCAATCTGGCCATGGTGCCGACCGACTCTGTGGCTGAGCGGGATCGTTTGCTTTTGATGGCGCGCAAGTTGCTGCGCTTCATGACCATCATCGCCATTCCTGCGGTCATTCTGGGTGTGTGGCTTTGGGTTGGATATGGCATTGGTTGGGGGGCTGGCAACGGTTGGATGCATGCCAAGATTTTGGGTGTGTTGCTGGTAATGGGTTACCACCATGCGTGCAGCGTGATGTTGAAGAGGTTTGTGCGGGGAGAACAGCGCCATGGCCATGTCTGGTACCGCTGGTTCAACGAGGCTCCGGTCATTTTGATGTTGATCATCGTGTGCCTGGTGGTGCTCAAGCCCTTTTGACAATGCCCTATGCCGGCGCATAAGACTTCGGCATGGCCCCTGGCGTGGGTCTATCTGGGTCTGATTGTTTACGCCAGCCTCTACCCGTTTACCTTTTGGCGTGACCAAGGTATTGAGCCTTGGTGGTTTCTGGCCGCACCGTTGCCCAAATACTGGACAGGTTTTGACGTGGTGGCCAATGTGTTGGGCTACATGCCATTGGGATTTTTTCTGGCCTTGAGTGCCCTGCGTACTGGGCGTGAGCATTACGCCTTGCCTTTTGCGGTGCTGGCCGCTTTGCTGTTGTCATTGGTCCTGGAGACGTTGCAGGTCTATTTGCCAGGCAGGGTGCCGTCCAATCTGGATTTGTTGCTGAATGTGTTGGGTGGCGCACTGGGTGCAGGAAGTGCCTGGAGTCTGGAGCGGCTGGGTGTGTTACAGCGCTGGAGTCGTTTTCGAGCTCAATGGTTTGTAGAAGATGCTCGCGGTGGCCTGGTGTTATTGGTTCTGTGGCCTCTGGCTTTATTGTTCCCGGCGGTGGTACCGTTCGGTTTAGGCCAGGTGATGGAGCGGTTGGAAGTGGTATTGGCCGAGTTGTTGGTCAACAGCCCATTGATAGAGTGGTTGCCAATGCGTGAGCTTGAATTGCAGCCCATGCTACCCGCCGTCGAGTGGTCGAGTGTGTTCCTGGGGCTGCTGATTCCTTGTTTGCTGGGGTTTTGCATCATTCGTTCCAAACTCAAGCGTGTTTGGCTTCTGGTGTGGGTGCTGTTTTTGGGGGTGATGGTCACGGCGCTGAGCAGTGCCCTGAGTTTTGGTCCTGAATATGCATGGGTGTGGTTGAGCACACCAGTGAAAGCTGCATTGGTGTGTGTGCTGGTGGTTTCGGCGGCATTGATGGGGGTGCCGCGCCGCGCCAGTGCGGCTTTGGCTGTGCTGGCATTGGGCGTGGATCTGAGCTTGATCAATCAGACCCCGATCAGTCCGTATTTTGAGCAGACCTTGTTTTCATGGGAACAAGGCCACTTCATCCGGTTTCATGGCCTGGCCCAATGGTTGGGCTGGTTGTGGCCTTTTGCCGCACTGGTGTATGTATTGAGTTTGCTGTGGGGTAAAGAGGTAAAAAACTAAAATGCCCGGCATGAATGAATCCATGACTTCCCCTATCGCTGACAGCATGCCTGTGGCAACTCCCGCCAGCTATTACCAGCGGCACATCTTTTTTTGTTTGAATGAACGCTCCAATGGCGAAGAGTGTTGCGCCAAGCATGACGCGCAGGCCGCTTTTGACCACTGTAAAGCGCGGGTCAAAGCCGCCGGTCTGGCCGGGCCAGGTCAAGTGCGGGTGAATAAAGCGGGTTGCCTGGATCGTTGTGCGGCTGGCCCGGTGGTGGTGGTGTATCCCGAGGCGGTCTGGTACAGCTATGTGGATGTCAGCGATATTGATGAAATTGTGGAATCTCACCTGAAAAACGGCCAGGTGGTGCAGCGTTTGCTTACGCCTGCGCATTTGGGGCGCTAATTTTCATATGTTTTAGTGCTATGCGCTTATGTGATAAGCGCTAGCAGCTATTTTTTTAATAGCGATCAATTTCTGATCTGCCGCAAGGGCTGAAGCAACGTTTCCATGAAAAAATTACTTGTAACCCTGATGGCAGCGGTTTGTTTGTCTGCAGCCTCACAAACCATCCAGCCGCCTGAAGTGGCGGCACGTTCCTATTTGCTGTTGGATGTCACGGCCAACCAAATTCTGGCCGAAAAAGACATTGATTCACCGGTGGAGCCAGCTTCGTTGACCAAACTGATGACGGCGTATTTGGTGTTTGATGCCTTGCGCAGCAAAAAAATTGACTTACTGCAAACTTTTCCTGTCAGTGAGCGGGCCTGGAAGATGCCAGGTTCGCGCATGTTCATCGATCCCAAAATGCAAGTTCCGGTGGAAGACTTGATCAAAGGCATGATTGTGCAAAGTGGCAACGATGCCACCGTAGCGCTGGCCGAAGGTGTGGGGGGCTCGGTAGAGCGTTTTGTGCAACTGATGAATGACCAGGCCAAGGTGCTGGGCATGAAATCTACGGGCTACAAAAATCCTGAGGGCTTGACTGAAGCTGGTCACATCACCACAGCGCGTGACTTGAGTCTCTTGGCGACCCGCCTGATGCAGGATTTTCCTGATTACATCGCTTATTACGCCATCAAAAAATACCACTATGCAGGTACGCCAGTGGCCAACGATAACAACCGCAATTTGTTGCTGTTTCGAGATCCAACGGTGGATGGCCTGAAAACCGGACACACCGATGCGGCGGGGTATTGCTTGATAGCGACGGCCACGCGCCCTGTGACGGGTTTGGGCCAAGTGGGGGCTGCAGCTGGCTCACCTGAAGCCATGGGCAGCCGACGCTTGTTGTCCGTCGTGCTGGGGACTGCCAACGAAAATGCCCGAGCCAATGAATCGCAGAAGCTGTTGAATTGGGGTTACACCGCTTATGAGGCTGTGAAGTTGTTCGATGCCCATCAGCCGGTGGTGTCGCCGCAGGTTTGGAAGGGGCGGGCGGCGACGGTGGACTTGGGGCAACCCCGCGCCATTGTGGTGGCTGTGCCCACAGGATACGGATCGAAGCTCACCACCCAAGTGGCGCGTCCCGAGCCTTTGGTGGCTCCGTTTGTCAAGGGGCAACAAGTGGGTATGCTGAAAATCAGCAGCGCAGGACTTGCTTTGGCCGAAGTCCCTCTGGTGGCTTTGGAGGGGGTGGAGCAGGCCAATGTGTTGGGTCGTGCTTGGGATGCTTTGCGGCTGTGGATTAAATAAATTGTGTTTTGGCTGGCGAACTGATATAGTCACGGGCTTTTCGGAATTTCCGAAGAGTTTCACGTTTTCGTCGTTTTTTGTTTTTCAAACGTTTAGGGACGTTTAGTTTTTAGGAGGCTCAATGCCAACCATCAATCAGTTAATCCGTCAGGGGCGTGCGGTTGAAACCGTCAAGTCCAAGAGCCCTGCGATGGAAAATTCCCCCCAACGTCGTGGTGTTTGCACCCGCGTTTACACCACAACCCCGAAAAAGCCTAACTCGGCTTTGCGTAAAGTGGCCAAAGTGCGCTTGACCAACGGGTTTGAGGTGATTTCTTACATCGGCGGTGAAGGCCACAACCTGCAGGAACACAGCGTGGTGCTGGTTCGCGGTGGTCGTGTCAAGGACTTGCCCGGTGTGCGCTACCACATTGTGCGTGGTTCGCTTGACTTGCAAGGCGTGAAAGACCGCAAGCAGTCGCGTTCTAAATACGGTGCAAAACGTCCAAAAGCCAAATAAGCCGTTGGGTTGTTTGAATCAAAGGTGTTTATTTGCTGCGTGGCGCAGGAGATAAACGAAGTGACCCAATGTTCGGGTCGAGTAAGTGAGAGACTTATTTTTAACTCTCGCGGTGTTTAAAAAACACCAACTGAAGCAATAGAGGTGAAAAATGCCACGTCGTCGCGAAGTCCCTAAACGTGAAATTCTGCCGGATCCAAAGTTCGGCAATGTTGAGCTGTCCAAATTCATGAACGTGATCATGGAAGGCGGCAAAAAAGCGGTTGCTGAGCGCATCATTTATGGTGCGTTGGAGCAAATCGAAAAGAAAAACCCGGGCAAAGACCCTGTTGAAGCCTTTACCTTGGCCATCAACAACGTCAAACCCCTGGTTGAAGTGAAGTCTCGCCGTGTCGGTGGTGCCAACTACCAGGTGCCGGTTGAAGTGCGCCCGGTGCGTCGCTTGGCCTTAAGCATGCGTTGGATCAAGGAAGCTGCCCGCAAGCGTGGCGAAAAGTCCATGGCCCTGCGTTTGGCCAATGAGTTGATGGAAGCCACTGAAGGTCGTGGTGGTGCCATGAAAAAGCGTGACGAAGTTCACCGCATGGCAGAAGCCAACAAGGCGTTCTCGCACTTCCGTTTCTAAAACGCACCAAACAACCCTCAGATGGTCTGAGGGTTGTGTATCAGGCTGCGTGTGTAGCCTGTCACTCTCAAGATACAGATCACCTAAGGATCCATCATGGCTCGCCATACCCCTATTGAGCGCTACCGCAACATCGGCATTTCAGCGCACATTGACGCCGGTAAAACCACCACTACCGAACGTATTCTTTTTTACACCGGTGTGAATCACAAAATCGGTGAAGTGCACGATGGCGCTGCCACCATGGACTGGATGGAGCAAGAGCAAGAGCGTGGTATCACCATCACTTCTGCTGCTACCACCTGCTTCTGGAAGGGCATGGAAGCCAACTTCCCTGAGCACCGCATCAATATCATTGACACCCCAGGCCACGTGGACTTCACGATTGAAGTGGAGCGTTCCATGCGCGTGCTGGATGGCGCTTGCATGGTGTATTGCGCAGTCGGTGGTGTGCAGCCCCAGTCTGAAACCGTTTGGCGTCAGGCTAACAAATACAAAGTGCCTCGCTTGGCTTTTGTGAACAAGATGGACCGTACCGGTGCCAACTTCTTCAAGGTGGTTGATCAGATGAAATTGCGTCTGAAAGCCAGCCCTGTGCCGATCGTGATTCCAATTGGCGCTGAAGAAAATTTCACCGGCGTGATTGATCTGCGCAAGATGAAAGCCATCATTTGGGATGAGGCTTCACAGGGCATGAAGTTCACTTTTGAGGAGATTCCTGCTGAATTGCTGGAGCAGGCCAAAGAGTGGCGCGAAAAAATGGTTGAATCCGCTGCTGAAGCCAGCGAAGAGTTGATGAACAAATACCTGGAAGAAGGTGATTTGTCTGAGGCAGAGATCACTTTGGGTTTGCGTACCCGCACCATTGCCTGTGAAATCCAGCCCATGTTGTGTGGCACCGCGTTCAAAAACAAGGGTGTACAGCGCATGCTTGACGCTGTGATTGAACTTATGCCGTCTCCCCTTGATGTGCCGCCAGTGCCTGGTTTTGACGAGGACGAAAAGGAAACCACCCGCAAGGCATCCGACAGCGAAAAGTTTTCCGCTTTGGCGTTCAAGCTGATGACCGATCCGTTTGTTGGCCAGTTGACTTTTGTGCGTGTTTACTCAGGTGTGTTGACCAAGGGTGATACGGTGTACAACCCGATTCGGGGCAAGAAAGAGCGTATTGGTCGTATTGTGCAGATGCACGCCAACAAGCGTGAAGAAGTAAGCGAAATTGTTGCAGGTGATATTGCTGCCTGTATCGGCTTGAAAGATGTGACCACGGGCGAAACCTTGTGTGATCCCAATGCCATCATCATGCTTGAACGCATGGTGTTCCCTGAGCCGGTGATTACCCAAGCCGTTGAGCCTAAAACCAAGGCTGACCAGGAAAAAATGGGTATTGCCCTGCAGCGTTTGGCGCAAGAAGATCCTTCTTTCCGTGTGAAAACAGACGAAGAATCTGGTCAAACCTTGATTGGTGGTATGGGTGAGCTGCACCTTGAGATCATCGTGGATCGCATGAAGCGTGAATTTGGAGTGGAAGCCAATGTGGGTAAACCCCAGGTGGCCTACCGCGAAACGATCCGCAAGACCATTGAAGATGCTGAAGGCAAGTTTGTCCGTCAGTCTGGTGGTAAAGGTCAGTACGGTCACGTGGTATTGAAAATTGAACCCAATGAGGCCGGTAAGGGCATTGAGTTCGTGGATGCCATCAAAGGTGGTGTGGTGCCTCGTGAGTACATCCCTGCGGTGGAAAAAGGTATCCATGAAGCCGTGACTCAGGGTGTGTTGGCGGGCTACCCCGTGGTGGATGTCAAAGTCACATTGCACTTTGGTTCATACCATGATGTGGACTCCAACGAATTGGCCTTCAAGATGGCGGCCATTTTTGGTTTCAAAGAAGGCTGCCGCAAGGCTGGCCCGGTGATTCTTGAGCCGATGATGTCTGTGGAGGTCGAGACACCAGAGGATTACGCTGGTAACGTGATGGGCGATTTGTCTTCACGCCGCGGCATGGTTCAAGGTATGGACGACATGGTGGGTGGTGGCAAAGCCATCAAGGCGGAAGTTCCCCTGTCTGAAATGTTTGGCTACTCCACTACCCTGCGCTCTATGTCGCAAGGTCGTGCCACTTACACGATGGAATTCAAGCACTACACGGAAGCTCCGCGTAACGTGTCTGAGGCCATCATGGCTGCACGCGCCAAGTAAAAATTAATTTGTCTGCGATTTCGCACCCCAGGCTGCCCGTGGCCAGGGATTTAGTGACGAAATGCAGACATAAAACCAATCCACGGGCAATGTTCTTTTAAGGAATCGATATGGGAAAAGAAAAATTCACACGAACCAAGCCCCACGTGAACGTGGGCACCATCGGTCA
>VIKI01000248.1 GCA_008080595.1 Comamonadaceae bacterium
GTGATCACGATGGGCGCGGGGATCGGGGCCGGAGTGGGTGGTGGGGGCGCGATGGGCGGCAAGGGTGTGGAACTGCATCCGGCCAGAAAGGCTGCAATGACAGCAGAAAGCCTCAGTGTGAGGGTGTTCAAAATTGGACGCTGGCGTGATGCAGTGCTCATGGTGTTTCTCGGTCGCTTTTGGGGGGTGAATCCAGTACCCGTAATGTGCCTGAAAAAGGCTGGTTTGTGGCTGAAGATTTTCTTAAGAAGGTAAAGGTTTGTGACTTCTGAGCGTGCTTTTTTGCAACTTTTGCACACTGCCCCGGCCCTGTGGGTGACGGTGCATAGCCATCGGGGGTCAGTGCCGAGGGTCGGCGATGCCTGGATGGCGGTGTTTGCGCAGCGTTGTCTGGGCAGCATTGGCGGCGGGCATCTGGAGTGGCAGGCCATGGCGAAGGCACGTGCGCTGCTGGATGCCGCGCCGCAAGAGCCCTCGCTTCAGCGTTATGCCCTGGGGCCGTCGCTTGGGCAATGCTGCGGCGGTGAGGTGGTGCTGCAGTTTGAGCCGGTCACTGCGGCCGATCTGCCCCGCTTGCAGCGTTGGTTTGCCCAGGCGCAAGCGGCCTGGCCGCGTATTGCGTTGTTTGGGGGCGGCCATGTGGCCCGCGCTTTGGTGCAGGTGCTGGGGCCGCTGCCGGTGCAGGTGCATTGGGTGGACAGCCGCGAGGGCATTTTTCCGCAGTCCATGCCAGACAACGTGCAGACCGAGCAGGCTGATCCGGTGCACAGCGCGGTGGTTGACTTGGCCGCTGCCTCGCATGTGCTGATCATGAGTTTCAGCCATGCTGAAGACCTGGACGTGTTGAAGGCCTGCTTGCAGCGCCAGCGCCAGCAGGCCGATCTGCCTTTTTTGGGCTTGATTGGCAGCCAAACCAAGCGGGCCAGTTTTTTTCACCGACTCCAGCAGCGTGGTTTTACCGCTGAAGAGCTGGCGCACGTCACTTGTCCGATCGGCTTGCCAAGCATCACGGGCAAAGCGCCCGAGGTGATTGCGGTGGCGGTGGCGGCACAACTCTTGCAAGTCATGGGGCAGGGTGTGCCCGCGATACCTTCAACCAAGGAAAACTGATGGAAAGTTATGTTCTGGATTGGCTCAACCTGCTGCTGCGCTGGGCTCATGTCATTACCGCCATTGCCTGGATCGGCTCATCGTTTTACTTTGTGTTTCTGGACAGCAGCCTGACTCCGCCGGTTGATGAGGATTTGAAAAAACAGGGGGTCAGCGGCGAGCTTTGGGCGGTGCATGGTGGCGGGTTTTATCACCCGGTGAAGTTCGCCGTGCGGCCACCTCAGCTGCCCCAGCATTTGCACTGGTTTTATTGGGAGAGCTACAGCACCTGGCTGACCGGGTTTTCGCTGTTCACCGTGTCTTACCTTTGGAGTGCGGGCACGTATTTGATTGACAAGTCCAAAATGGATTGGCTGCCGTGGCAGGCTATTGGGGTGGCGATGCTGTTTCTGGTGGTGTTTTGGCTGCTCTACGATCTGATTTGCCGCCTGTTTGGCCAGCGCAAGAACGGTGACGCGATGGTGGGGGCGCTGGTATTGCTGCTGGTGTGTGTGGCCAGTTGGCTGGCCTGCCACTGGTTTGCCGGGCGGGCCGCCTTTTTGCTGATGGGGGCGATGCTGGCCACCAGCATGAGCGCCAATGTGGCGCACTGGATCATTCCGGGCCAACGCAAGGTGGTGGCCGCCATTCAGGCCGGTGCACCGGTCGACCCGATCCATGGTATCCGTGGCAAACAGCGCAGTGTGCACAACACTTATTACACGCTGCCGGTGCTGTTTGCCATGCTCAGCGGCCATTACAGCTTCACCTACACGCACCCGCAAAACTGGTTGATTCTGATTGCCATGATGTTGGCCGGAGCCGCGATTCGGCAGTTTTTTGTGCTGCGCCATGGCTTCAAGCTGGGTCGTAATCCGCATCCATGGCCGTATGCCTTGACGGGTGTGGTGCTGATTCTGGCGCTGCTTGTCTGGCTGACCCCTGCGCCGAAAGAATCTCAAAACGCTACTGTATCAATAGCTGCTAGCGCAGGTGATGCAAGCGCTGGAGGCCAAATTGGTTATCAAATACTGCAGCCGATCCTGGCCCAGCGTTGCACCCAGTGCCACGGCGCGCAGGTGCAAATGAAAAACGTGCGGCTGGATTCTGCGGATCAGGTGAAGCGGCATGCCCAGAACATTTACCAGCAGGCGGTGGTCACCAAAATCATGCCCATGACCAATGCCACCGGTATTTCGGAGGCTGAGCGCATGGTCATCAAACAGTGGTTTGAGACTGGGGCCAAGACGGATTGAGTGGACTCAAGCAGACTTGTCCAGCAGTGCACCGGCGAGTTTGTCATGTGTTTTGAACACCGCCAGGTTGGCGATGAAGGCATGTTTGGCCTGCAATTGCGTCACCACATCGGTGACCAGTGCGTCGCCCTCGACGCTGGCGGTGTTGACTGACGTGCTCACTCCGCCCTGGGCTTGAGCCGTTTGGGTGACTTCCTGGCGCTTGAAACCCGTGGTGTTGATGTTGGCGATGTTGTGTGCCGATGTATTGAGCTGCATTTGTGCCGCATTCATGCCTGACAGTGCAATGGTAGAAAGATTGACCATGGGCTTGCTCTTGTGGTGAAGTGGTGAAGGTGCGCCGTAAGTTTCACGCAGACGGGTGGATTTGGCAAGCGTGTTGCAATTTCTGAATCAACCCAGGGGTGAACGTGAGCTTGATGATGTTGACGTGGCCATTGCTGCGCATCAAAATCCAAAATTGCGTTTCCCGGTTGAGCGACCGTGATGGGTCATCACAAAATGTTTCATTACGCAGCTTACTTGAAAGCTGTTGTAGAAGATCTGGAGCGCATGCGACGGGCGGAATCCAAGGTGCGTAAACTTGTGTCATGATGGCTTCGGCGCTGGGTTCGTTCTTCACAGTTCAGAGGGGAGAGCAGCATGCAAGACATGATTTCAATGGGGCATTTTTCCATTTTTCTGGGGAGTGTGACCTTGGCGGCCTGGGTGGCCTGGATATCTTTTGACAAAGATCGTGGCCTGACATATTGGGCCGCTGCATTGGCCAGTCTCGCTGTGGTGTACGGTTTTTTGAGCTTGCGTATACCGCTAAGCCCGATTTTTTCAGTGGTGCTGGCCAACGTGGCGTTGGCGTGTACGCTGGCACTGGTGGCTGAATGTGTGGTTTGCTGGCAGAGTCGCCAGTCTTTGCATGGGCTGATCTGGCTTCCGGTGCTGGTTGCAGCCCTTGGTTTTTGGGGGTGGCTGGACAATCCCCAGGGGCGCATCATGTTTGGGGCTGGGGTTTTTGCTATCCAGTCTCTGTTGATTCTGGTGTTGTTATTGCAAAAGCGCAAGCAACTGCGTTCGACAGGATTTTTTCTCGTGGAGCTTACGGCAGCATTGGCGGCCTGTCTGTTTGTGCTCAGGGCGGCATTCACTTTGTCGGGCAGGAAGGATGTGGTGCCATTGGTTGTTTCGGATCAGATTCAAGCCAGTACCTTGCTGCTGTTCTTGGTCAGCGTGATGTTGTTGACGATGGGTTTTGAGTTGTTGGGAGGCTCTGTGAGAGAAGATGACGCCACAACGGGTGTTTGATCAGACTGCTGGAGACTTGCGCAAAAAACCTTATTCACTGGTAAGTTTCTGGCTATTGGGGTGTTGCACCTGGTTGTTACGCAGAGATGGCAGAGCTGATCATTTTTTTACAAACCTCGGCGGCTTCTGGAAAATTCAAGCTGGTTATGGCGCTGACAAGCGCATCACGATGTGCTTGATCGGTGAAGCTTGCTGACTGCTGCAAAGTCTCGAACACCTTCATGGCTTGCATGTCGGATGCCTTGAGCAAGGATTGCAGGTTTGCCAACAAGGCCAGATCATGCCCGGTCAGCTGGCCT
>VIKI01000011.1:0-6191 GCA_008080595.1 Comamonadaceae bacterium
TACTTTTTTAGGAGCTGCTAGCGCATAGGCGGCCATGACAGGGTGAACCAATGCCTCGTGGTAGCGGTACTCGTCGCGCTGGGCAAATTGCAAGTTGCCGTTCAAAAACAGCCGGTAACCGGCGCGGCCTTCGCCCGGCCCGTGGCTGAGCACAATGCGCTGGTAGGGCGTGGTCTGGGCCAGCACCACACGATCCTGGTAGAGCTTGTCTTCGGCCCAGCTGGTGACCCGATCCGCCGCAGCCATGCCGGCGCTCAGGGCGAGCAGCGTCAGCACACAGGCCGTGGCGTGGGCTTTGAACTGGCGCAACTCGGCCCGAAACAACCACAGCGCCCACAGCGCCACGGCGGCGTTCATCAGCCCAAACAGCAGCCCGGTGCGGATCAGGCCAAGCTGGGGCACCAGCAGCAGCGGAAATGCCAGCGACACCACCAGCGCACCCAGGTAGTCAAAGGTGAGCACCTGCGACACCAGGTCTTTGAGTGCCACGTTGCGTTTCAGGATACGCATGACCAGCGGAATCTCCAGCCCCACCAGCGTGCCCACCGCCAGCACCAGGCCATACAGCAGCCATCTGAACGCCCCAGGCAAAGCCGCATTTGCTACAAACAACAGAGCTGGTAGCGCACCACCTACAAGGGCTACAAGCAGTTCTATGCGTAAAAAGTGGGCCGGTAGCTGGCGCTCAAAAAAGCGCGACAGCCAGGAACCCACGCCCATGGCAAACAGGTAAGTGCCGATGATGGTGGAAAACTGCAGCACCGAGTCGCCCAGCAGGTAGGAGGCCAGCGCCCCGGCGGCCAGCTCGTACACCAGCCCGCAGGCCGAGACGATGAAGACGGAGGCCAGCAGGGCCACTTCCAGCGGGCGTGGGGAGGCGGAAGATGATGCTATATTTTGCATAGCTGGTTGCGCATGTACAACATGGGCTAAAGGCACTTTTTTTATAAATTCAGCCGCCATTACGCAGCCAGCGCCCAGTTCTCAACGTTCAGCCCAGGATAGTCTTTGAAATCAGCTTCGTTGTTGGTCACAAGCGTCACGCCGACACTGGCGGCATGGGCCGCGATGAGGCGATCCATGGCATCACGGCGGCGCTCCCGCACGGCGGCGCGCATGAGCCCGAAGCGCTCGGCATCAGCGGCGGTGAACGGCAGCACGGGGATGCGCTGAATCAGCCGTGTCAGCACCTTTTCATCTTGCGCCCGATGGGTATTCTGAATCTCCAGCCCGGCACGCAGCTCGGCATAAGTCACCACCGACATGATGGCATCACCCTGTTTAAGTGTTTGCAGCCGTGCCAGCACTTGGGGTGGATGACGTTGGATGAGGTAAATGCAGATGTTGGTGTCCAGCATGTAGCGCATCATTGACCCTTGCAGTCGGGCGCGGTGGCTGGTGTGTCGCTCTTGATCGCGCCGCTCCAATCGCGCTCTTGTTCTTCATGGAACTCTCGTCCCTGGGCCATGAAGCTGGGGCTGAACATGGCAAAAATGTCGCCAATGTCAGCCAGGGTTTCTTGTACAACAGGCCGCAGCACCAGGGTGTTGCCAACCCGCTCGACTTCCAGCTCTTGCGCAGCATCGACAAAACCCAGCTCTTTGGGAATACGCACGGCCAGGGAATTGCCGCTTTTGAAAACACGGGTCAACATAGGGCGCTCCTGAAAATGCTAAAGTATATACAGGATATACAAATAGACACCCTCTCGGGCATCTTCCTGTCAGCCATCAACCGTGAATCGCCGCCGCCACGATGATGCAGATGCCCAGCGACATGGCGGCCACCACCATGCCCAGCGCCTTGTTTTGTTTTTCCACAATCTCTTCCCACAGGTTGTAGGGGGTGAGCTTGTCGATGACGATGAAGCACAGCCAAAAAATCACCACGCCCAGCAGCGCGAAGGCCGCAGAGTTGAGCAGGACTTCTGGTTTGAACGATTCAAATCCCATGTTGATCTCCTTGAAAAAATAAGCTTGGTGCAGGCGCTACTTGTGCCCACCGCCGCTAGAGAAACCGCCAAACGAGCCGCCCGAACTGCGTGAGCTGGAACCCGACGAGCAGTTTTCCACATTCGGGTCGCAACTTGAGCAGCGGCTTATCAGCAGGGCAAACAACAGCAAGAGCACAAAAATGATGATCAGCGTGCGCACACTCATGGCCGCTGAGGCGCTGGCCGGGCCGACATCGGCGCGTTTGAACAGTCCCAGTTGCCCCTCCAGCTTGAAGGCCCTGGCTACCGTGGCACCGTCGATTTTGCTGCCAACCGACCAGGTCAGTTCGTCAGCAGACTGCTCCAGCGACAGCATGTTGGTGCCGCTGGCAAAGTCGCGGTTGCGGGTTTTCTGGCCGCGTGAGACGCGCCAGTAAAACTCGCCCAGCGCATAGCTGGTCTCGGCCTGGTAACTTTCCTTGAGGGTGTAGCGTGCGCCCAGGTAGCTGGCGCTTTGGCCGTTGGCCGCCACCAGCGGTGCGCCGGTCGCGGGCTTGACCAGGCTCCAGCCATCCATGCTGTCGACCAGAAAAGTGAAGCCGCGCTTGGGGTTATAGAGCAGGTATTCTTCCCAGCCAAAGTGCTCATCCGGGTCACTCGGGTCAAGCCCCAAGCGGTGCTGAAAACCCACCACTTGCCACACCGCGCCTTGCAGCTCACCCGTGCTGCCCAAGGCAATCAGGGGGCGTACCGGCTCGTCTTGCAAGGCGTGTTTGAGTTCGCCACCGATGCCGCTTGAGAGGTCAATCAGGCTGTTGCACGAGCCGCAAGTCATGCTCTGGCTGGTGTCCTGCTGCACCGTCAGCGCTGCGCCGCAGTTGGGGCAGTTGAATTGGCGGCCTTTTTCGGTTTTGCTGGAGGCCTCTTTCAAGCCGCTGAGTTTCAGGTCTTCCAGCCGCACCGGCTGGCCCATGCAGCAGGTCGGTGGGGTGCTGCTGTAGTCGATGCTGAGAACCCGCTCACTCTGTGCGCCCTGGCTGCGCAGCTCCACCATGGCAAAGGCCTGGCCGAGTGCAGGCAGGTGCGGCAGCTCACCCTGGGCCGCCAGCAGCAGCACCTGCATGTTGGAAGCCACGGCAAAGGCCTGACCGCTGACGGTGGTGCTGGCCCCGACCCGGAAGGCTTGCGCCGCCGGCAGATTGGCCGGTGCGGCCACCGGCGTGGCCATCACATAGGCCCCGTTGTCTTCACTCAAATACGCCGTGCTGCCATCGGCCAGCATGGCATGCCACTCCGTCCAGGTGCCTTCGGGGTATTGGTATTGCAACCGACCGACCAGGGTGAAGGCCTGGCTGCGCCAAGTGCCCGATGTGTGCAGCTGCAAGAGGCTGTGGTCGTCAAACAGCTCGGCCATTTTGCCGATGCGCTGCAAGGTGTCGCCGTTGCGCACCACGGTGCTCTGGCAGTAGCCGCAGACGGCGTGGGTCGATTGGGCGCTGGTGAAGTTGACCGGCGCACCGCAGCCGGGGCAGGGGGCTTGGTAGGTACGGTGAATGGGGTTGGTGGCCATGCTGCTCAAACGCCCATGGAGGATGCTGGCGGCGTTGCCCTGCGGGGCTGGTGTAGCCCCCCCTTATCCCCCCCGCCCCTTTTCACCCCCGCCGGGGCGAAAAGGGGAGCTAACAGCCCTATTTGGCCGTCAGTTTTGAGTGAAGTCTTACACCGTGAGGCGCAGTGGGCCGGTGATCCGCCATGGCACGGCCCACTGCCCTTCGGCGTGTAAGACCTCCGTGAACAGCGTCGGCCCAATACGGCTGTTGGCTCCCTCTTCCGCCCGGCGGGGCGGGAGAGGGCGGGGGGAGTGAGTGGGGGAAACATCACTTCAAAATACAGACGTTGGCACGACTTGGCGCGACTCAGAAAGTCAAAAAATCAAACCAGTTTTTTCAAAAGTTCTGCCTTCTTCGCATCAAACTCTTCCTGCGTCAGGATGCCCTTGGCCTTGAGATCGCCGAGTTTCTCCAGTGTGGCCATCACCTCTTCAGGCTTCATTCCAAGCACTTGGGCGGGGGCTGCCGCTGCCACCACCGCCGCCACCTTCAGCAAATTTGGGAATGGCTTGCGCGGTCTGGTACTGCATGAACTTGGCCATGTCGTTGCCGACCATGCCCATGCCAATTTTTTGATCCAGCACTTTTTGCAACTCTTCGGGCAGCGAGACGTTTTGCACCGTCATGCCCTCTAATTTGAGGCCGAGTTTGGCAAATTCAGGGCTCAACTGGGTGCTGAGGGCTTGCGCAAACATCAACTGGTTGGCCGCCAGATCCAGGAACGGGATGCAGCTGGCCGCAATCGCGTTGCTGATGTTTTGCAGCACCAGGCCGCGCAACTGGCCATCCAGGTCGCCGACCTCATAACGCTCGCGAGTCCCCGAGATTTCGGTGTGGAACAGCTTGGGTTCAGCCACACGGAAGCTGTAGTTGCCAAAGGCACGCAGGCGCACCGCGCCAAAGTCTTTGTCGCGGATGGTGATGGGCTGCGGTGTACCCCACTTTTGATCGACCTGCTGGCGGGTGCTGAAAAAGTACACGTCACTCTTGAAGGGTGACTCAAACAGCTTGTCCCAGTTTTTCAGGTAAGTCAGCACCGGCAGGGTTTGGGTGCTGAGCTTGTGCGTGCCAGGGCCAAACACGTCGGCGGCCTTGCCTTCGTTGACAAACAGCGCCATTTGCGACTCGCGCACCACCAGCTGAGCGCCGTTTTGAATCTCCATGTCGGCCATCGGAAAGCGCCAGGCCAGCGTGCCATCCGAGTCCTCCGTCCACTGGATGATGTCAATGAATTGTTTGCGAATGAAATCCATCAGTGCCATGCTGCGCTCCTTGTGTTCGGGGAAGATGGCGCATGATACAAGGCCCTGTTGACCGTTTGGTCCAGTGACTTGTTCAGCCTCATTCAAGTCGCCAATTCAACGTTCATGTTCCCGCGATTTGGCTGTGGATGCTTCAGTGTTTGTGTCAAGGTCAGACCCGCACACGCGGTTGCGACCCTCGGCCTTGGCCCGATAAAGTGCTTGATCGGCCAGTCGGATCAGCTTGGCGGGTGTCGCCCCCGCTCCAGGCGTACAAGCCACGCCAATCGACAGCGTGAGAGCCAACTTGGCTTCAATGGTTGACCATGGATGCTCGGCGACCCGCTTGCGGCAATGCTGGGCGCGCTCCAGGGCCGCCTCCATGCCCATGTTGGGCAAGACCAGCAGGAACTCTTCGCCGCCGTAGCGGCAGCAAATGTCACTGGAGCGCATTTCTTGCTCCAGTAATGCGGAAACCTGGCACAACACCTCATCACCCGTGCTATGGCCATAGAGGTCGTTGACTTTCTTGAAATGATCCAGGTCGATGAGCAGCAAACTGATGGCTGCACCATCGCGTGCGCAGCGATCAAACTCCCGTTGCAGCGAATCATTGAGGTAACGTCGGTTGTACAACCCGGTGAGGGGGTCATGGTTGGCTTGCTCGGTCAGTTTTGCTTGCAGGGACTGAATGGATTCAATCTGGCGTTGCAAGCCTGCCTCACTCTGACGCAGTTTGGTACGCATTTCACTGAGCAAAACCGTGCGGGTGTGAGCGCTGCGAGCGAACAAGATGAGGTAGCCCGACAAGCAGGCCATGCTCATTGCGCTTACCAGCAGGGAGGTATCGGGCGTAAAGCTTGCACCATTCACTGCCCATACCAATATGACCCCTGCTGTGGCAGCTCCCAGGGCCTGCAATACACCTTTGAATGCACTGAATGCCGCCATGTTGATGCATCCACAAATCAACAAGGTGTAGCTGATCCACAGCGGAAAACCCAACAGGGCAGACCAGATGCCAAAACAGAAGTTGTCAAGCAACAGGTTCTGAATCTCGGCGGCCAGTGGATCACTGGCATAGCGCGCCCGCAGGTAGATCACATGGGGGTAAACGATGAATTGCAGCCCCATCAGCAACCACAGCCCAAGGCTGTACGAATGCTCCCAAAAGTGGGCGGCCAAGACAATGAAGGCAAACAGCCAGGAGCCCACGCGGTTCCTGTAGTTCATATGAACGACCCAATGGATGGGTGCAGTTGCAGCTTCGCTCATGTGATTGGGCAATATCGCGAAGCGGATACCAGCAAACTGGTCATATGAATTCACCTCAGATTCTGAATCGAATACGCACAGGATTTGTGCGTATTGTCAGTGGTCTGAGGGTAGAGCTTGTGTGACAGCACC
>VIKI01000011.1:6211-52330 GCA_008080595.1 Comamonadaceae bacterium
AGAAATTTGGTGCGTCTATTTCAGCGCGGCAAAAAATGCACTGGGTGAAATGGGCCTATCACCAGTTGGCTTCACGCTCTGGTGTGGCGCTGATTTTGTGGATCGACAAGTCGGCACCGTCGTACTCTTCTTCCTGGGTCAAACGCAAACCTACAGTGGCTTTCAGCACGCCATACACCAGCAGTCCGCCTACCACCGCCCAGGCCACGCCCATCAGTGTGCCCAGGGTTTGGGCACCCAGACTCACGCCACCCAGGCCGCCAAATGCGGTGCTGCCAAAAATCCCGGCGGCAATCCCCCCCCAGGTACCGCATAAGCCATGCAAAGGCCAAACACCTAGCACGTCGTCAATCTTCCATTTGTTTTGCGTCAAGGTAAACATGCTTACAAACAGTGCACCCGCTACCAGGCCGACGATCAATGCACCAAATGGATGCATAAGATCGGAGCCGGCACACACCGCCACCAAGCCGGCCAAGGGGCCGTTGTGCACAAAGCCGGGATCGTTTTTGCCCAAGACCAGCGCGGCCAGCGTGCCACCCACCATGGCCATGAGGGAGTTGACCGCCACCAAGCCAGAGATTTTGTCGAGCGTTTGGGCACTCATCACGTTGAAACCAAACCAGCCCACGGTCAGAATCCAGGCACCGAGCGCCAAAAACGGAATGCTCGAAGGCGGATGTGCCGACATGCCACCGTCTTTGCGGTAGCGATTGGCCCGTGCGCCCAGCAAAATGACTGCAGGCAAGGCGATCCAGCCGCCCACCGCGTGCACCACCACACTGCCGGCAAAGTCGTGGAACTCAGCTCCGGTCAGGTTTTTTAACCAGGCTTGAATGCCAAAGTGCTGGTTCCAGGCAATGCCTTCAAAAAACGGATACACAAAGCCAACAATCACTGCGGTGGCAATCAGTTGCGGCCAAAAGCGGGCACGCTCGGCAATACCGCCTGAAATGATGGCGGGAATGGCCGCTGCAAAGGTCAACAAGAAGAAAAATTTGACCAGCTCATAGCCATTTTTGGCCGCCAACTCCTGCGCACCGACAAAGAAGTGGGTGCCGTAAGCCACGCCATAACCCACCGCAAAATACACCACGGTGCTGATGGAAAAGTCCACCAGAATTTTCACCAGCGCATTGACCTGGTTTTTGCGGCGCACCGTGCCCAGCTCCAAAAACGCAAAACCCGCGTGCATGGCCAGCACCATCACTGCGCCGAGAAGAATGAACAGGGTGTCTGCGCCCTGTTTGAGTGCTTCCATGAGAACCTCTTGAGATGAAATGAGTTAATTTGGTGCAAAACAAGTGTATTTACCACTTGCGCACCAACAGCAAGCAAAAAACGCGCCAATTTGGTTTGCGCAGTCTACAGGTGCGTCATACTGGTGCAAAAATTCGGTTCTCGGCGGGATAGGTGAAATACGTGGATGAGGCAGCATTGCTATACTTGCCACGCGCCGATTTGCCAGAATTGCGGGCGCTTAACAAATTCCGCTAAAGATGCCTGCCAACCCGGCTTTGCCTTTAGCGACATTACGCACAGACATGATCGCTACACCTCAGTCCATGCATTTTGAGAGTGCTTTGCCCCTGCAAAGTGGTGCGAGCCTACGCGACTACTCTCTGAGTTTCGAGACCTATGGCGAGCTCAACGCCAGCCGATCCAATGCGGTGCTGATTTGCCACGCGCTGAACGCCTCACACCATGTGGCGGGCACATATGCCGGTCAAGCCAAGTCGGAAGGTTGGTGGGACAACATGATTGGCCCGGGCAAACCCCTCGACACCCACAAGTTTTTTGTCATCGGGGTCAACAACCTGGGTTCGTGTTTTGGCTCCACCGGCCCGATGCACACCGACCCCGATACGGGCAAAATTTACGGCGCAGATTTTCCCGTGGTCACCGTGGAAGACTGGGTCAACGCCCAGGCCCGACTGCTGGATGCCTTGGGCATCCAGACCCTGGCTGCTGTCATGGGGGGGTCGCTGGGGGGTATGCAGGCCTTGAGCTGGACGCTGCAATACCCGGATCGGGTGCGTCACGCACTGGTGATTGCCAGCGCCCCCAACCTGACCGCTGAAAACATAGCCTTCAACGAAGTGGCCCGCCGCGCCATCACCACCGACCCTGATTTTCATGGCGGCCACTTTTACGAACACGGCACTGTGCCCAAACGCGGTCTGCGCATTGCCCGCATGATTGGCCACATCACCTACCTGAGCGACGATGTGATGAACGAAAAGTTTGGTCGTCAGCTGGTTGCCCCCAGCCAGGGTGAAGCCGAGCGCAATTTCTTTTTCAGCACCTTGGAGGCCGAATTTCAGATTGAGAGCTACCTGCGCTACCAGGGCGACAAGTTTGCCGAATACTTTGATGCCAACACCTACCTGCTGATCACCCGTGCGCTCGATTATTTTGACCCGGCCCGGGCCTATGGCGGCAACCTGAGCCTGGCCTTGGCCCGCGCCAAAGCCAAATTTTTACTGGTGAGCTTCACCACCGATTGGCGCTTTTCTCCCAGGCGCAGCCGGGAGATCGTCAAAGCCTTGCTCGACAACCAGCGTGACGTGAGTTACGCCGAGATCAATGCGCCCCACGGGCATGATGCATTTTTGCTTGATGATGCCCGTTATACAAGCGTAGTACGCTCTTATTTTGAGAGTATTGAGGTGGCCGCATGAGTGATCCCTATTTGATGCAAACGCTGGCCCAACTGGTGCCACCGGGTTCACGTGTGCTGGATTTGGGTTGTGGCGACGGGGCCATGCTGGCCCATCTGAAATCCGCACGTGGCTGCACCGGCTATGGTGTGGAGATCAACGATGCCAATGTGCTGGCCTGCGTCAAACGCGGAGTCAACGTGATCCAGCTCAACCTGGATGAAGGCTTGTCGATGTTTGAAGATGCCAGCTTTGACGTGGTATTGCAAATCGACACCTTGCAACACCTGCGCAACGCCGAGGTGATGCTGCGCGAGACCGTGCGTGTGGGACGGGTGGGCATCGTGGCTTTCCCCAACTTTGCCCACTGGCCGAATCGCCTGAGTGTGCTGCAGGGTCGCATGCCGGTGACCAAACGCCTGCCCTACCAGTGGTTTGACACACCCAACATCCGCGTCGGTACCCATGCCGACTTGGGTGTGCTGGCCGCGCGCAATGGCTTGACCGTTCTTGACAGCTTTGGTCTGCAAGGTGCTGGGGTCGTGCGCCGGTTGCCCAATTTATTGGCCGGAACCTCGGTGTACAAGCTGGCCAGGTGAGACACATCGCGTCATCCAGGCTGCGCTGGATGGTTTTGCTGCTGCTCAGCGGGTTGTTTGGCGGCTTGCTCCAGGCCCTGAAATTTCCGGCTGGAGTGCTGCTGGGTTGTATGGTGGCGGGTATTCTGATGTCGCTGCAATGGGGGGAACTCCATCCACCCAAACCATTTTTTATTCTGGCCCAAGCTGTGTTGGGTTGCCTGATGGCGCAAAGCATGAAACCTCAAGCGCTCAATCATGTGCTTGGAAACTTGCCTGTGTTCTTGGGGGTCAACCTGCTGGTTATTGCTGCGGGCGGTTTGCTGGGCTGGCTGATGGTGCGCCGCCAGTTACTGCCTGGCAGCACGGCGTTATGGGGTATTGCGCCGGGAGCTGCATCGGCGATGGTCTTGATGGCGGAGAGTCATGGGGCCGACATGCGTCTGGTGGCCTTTATGCAGTACACGCGGGTGGTGATGGTGACGGCGGTGGCAGCCTGGGTGGCACATCTGGCGGTGTCGGTTGGGGCTGTACCGGCTTCGGCGATCCATGTTGCTGACTCCCCCGAGCTCATCGAGGTGATCCCCACATTGTTTTTGGCGGTGATGTCAGCAGCATTGGCCTACTGGCTGAATATTCCGGCTGGTGGCATGGTGCTGGCCTTGATCTTGGGCACGACTCTGCAAGCCCTGGGTGGATTGGTGATTGAATTGCCGCCTGTGCTGTTGATCCTGGCCTATGCGGTGATTGGCTGGAGCGTGGGCTTGCGCTTTAACCGGTCGATACTGATGCACGCATGGGCTGCCTTGCCCATGGTGTTGGCGGCCATTGCCGCGTTGATGGGGTTGGGCCTGGTGTTGGCATTGCTGCTGGTGTGGTTGGTCGGGGTATCACCGCTGACCGCTTACCTGGCCACCAGTCCGGGGGGCGCAGATTCAGTGGTGGTGATTGCTGCCACCAGTGCGGTGGATGCCGGTTTTGTCATGGCCATGCAACTTGTGCGCTTCATGATGGTGCTGTTAATGGGGCCAAGGGTGACGGCATGGATTGCCAAGAAGTGATGGGCATCCTTTAGGCGCAAAACTTGCTTGCCTTTACTCTAGGTTGGCTCCAGACAAACAAGGATCGTGTCATGAATTCATTTAGTCGTTTGAAATTGTTCCATCGTTTTGCCGTGTTGATCGGTGTCATCACCATCGGTTTTGCGGTGTATGGCGGCTGGTCGTTCAAGACTTTGAATGAACTCAAGATCAACGGGCCGTTGTACCAACGTATTGTTCAGGGCAAAGATCTGGTGGCCGACATCTTGCCGCCGCCCGAATACATCATCGAGTCCTACCTGGTGTCGATGCAGTTGCTTGAGGCGGTTGACAAGATTGACCAAGACCGGTTGGTGGAGCGATTAAAAATCTTGCGGGGTGAATACGACACCCGCCACGCCTTCTGGCTCAAGGAGGGGCTGGAGCCAGAGCTGGTCACAATGTTCCTCAAAGACGCACATGAACCCGCCGTGGCCTTTTTTGAGGGTGCGTTTGCTGATTTTGTGCCCGCCGTGCAAAAGGGTGAGCGTGACAAGGCGCTGGTGGCCATGACTCGGATGCGCCAGAACTACGAAGTTCACCGCAAAGCGGTTGATCAGGTGGTGCAGTTCACCAACAAACGTAATGCCGACGATGAAACTGCAGCTCGCGAACTTATCCAGTGGGACAGTACACTGCTGCTGGCATTGTTGCTTGCCAGGGGGGAGCCAGACTATGCAGTGCAAATTGCCCATGCGATTGCCGAATTCGACCTTAGTGTTGAAGTGCAGACCCGCCCCGGTGATACCACCAGTTTGCTGGTCGCCATGAAAAACATGCAGGGTGGTCTGGCTACGGTGATCAGCAATGTGGAGCGCAGTGTTCGCGTGCTGGCCGAAGCGTCCCGGCAGTTGCAAGACACTGCGGGCATGGCTGCAACCGGAACTGGATACCAGCAGAGCCTGTCGCAGTCGATGGCCACGGCCGTCGAGGAGATGGCCTCATCGGTGACCGAGATCACCTCGACGATGGAGGAACTCTCGGCCTCTTCAACCCAAATTGCCGAACATTCCGGCTCGGTGGCAGAGATCGCCAACCAGACTTGGGAGAAAAGCAAGAAGGGCTCCGAGGCGATGCGGTCTGTGATGGCACGTATGGACGACATCCGCACCGACAATCAGCATAGCCTGGAGGAAATTGTTCAACTGGGTACCAAATCAAGGCAGATCAGCAAGGTGATGGACATCATCAACACCATTGCAGGTGGCCAGTGAAATTCGTCGCCTGGCCGACAGTGTGACGGAGTCCACCGGTGACATTGAGGCCAAAGTGGAGGAAATCCAGGGCTCCATCAGTCGGTTGGTGGTGACTTCCGAGAAGGGATCCAGCACCATTGCGGCGGGCATGCAAGTCAGTACCAGCACCACGCACGATCTGGATGAATTGGTGGATGCTGCCAGTCAGACGCGCAACGCGGCGCGTCAAATTTCCCTTTCCACGCAACAGCAAAAAACCGCCAGCGATCAAGTGGTGATTGCCTTGCGCGAGATCGTCACCGCCAGCTCACAGACCGCTCAGGCGATTTCCTCGGTGTCGCGCATCAGCACCGAGATGAGCACCATGTCGCTGGAATTGAGCGAGCTGGTCAAGCGCTTTCGGTTGACGGCGGTGGATGCGCCCAAGTTGTCCTGAGCACGGCGAGCGTCAGATGAAACGGATTCGAGTTTTGATTGTGGACGACAGCACACTGGTGCGTGGGCATTTGCGCGACATTCTGGAGGCTGATGAGGGCATGGAGGTGGTGGGCGAGGCCCGCAATGGTCGTGAAGCGGTTGAAATGACGCGAAAACTCCAACCCGGTGTCGTCACGATGGATCTTGAAATGCCGGTCATGGGTGGACTGGAGGCGATTGAAGAAATCATGCACAGCAAGGCTGTCCCGATTCTTGTGGTCAGCGCCAGTGTCAGCAATGCCCAGTGCGCATTGCAGGCGATAGGCTGTGGGGCCATTGAGGTGATGGTCAAGCCCCGACTCGGCTCCCCCGAGGTTGCTGATTTTGTGGCAAAAGTACGGCTGCTGGCCGGTGTGTCGGTGGTGACCCGGTTACGCCCACGCAAGACGACGGTTGAGGCCTGCGCCACTGCGGCGTTATCAATTGGAATGACCGCGCTTACCCAATCAACTACTGGCCCTGATACCTACCCCAAAGTGTTTGCCATTGCCTGTTCGACGGGGGGGCCACAGGCGTTGGCGCAGATTCTTTCAGCATTACCGTCCGGATTTTCCTGCCCGGTACTGGTGGCTCAGCACATTGCCGATGGCTTCGCGTCAGGCATGGTCGATTGGCTGCGTGGCATCTGCCGCTTGCCGGTGCGGTTGGCGCAACAAGGCGAGCCATTACAAGCTGGCGTAATTCACTTCTCACCCTCCGAAAAACACCTCAGTGTGACCCCCACACGCCACATGGCGTTATTGGCGCGCAGCCCTCGCGATGTGTTTCACCCCAGTTGTGATGTGTTGCTGAGTTCAGTGGCCGAGGTGTTTGGCCCACAGGCGGTGGGCATGATCCTCACCGGCATGAGTCATGACGGCGCCAAGGGCATGGCGAACATACGCGAAAAAGGTGGCATGACGCTGGCGCAGGATGAGGCAACTTCGGTGGTTTTTGGCATGAACCGTGTAGCCATCGAGTCCGGATGTGTGCGGCAGGTGCTACCGCTCAAGGAACTGGCCCCTGCCATGGTGCAACTTGCCAGCCGGATCAATCGGTAGGTCACACATGACGCATCACCTCATTCGCTTCAAACAATTGATCAAGGCACGCTGTGGCCTGATGTTTGAGGGCAATAGCGAGGCCAATCTGCAACAGGTGCTCAATGAACGCGCCAGGATACTGGCACTGGAGCCAGCCAGTTACTACGAGCGACTGAAGAGCAGTGTGGCCGAATTTCAGGAGCTGGTGAACCGCCTGACCATCAACGAGACGTATTTTTTTCGTGAGTCCGAACAAATTCGCCTGCTGGTTGATCACCTGGTTCCCCGCTTTCTGGCCAGACGTGAGGGCAGGGCTGCGTTGCGCATCCTGAGTGCCGGATGTTCGTCGGGTGAAGAGCCTTATTCACTGGCGATGGCGTTGATGGATAAATATGGTGAACGAAGTGCCGGTCTTTTTGACATTCATGGCGCAGACATTGACAGCGCCGCACTGGCCAAGGCACGCAACGCCCGGTACACCCGGTTTTCTTTCAGAGGAGTGTCTGACGAGGCACAAAGCCGCTACTTTGACAAAGAAGATTGGGGACATGTGCTCAAGGTTTCTGTCAGAAAGCAGGTCAGCTTTCATTCGCTTAATCTGCTGGCAGAGTCTTTGCCGCCGCAGTTGAATGATTTTGATATCGTCTTTTTTCGCAACGTTTCGATCTATTTTGATGCACCCACACGCCAGCGTGTACAACACAAGCTGGCATCCATGATGAAGGATCAGGGCGTGTTGGTGATGGGTGCAGCCGAGACACTGGCGAACGACCTGGGGGTGCTGCCTCTGGTTGAAGATGCAGGTCAGTTCTATTTTGTCAAGGGCGGCTCAAGCTGGCCCGCACAAAACCCGCAAACCATGATGCCTGACCGCGCCACGCCTGTGACAACGCCGCCCTTGCCGCAGCTACACATGGCGCTTGAGCGTGTACCAGTGCAGCGGCCCTCTGCCATAGCCGATGTGTTGCAAGTTCCCTTGCCTGATTTCGAGACGCTGTACGGCTTGGTGCGCGACAAGCAATTTGACCAGGCCTTGCCCCTGCTGGATGCGGTGTTGATTCAGGCTGGCAGCAGCACCTGGGCACGTTTGCTCAAGGCCAATGTGTTGATCAATCGCAAGGAGTTCTCTGCTGCCGAAAACCTGGCACAAGAGGTGCTGGCCGCCGATGCCTGGTCGATTGATGCCTTGTTGTTGTTGGGATTGGCCGCCAAGTGGCAGCAACAGCCTGAGGTGGCGGTGCGCTGGTTCAAGCAGGCGACCTATTCCCGCCACGAATGCTGGCCCGCACAGTACTACCTGGCCGACCTGTACCGTCGTGGTGGCGAAAGTGATCTCGCACGTCGCGCTTACCGGGTGGTGATCCAGTTGCTCAGTGACAAAGAGCCTGATACCGGTATCCAATACCTGCCACTGGATCTACCTATAGGCCAAGTCCGTTTTCTTTGTGAGCACCAACTCGCCAAGCTGCCTGTGGATAAGGCGCTGGAAAGTCAGAGGTAGGCCATGGCGCTGGATTTCAAAAAATTTGTGGTGCGTTTCATCGAGGAAGCCCGCGAACACATTCATCGACTGGGTGAGGGATTGGCGGCACTGGAATCCGGCAACGTCGACAAAGAGAACATCAACGCCATTTTCCGCAGTGCGCACACCCTCAAAGGTTCCTCGCGCATGCTCAAACTCACCCCCATTACCGAGACTGCACACCACCTGGAAGACGTGATGGGAGCCTTGCGGGAGGGTAACCTGGCATTCAGTCCAGGTTTGGGTCAACTGCTCTACCGCAGCGTCGATGCGATTGCGGCGCTGGTGGACAAGCTGGCCGAAACAAACGATCCGGGCAGCCTTGACCCAACCGACAAGGCCTTGTGTGCGGCCTTGGCGCAGGCCGTTGCCGGGCCGCAAAGCCCTGCTGAGACACTTGACGCAACCGAAGCGCCCGCACCTGTTGTGCCCACAGTCATGGCAAGCCCAACGGCTACCACTGCGCCTCCCGTTACGCCCCCCCCCACCCAGCCGGTTGAAATCAAACTCAAAACTGCCGAGACGGTGCGGGTGCGACTGAACAAGCTTGATGAACTCATCAAGCTGATGGGTGAGGTGGTGTCCAGCCACGCCCGCATGCGCCAGCGCCTGAGGGATGTGCGTGGTATTGAACACGAACTGCTTGAGCGCGGTGAGACCCAGGCAGCAGCCAGTCTGCATCACTTTGCCTTGACGTTGAAAGACGACGTGCAGGCGCAAGAAGTGTTGATGGACGAGCTGCACAACAAAACCCTGTTGATGCGTATGTTGCCGCTGGCCATTGTGTTCGATGCGTCGGCCCGCCTGGTGCGCGAACTGGCGCATTCGGTTGGCAAGCAGGTGGAGTGTGTGGTGAGTGGCTCGGAAATCGAACTCGACCGCCAGATGATTGACAAGCTCTCTGATCCGATCATTCACCTGATTCGCAATGGCATTGACCATGGTCTGGAAACGCCGGAAAAGCGTCTTGCCGCTGGCAAGACAGCGCAAGGACGACTGACTTTGTCGGCACGGCAGGATGGCGGCTGGGTGGTGATCGAAATCAGCGATGACGGCGGCGGTATTGCGCTGGATGCCGTGCGCGACAAAGCCGTGAAAAAGGGAATTGTCAGCGCGGAAAAAGCCGCTGCAATGAACGATCAGGAAACCATCGACCTCATTTTTTTGCCAGGGTTTTCTACCAACAATATCATCACGGATCTGTCTGGTCGCGGTGTCGGCATGGATGTGGTCAAGCAGTGTGTCCTTGACGATTTACAAGGCAGTGTCAGTGTTGAAACCCGGCTTGGAGTGGGCACATCCTTCGCGTTACGCCTGCCTTTGTCGCTGGCCGTGATGCGGGTGCTGTTGGTGCAAGTGGATGGCCTGCCTTTTGGTTTCACTGCGCAGTATGTGGCGGAGTTGCTGCGCCTGCCGCGCGAGGCGCAACTGACCGTGGCCGAACGTAGCGCCGTCATCATCCGCAACGAATTTGTCCCGGTTGTTCCACTGGCTGACCTGTTGCAGATTCCCGCTGTTCTGGCCCGCCCGCAGCCTGCGCCCGGCAACGACATGCTGCTGGTGGTGCTGCGCATCCGCAACGAAAAAATTGCCGTGCAGGTGGATGACCTGCTCGACGAGCGCGACATGGTCATCAAGCCGCTGCCCGAGCATCTGCGTCAATTACCACTGGTATCAGGCATGGTCACTACCGGCAAGAACGAATTGGTTGGTGTGCTGCACGCCCCGGCCCTGCTGGATAAAGCACGCAAGGTGCGCAACAAGACCATGCTTGCTGAGACAAGCACAGACGTGGCATCGCGCTATTACAACGTGCTGGTGGTAGACGACTCACTCAATACCCGCGAAATCGAAAAAGATGTGTTGGAAGCCCACGGCTATCGCGTCACTCTGGCAGAGGATGGGCTAGATGGTTTGCGCAAAGCCATGGAAGGCGACTTTGATGCCGTTCTGACCGATGTGGAAATGCCCGGCCTAGATGGCTTTTCACTCACCGCACGGCTGCGTCAGGAAGACAAATACCGCACCACTCCCATCGTCATCATCACCTCGCGCGAAAAAGAAGAAGACAAACAGCGCGGCGTGCAGGTGGGAGCCGATGCGTACATCGTCAAAGGCGATTTTGATCAAAACAGTTTGGTGGATACCTTGCACGCCTTGCTTGGCTAGCCACACTCAACAGGAGTAACGAATGAAAATTCTGGTCGTAGATGACGATCCCATGGCCGGTGAAATGACTGGCGCAGTGCTGGAAGACCTTGGGCATGAGGTGATTTTGTCCGAGGATGGCATGGATGCGTTGGCCAAGCTGGATGTCGATGATGGTTTTGAGTTGATCGTCAGCGACATGAACATGCCCATGGCCAGTGGTATAGACCTGTTTCGCGAACTGCGCGAGCAAGGCAACACCCTGCCCTTTATTCTGCTGACTGGCGACGAGCCCGAAGGATTACTGGCACAGGAGCCACGCCTGGATGCCTGCCTGCTCAAGGATTTTTACATGAGTGAAACCCTGGCGCTGGCACTGACCAACATCCGGCAGCGACTGGGTAATGCCTGAATCCACTCACCCGCAGGAGCCCCCATGCTTGACAAAAAACCTCTTTCCTCGCGTGACAAGATCGCCCAGTTGCGCACGAGTTTTGTCGCCCAGCTGCCAACGCGGCTTGCGCAGGCAGATGCACTGTTTGAGCGACTCAAAGTCAATTTCTTTTGGTTTTTCAGAACTGGGCGCTGTTGCAGGTCAGGGTGAAGACTGGCTTGCCAAATGGCTAGAGCGCCCGGCGGCACTGATATCGGACGCTTGGCTTGAGCGCTTGAATGGCTATCTTCACCAGTTGAAGGTGCGTGTGGCAACCATTGGTGCGCAGTCTGGCAACACCGCTGAGCGTGTGCCAGAGAGTTTCACCTTGCCCACGTCAAGTGATCAGAGTGTTGAAACCAAGGATACCCGGGTCATTTATATCTGCGATGACGACATGTTGCCGCTTGAGCAACTCAAGACCCAGTTGGGCTGTTTTGGCTATGAGATTGCCACTTTCACTGACCCGCAATCACTGCATGATGCGGCGCTGATGCGCCAACCTGATGCCATGATCATGGACATTCATTTTCCCCAGGGCAGCCAGGCTGGCACCGAGGTGATCAAGAAATTAAAGCGCGAAACGGGTCATGCCGTGCCCACGATCTTCCTGTCGGCACGCAACGATTTTGCGGCACGTCTGATTGCGGTACAGGCGGGGGGGGAGGCCTATTTTCACAAGCCCGCTCGGGCGATTGAATTGGTGGCCATGCTGGATGCACTGACGCATCAACAGCCAGAACCCTACCGGATTCTGGTGATCGACGACGAACCTGAGATGGCCAGTTACCACAGCATCATTTTGCAGGATGCGGGCATGGTGACACATCAACTCTGCGAGCCCTCGTCTGTACTGGAGGTATTGCAGGAGTTCCGGCCCGACATGGTGCTGATGGACATGTACATGCCCGCGTGCAGCGGCCTTGAACTTGCCAGACTGATCCGGCAAGTACCAGACTATGTCAGCCTGCCCATTGTTTACCTGTCGAGTGAAATGGATCGGCAAAAGCAGTTTTCTGCCATGCGGGTGGGTGCCGAAGGTTTCCTGACCAAGCCGGTTGTGCCTGAAGATTTGGTAGATGCTGTGGTGATTCGCGCCGAGCGGATGCGCACGCTGCGCTCACTCATGGTGCGTGACAGCATGACCGGGCTGTTCAATCACACCACCATCACACAAATGCTTGAAAACGCTGTAGCCAATGCCGGGCGCAACTCTGGGGTACTGTGCTTCGCGATGATCGACATTGACCACTTCAAGCGGGTCAACGACACCTATGGGCATCCGGTCGGTGACCAGGTGATTCAGGCGCTGGCGCGTATTCTGCAACAGCGTTTGCGCAACTCGGATGTGGTTGGCCGTTATGGCGGCGAGGAGTTTGCGGTGATATTGCAAGACGTGTCGGTCAACGCCGCAGCCCGACTGATTGATGCCTTGCGCCAAGATTTCAGCCGCATTCTGTTCCACGCGGCAAGCACCGATTTTTCCTGTACGTTCAGTGTCGGGCTGGCCTGCTACACGGGAGATTCGCGTGCCGAAGTGTTGTGCGAAGCCGCAGACCGTGCCTTGTATGAAGCCAAGCGCAATGGCCGCAATGGCTTGGTGGTAGATAAGCAGTCGATGGAGGCCAGACCAACATGAGTGAAACCCGCCTTGATCAGGTGCTGAGCCAGCGCCTCAACACCCAGCGGGACATTGTCAATGTCGACATCCCCATGGTGAAGCTGGTGATTTTTGAGCTTGACCAGCAGCGCTTTGCCTTTCACGGCGTGCGCATCCGTGAAATCCTGGCACAAACCAAAGTCTTTTTCTTGCCCGGTTGCCCGGCTTCGCTGGAAGGAGTCATCAATGTGCGCGGTGACATTGAGTCAGTGATCCGTCCGCATGCCATGCTGCACTTGTCTGACAGCGGTGTTACGCCCGCCTCGTCGATATTGCTGGGCTTGGGGGCCGCTATGCGCAGCGGTATCCGGGTAGACCGCATGGTGGATGTGATCGATGTGCCGCAAAACAGTATTTTGCCGCCCCCTGCCACCTTGCCGGAGCACATGCAGATGCTGGTCATCGGTGTGCTGCACTTTCAATCGCAACTGGTGACCGTGCTTGAACTCGACGAGCTGTTTGCCAATTACGCACGCGGGCTGGGTTGAGTGTGGCGGCGGACTGCGCTGTGAGCCAGGAGTCGCTCGACGTGGTGCTGTTTTCGGCTGGCGGCTGGCGCGTGGCTGTGGAAGCGTGTTGGGTGACTGCTTCGCGTCTGGCCCCCGCTCATTCCTGCGGCTGTGAAATTGAAGCCCTGCTGGGTTTTGACTCCGCTGCATCGGATGCGCCACGCCAGTACCTCCAGCTCAGCTGGCCCGGTGGCAGCCAGGAGGTTCTGGTGGGCTCGCCGGTGGAACTGGTGAGTCTGTGCGCAAGCACGATTTATCCCTTGCCTGCGCTGTTGGCCAAGCGCACCCGCTTGCGTGGTTTGCGTGCCATTGCCTTGCTCAACGCTACGGGCCTGGCAAGCACCCAGGAGATGCCTCTGGTTTTGTTGTTTGACGCAAACTGCTTGGCACCAAGCCCTTGAGGTCATTCTCCGGCAGGCTGGGATCAGCGTTGCAAGCATAAAGAAGCGCACGAACTGGCCGAGCGCGACACCATGCCGCTGCCGCAGTTCACCGACGAAGTGGCGACACTTGCCGCCCGCATGGCGGGATGTCTCAAGCGCTTGGGGGTCAGATGGAACTGACTCGTAGCGATGATCATGGCTATTGGTCCAAATGGCAATGCGATGGGTAAGGAAATCCTTACTCAAAAATCAGTGCATCCTGATAGCAAGTGCCAGCTACTTCAGGCACACTTTGGTTCACTTCGGAATGATCAACGGCCTCAATATTCATCCAGATAGCGGTCAATATCGGATTGTGGACTGCCAGGTATTGATGACCTGGACAACGAGGGAAATACCAAGCTTGCCCATGTCAAAGAGATGCTGGTTACGCTAGTTGAGGGCAAGCGTGTCATCTTTTATCGGGTTCTGATGGACAGCGGGTACGAGGCGAAAGAACTTCGGCGGTTCATCGCGGGCTTGAACAGGTACTACGACGTACCGCGCAAGTGCAGCAGACAGGTTGATGACAGTGGTGACGTTTTGAAATGAATGCGAATAATGAACCTTGGTGATTTCAGTCATACTGATCGTGTCTCGCTTGATCGGCAGATCAGATCGGTCTCTCGTTACTACTGGGGCACATTGGTCGCGGTCATGGTGATCGCGTTGTCCATCTATGCCATCATGCAGGTCGTTCTTGACCGTCATTCCTCACAACAAAGCATCAGCTTTCTCGTCAGCAGCCAATTCATCAAATTCCAACAACTGACAAATACCGCGCGCGCATTGATGCGTGCATCGACGGACACGGCCGTTCCAGTCAACGTACTTGATCGCTTGACCGACGAGATGAATCAGAAAATCGCAGACATCAGAGAAATTGGTGAGCAGTTGCATCTCCTTCAGCAACGCCTTGGCCAGGATGCTGCGTCAAGCGAGCTCAATCTTCGTCTCCAGAGTTTCCTCGACCGGGCAGAAATGCTGGGCAAGATCGACAACACCAGCCGTCGTCGCCGCTACGCTTATTGGGGGCCAATCGATTTCGCCGCCGCGTCGGACAGTTTCATCATGCGTGGCTTCCAAGAGGAAATTCAGCAATCCTTTGCCAAGAGCGAGGCGAGCATCACCACGGCAAAGCAAATTAGCGCTTTGCTGATCTTGTCGCTGGTGATCGCGTTATTCGTCGTGGGCGGACTTGTTCTTAACCCGCTGCTGAAGAAACTGCGTATTGAGTACGAAAAAAAGAAGGTTTTCGAACAACAACTGTCTGTTCTTGCCCACAAGGATGGCCTGACCGACCTCCCCAACCGCATGTCGTTCATCCAGATGCTGGATCAGCTTGTCGCTTCCCGGGCGACGGAAGATGAAAATTCAAAAGAAAGTCCATTTGTACTTTTTCTGATTGACCTCGATCATTTCAAGGCCGTCAACGACACCTTCGGCCATCCGACGGGCAATGGATTGCTGATCGAAGTCGCGAAGAGAATTGCCTCAGTTGTGGAGCCTGGCTCCATGGCCGCACGATTGAGTGGGGATGAATTTGCGGTTCTGGCCCCCAATCTTTCAAGTGATGCGCAGGCCGAAGAACTTGCTGAACGGATACGCGGGAGCCTGTTCCAGCCTTACCTGATCGATGGACACAGACTGAACATTTCGGGCAGCATCGGTGGGGCCATTTTTCCCGACCATGGCACCCATGCCGCAGACCTGATCCGATGCGCCGATCTGGCCCTCTATGCCGCGAAAACGAAACGCAACAACCTGACCATCTTCAACGAAGCGATGATGGCCGAACGCCTTGCTGAAAGTCGGCTTCGCGCCGCCCTGTTTAATGCGAGAGAGAATGACGAGTTCCTTGTCTATTACCAGCCCAAGGTGGATATCCAACACGGTCAACACGTGGGATTCGAGGCACTGGTGCGCTGGCACCATCCCGAGCTTGGTATTCTGGCTCCAGGACGCTTTCTCCATCTGCTCGATACGGCATCGTCGATCACCGCGATGACCGAGGTGGTGATCCATCAAGTGGCCCATGACATCCGAATCTGGCGGGATGCCGGCCTGTGTTACGGCAGTGTAGCGATCAATATGTCCGAAGCCGTCCTGATTTCCGAGGTCGGCTATGACATGTTGGCGAATGCGGTTCAACGTTACTCGCTCGACTGGAGCGATTTTGCGATTGAAATTACCGAAGATGTTTTCATGAACAAATACAGAGAGCAGATTTTGGCCACCGTCGTGAAGTTACGTGACCGCGGTGTGTCAATCGCTCTCGACGATTTTGGAACAGGCTTTGCGTCCTTGACCAACCTCAGAAATTTTGAGTTCGATGAAGTCAAAATTGACCGCAGTTTCGTCTCCGATATCGGAATTGATCCCAAGTCGGAACAGATCATCAAAGCCATGATCAGTCTCGTCGGAAATCTCGGAAAGAACTGTGTGGCTGAAGGTGTAGAAACGCAAGAGCAGATACTGTTCTTGCGGCAGGCCGGTTGCGCCATCCTGCAAGGCTATTTTTTCGCGCAACCGCAGCCCTTCGAGATCGTGACACGTCGACTGGAGCCCGGACGCTTTCCGTGCGGCGCATCTTCTCCCCGCGACATTGGGGCGCGGCCACTGCCTGCCATACCCCAATTTCAACCCTTGATTGCCACCTGAAGAGCAGATATGACAACGACAACACACAGACATTATTCGCCCCTGCGATGCGCCACCTTGGCGTTCGCGATTTCCTTTCTTCCAGTCGCACACGCTCAGCCGTCAGCGTCTCTAGCGGCCCCAAACAGTGCTGTTCAGCCAACGGTAGAGGTGATCCATTTCTGGGTTTCGCAGAGCGAAAAAAAGGCTCTCAATGTCTATCGCCAGGCTTGGAAGAGCCTCGGTGGTAAATGGAACGATCTACCGACCAAGGACAAGCAGGCCGAACTGACGATCGTGTCTGACAGGATTGCCAACGGCTATCCTCCAACGGTGATGCAGTGGTTTGGCAATGAGGGCAGCCAGGAGTTGCCGGCGATGGGTGTCGTGCAGGATATTGAAGAAGTTGCAACCGCCGACCATTGGCGGGAATTTCTGCCCAAAAATGTGGTTGATCGGATCAGCTACAAGGGGCGTGTTTATTTTGCACCAACCAATCTTCATGCCGAAAACTGGCTGTGGACCAGCCGAAAAATATTCGATCAACTGAAATTGCCGTCACCGACAAGTTGGGACAGCCTTCTTGACAGTGCCGCCAAAATCAAAGCCGCCGGTTACATACCCATCGCACGCGGATCTGGCACATGGGAAACTTCTCTTATTTTCCATGACATCATCTATTCCTTCTATGGTGCCGAGGCTTACGTACGCTTGATGAGCGGCAGCGACCCGCAGGCTGCAATGAAGCCCGAGATGTTGAAAGCTCTCGGTATTCTTCGCCGTCTCAGCGCTTTTGTTGAGCCTGCGAAACCCGGCAAGACTTGGGCCGATGCGACGCTCTCTGTCGGTCGGGGACGGGCCGGCATGCAGTTCATGGGCGACTGGGCCAAGGGTGAACTGACCGAAGCTGGACTCGTTGCAGACAAGGATTTTCGATGCACATTGGCACCGGGGACTGAGTCGATCTATTTCGTGGTGGTTGATGCCTTTGCCTTTCCGATCACCAGCAATGCGAATGATCGCCGCTCCCAGCTTCTCTTTGCGCGCCAGGTCATGAATACGGACAATCAACTCGCGTTCAACCGCGTCAAGGGATCGATTCCGGTGCGAACCGACATTCAGCGCAACAATCTCGATGCCTGCGGGAAAATCGGCCTGGATTTGATTTCGCGCAAAGGTGGCCAAGTTGCTGTGCAATCACTGACCATGCCCTCGCAGATGTCGAAAGGATGGACGGATGTCGTCGCCGATTTTCTCAATGATTCCAAGATGACACCCGAAAGTGCCCAGCGTCAGTTGACAGAAGTCTTGATGCAAAAATGATCGGTCTGGCTATGTGGAGCCGCCAAAGGGCGGCCATTGGAAGCTGATGTTGTGACAACGAATCACCAACGCACAAGCCGGGGGCACGCCTGACCCCTACCCCATGTTGTGAATGCCAAACCCCTTGAGGTAATCCTCCGGTAGGTCCGGGTCAAACGTTTTGCCCATGATGCGGTGCTTGCGGTAAGCACCGTCAGGCGCACGCCAGCCAGACATGACCATCTGCTTTTTGGCATCGGTCAGCATGAAGACTTTTTCGGCAATTTGTTTGTAGTTCACATCGGCCTTCAGATAGCCCCAGCGCTTCATTTGCGTCAGCATCCACACCGCCATGGATTGCCACGGGATCGGGTCAAACAGCACCCGATCCGGCACATTGCGACTGTTGCCCAGGCCGTCATCAAAGCGGCCGGTCATGATCTGAGTGAGCAGCTCTTCGGGTTGGTTCAGATAGGGCTGGGGCGCAATCGCCTTGACAATTTGATCGCGTGCGCCCGGCTGGCTGGCCAGCACCGAGGCGCTGATGATGGCCCGGTACAGCGCGGCGAAACTGTTGGGGTATTTCTGGATGAACTCGGTGCTGGTGCCAAACGCACAGCAGGGGTGACCGTCCCAGATGTCTTTGGTCAGCAGGTGAACAAAACCCACGCCGTCAAACACCGCCCGCTGGTTGAACGGCTCGGGGCCGAGGAACCCGTCGATGTTGCCAGCCTTGAGCTCGGCCACCATTTGCGGCGGCGGCACCAGTTTGAGCTGCACGTCGCGGTCAGGGTGCAGGCCGTGCTCAGCCAGGTAGTAACGCAGCAGGAAGTTGTGAATCGAATACTCGAACGGAATGCCCAGCTTGAAGCCCTTCCAGTTCTTTGGGTCGCGGTTGGCCTTGTGCCGCTGGTGCAGGGTGATGGCCTGCCCGTTGGTGTTCTGGATCGAGGCCACATGCATGCCCGCAGCCGCAGAGCCCAGGCCCAGTGACATGGCCAGCGGCATGGGTGAGAGAAAGTGCGATGCATCAAACTCGCGGTTGAGCATCTTGTCGCGGACGGCACCCCAGCCCGCAGTTTTGATCAGCTGAACGTTCAGCCCTTCTTTTTTGTACAGGCCCAGCGGGTCAGCCATGATCAACGGTGTGGCACAGGTGATGGCGATGAACCCCACCTTCAGGTCTTTTTTCTCCGGTGTGCCGTGATCTTGCGCCATGGCTTGCAGGCTGGTCAGCGCCCCAGCGGGTAGGGCCGCAGCAATGGCGGCACGGGCCGTGCTGGCCCCCACCGCTTGCAGAAAGCGCCGGCGCAAGCCGTCGTGCGGAAGAATGGCCTTGACCAGGCTGGCTTCCATCAACTGGTTCTGATGCTGCTCAATTTGTGTGCTCACCGAACCCGTGCAGGAAAACAAGGCATGCCGGGCTCCGCAGGCACAGGCCAACGCCATGGGCTGATCGGGGTCGTAAAGGGTGCTGTTCGGCATGCGTTGACTCCGGTTCAATACTGTTTGTAAGGCAGGAATTTGCCCGACAACACCACGTTGACGCGGTCACCCTTGGGGTCGGCTTCACGCACGATGTCCATCGAGAAATCAATGGCGCTCATGATGCCGTCGCCAAACTCTTCGTGGATCAGTTCCTTGATGGTGGTGCCGTAGACGCTGACGATCTCGTACCAGCGGTAGATCAGCGGGTCAGTCGGCACAGGGGTGGGCAGTGAGCCTTTGTAAGGCACCACTTGCAGCCATTTTTGTTCTTCCACCGTCAGGCCAAAAATCTTGCCAACGATCTTGGCCTGTTCGGCATCCAGTGTCATCTGACCCAGGCAGGCTGCAGTGACCCATTCTTTGGACAGGCCCACTTTTTTGGCCACGGCCTCCCATTTGATGCCTTTGGAGACTTTGGTGCTGATGATTTTTTCGGTGACTTCGAGACGGTTCATGATGGCTCCTGTAGTGGTAAGGGAATGTGCGTTGGGTTGATAAAAATGAATAAAGAGAAGGCTCAATGCGCAATGGCGCGTGACACCAGAAAATCGACCACGTGGTTGCGCAGCTCGTAATAGCCATCCAGGTGGTGCAGGTTGGCACGCACCCGGCTGCGGGGTAACGGGTTGACCACCACCTCGGCAATACCGCCGGGGGTGTAACCCTGGGTCGACTCATTGCCGTTGCTCATCAGCAGAATGCGGTCGGCCAGCAAAATCGCCTCGTCCACATCGTGGGTGATCATGAACACGGTTTGATGGGTCTGGCGCACGATGCTCATCAGCTCGTCCTGGATCGTGCCGCGCGTCAAGGCATCCAGCGCACCAAACGGCTCGTCGAGCAACAGCAGCTTGGGGCTGATGCAAAAGGCGCGCGCAATGCCCACGCGCTGCTTCATGCCGCCTGAGAGCTGGCTGGGTTTTTTGTCGATGGCCGGGCTCAAGCCCACCATGGCGACAAACCTTTCCACATGGGCATTGGTTTGGGCTGAGCCCCATTCGAGCCAGCGCGATTTCACTGCAAAGGCAATGTTCTGGCGCACCGTGAGCCAGGGCATCAGCGCATGGCTCTGGAACACCACGCCACGCTCCAGGCTCGGGCCGGTGACTTCGCGGCCATCCATGAAAACATTGCCGGTGCTGGCCGTGTCCAGCCCCGCCAGCACGTTCAGGATGGTGGTCTTGCCACAGCCCGAATGGCCGATGATGCAAACAAACTCGCCTCGGGTGAGGGTGAAGTTGACATCGGCAAACACCGGCTTGGTGGGCACAAAGGCTTTGCTGAGCCCTTCAATCTGGAGCAGTGCATTCACGGTAGGGGTCTTTCCTTGAGGTGGGGCAGCAGGGGTGAGCAAGGCGCGAGTTGAGGCATCACTCCACATAGGTCACCATTTTTTGAATTTGGCCAAACAGCAGATCCAGCAACATGCCCACCACGCCGATCACACCAATGGCAAAGATCACGTTGGGCAGCGACAGGTTGTTCCACTCGTTCCAGACAAAGTAGCCAATGCCAGTGCCGCCCACCAGCATCTCGGCGGCCACAATCACCAGCCAGGCAATACCCATGCTGATGCGCATGCCGGTCAAAATGGTCGGAGCGGCGGCGGGCAAGATCACCTGGAAGGCCGTGCGCACCGGATTCACCTCCAGCGTGCGGGCCACGTTGAGCCATTCGCGCTTGACTGCCGACACACCAAAGGCGGTGTTCACCAGCATCGGCCAGATCGAGCAGATGAAGATCACAAAAATGCCACTGGCCGATGAGTCCTTGATGGTGTAGAGCGCCAGCGGCATCCAGGCCAGCGGGCTGATCGGTTTGAGCACCTGGATGAACGGATCGAACGCCTTGCGCATCAGGGGTGACATGCCAATCACAAAGCCCAGCGGAATCGCCACCAGCATGGCCAGCAGAAAGCCCAGCCCGACCCGGCCCAGCGAATGGGCCAGCTGGATGGCAATGCCTTTGTCATTCGGGCCACGGTCAAAAAACGGGTCGGACAAATGCCCCCAAATCGCCGTGCCCATCTGGCCCAGCGTGGGGAAACCCGTGGCCTTGGTGCTGCCGGGGTCTTTGCCCATCATCTTGGCGTATTCGATCTGCTCGGCCGTCATGCCTGCCGTGCTGTTGGCGGCAGTGCTGGAGCCGGTGGCCACGTACCAGATGCCCAGCACCACCAGCAGCATCAGCACCGACAGCAAAGCCGCCCTAAAGTTGAGGGTGCGCTGGGTCTTCATCTCAGGCCGCCTTGCTGATGGAGAAGCTCTTGGCGTAGGCCGCGGCCTTGTCGGCATCGAACTCGCGGCCCATGATCTTGAACTTGGGGTAAGCACCCTCGGGCACTTTTTGATCCAGCTCTTTCATGCGCTTCTTGGCATCGGTCAACAAGAACACCTTTTCGGCGATTTGTTTGTAGTTGACCTCGCCCTTGAGGTAGCCCCAGCGTTGCATCTGCGTGAGCATCCACACCGCCATGCTTTGCCACGGAATCGGGTCAAAGTCGGCCCGGTCCGGTACGTTCTGGATATTGCCCAGGCCATCGGCAAACTTGCCGGTCAGCACCTGGGTCAGCACGGCTTCAGGCTGGTTGAGGTATTGCGCCGGGGCAATCACCTTGGCAATCAGTTCGCGGTTGCCGGGCTGGCGTGCCATGGCAGCAGCGGTGAGCACGGCTCGGTACAACGCGGCAAAGGTGTTGGGGTTCTTCTGGATGAATTCGGTGCTGGTGCCAAAGGCGCAGCAGGGGTGGCCGTTCCACAGGTCTTTGGTCAAGATGTGAATAAAGCCGGCCTCTTCATACACGGCGCGCTGGTTGAACGGGTCTGGGCCGAGGAAGCCGTCAATGTTGCCAGCCTTCAGGTTCGCCACCATCTCGGCGGGTGGCACGACGCGGATTTGCACGTCGGTATCGGGATTGATACCGGCTTCGGCCAGGTAGTAGCGCAGCAAAAAGTTGTGCATGCTGTACTCAAACGGCACGGCAAACTTGAAGCCCTTCCAGTTCTTCGGGTCGCGGTTGTTCTTGTGTTTGAGCGCCAGCGTGATGGCCTGACCGTTGACGTTCTGGATGGTGGCCACATTCATCGGTGTGGGGTTGGAGCCCAGACCCATCGAAATTGCCAGTGGCATCGGCGACAGAAAGTGCGTTGCGTCGTATTCCTTGTTGATCATCTTGTCGCGGATCAGAGCCCAGCCTGCGGTTTTGGTCACTTCCACATCCAGCCCTTGCTTGCGGTAAAAGCCCAGGGGGTGCGCCATGATCAGCGGGGTGGCACAGGTGATCGGGATGAAACCAATCTTGAGCTTGGTTTTTTCCAGCGCATTCTTGTCTTGTGCCATGGCTTGCAGGCTGGCCATGGGCAACACACTGCCAATGGCGGCCATGGCCGTGCCCTTGCCCACCGCACGCAAGAAGCGGCGGCGCACTTCGTCTTGCGGGAACAGCGCCTTGACCAGGGTGGCTTCGATGAAGGCGTTGGAATAAGCTTCAAACTCGCTGCTCAGACTGCGGCGCTGGAGCTCGGCGGTGGCGCTGGCCGCAGACAGTTCCTGCTGGTGTTCAGTGACCGTGTGGTCCTTGCCACAGCTGCACTTGAGCATCAGCGGACGGTCGGCGTTGTAGGGGTCAAAGTACTGAGTCATGGCATTACCTTTTGAAGTTGGACTCTGCGCACTACGCAATGCCTGGGCCAACTTGTGCCATGGCTCGGGATTCCACTGCAATTCGCACCCGGTGGCCTGACAGCATGTAGTGCCAGCCCTACAACGTGGGGCTCAAACTGGCGTTTTTCAGTGCCAAGGCGTGCCGCAGCTGTGCCGCTGGGCGGACAACACCAGCGTCACATCGTTTTGGATGCCGGTCTTTTTCAGAATCTGGGCACGGTAAGTGCTCACGGTGTTCGAAGCCAGTTTGAGTTGTGCACCAATTTCGCTCAGGGCGTGCCCGGGGCTGCTATGGCCGGGCAACTGATGGCGTGCAAGGCGGCAAGTGCAGTGGGCAGAACGGTAGAGATTCGGTTGAAGCGGGAGTCCAAGTGTCCGCGCGTCACCTCTGAATAGAAAAGCCGCACCGCTCTCGGCCAGGTTATTCGTCCGTCAAAACAAAATTGGCCTTGGTGTGGCCCAGCACTGCAAACGTGTCCATCCACTGCAAGCCAAAGTGTTGACACACATTGGGGATGCTGAATTTGCGGCGCAGTTGCAGATTGAACTGCTCGTGGGTCACCACCACGCTGTCTGGTAGGGTCATGGCCTTGGCGATAAGCCAGGGGTCGGCCCCGCCCAGAAACTCTTCCAAAGCACCGGGTTTCATTTGCGCAGTTTGAGATGCCACAAACGCGGCCACTTGAGCAAACGCGGTTTGGGTGGCATCGTCGGATACAGGGAGAAACAGGGCCGTATTGTGCTTGGCCCATTGCGCGAGTTCATCGTTGCCGCGCTTGAGTTCATCACCCACGGTTTCGATACTGGCCACCACACCTTGACCATGAGTGCGCAGAACCCACGACCAGTAGCCGGGGCAGATGGTCATGCCGTAGTAGCGGTTTTTGGCTTCAATGAGGGTATTGGAGTCCAGCAGAAAAATCATGCGCCCAACTGCTCGGCAAATTGGCGAATCTTCGCCGGTTGTACACCGAGGAGCTTGCCAGCATCACGCAACAGCAGGCGGCCACTCAGGGCCTCTGCAATCACCGCTCTGGCGAATCGCACGCTGTTTTTAGAACCGGCGGCCTGCCGAAAGCGCTCCAGTTCCGCAAGGTAGAAATCGTTGTAAGTCCGGCGGTCGATCAACCCCAGATCCAACGCCCGGCGCACGACCACCAGTTGGCTGACATGAAAGCGCCGGGCAAGTTCTGCAATGCAGGTGAAAAGGTCTGCGCAAGCCGTTGCCCAAAGGCTTTTGAATAGCTCTGCGGGAGCCAGAAACTCGCCCGCAACTGCGTTGCAGGCCACTTCTTCTTGACGCAAGTTGCCAGACTCGGCATTGGATATGCCGCTGGAGCCAAACCAGAGGTGGGCCAGTTCGTGCAACAGGGTAAATAACCTGGCTGCAGGGGCATCTGCGGAATTGATGAAAACCACGGGTGCAAGAGGATGGCTGATGGCAAATCCACGAAACTCGCTGACATCCAGCTTGCGGTGCGTGTTGTTGCCCACAATGCCACTGCGCATGACTAGCACACCTGCTTGCTCCGCCCCCTGAATGAGCGCACGCTGGTAATCGTCCCACTGCCTTTGGCCCTGCTCCACATCAACGCCCAAAACGGCGCGAATATCTGCGGCAACAAGCTGGGGGCGCGCATTTAACTTGAACTTGCCCACAAAGGGTAAAGACGACATGCCCTGCTCTTGCTGGTATTCGAGATACCAAGCCTGACGTTGCAAGGCCTGCTTGACCGTCTCCAGCAAATCGACGCTTGGCTTTCCTACGGGCCTGCCGCCCACTGTACGTAGGTCTGGTAACAACGGCTCATCAACAGGAGCCTGCTGCAAAAAGAAAAATCCAAAAGGGGCATGAAGTGCCTGGGCCAGGTTTTGCGCTTGTCGAAACGTCGGCAAAGCGTCACCTGCTTCCCAGCGCTCAAACTGCTCCGGTTTCACGCCAGCCGCGACGGCAGCATGACCAATATCCATGCCCACACGACCGCGAGCCCAACGGAGCATCTCGGGGTTGATTTGAGCATGGGGATGAGACATGGAATGATTCTAGGGGAACGCCCATATGCCAGCTAAAAATACCATCAAAATACGCTGCACCCATTACATAATATGCGCAATTGACTACCAATTTGATAGCCAATGGATGATGAAAACAAACTACTTTTTCGACATCTTCCAGGGTGCGATACTTTGCATCGTGTGATTGAAAGGCCAATCCGTGAATGTACAAACGTCTCCGACAGTCTGTTTGCGGGTGAGCGCCGCAGCAAAACTCAATCTCGCGAGCTTCCAGAATTCGGTGCCCGCATTGCTTGAGCTGGCCGTGGTCAACGACACGGAATCCCAGCTTACCGAGTTGACGATCCATCTGACTTCGGAACCCGCTTTCGTGAAACCACGAACGTGGAATCTTGATGCGGTCGGCCCCGGGGAAAGCTATCACCTGCCTGATCTGGATGTCCGACTGGACGGTGCATTGTTCTCGCGTTTGACCGAAGCCGAACCGGCGGTACTCCGGTTTGAACTCAGAAGTGCCAAACAACCCGACCGTGTGCTGGCCGCGCACGAATCGAATGTTGAACTGCTGGCTCGCAATCAATGGGCAGGAATCGGCAAGCTTCCCGAAATGGTTGCCGCCTTTGTACAGCCGAATGACCCCGCCGTGGATCGTATGTTGAAGGGGGCGGCCTTGTCTTTGCAGGCAGTCGGCAAGTCGGGATCGATTGACGGTTACACCCATGGCCCCAAGCGAGCTTGGGAACTGGTTTCGGCGATCTGGGCTGCGGTGCTCCAGCGCAAGCTCAACTACTCTCTGCCGCCCGCCAGCTTCGAACACACCGGGCAAAAGGTTCGCAGCCCCAGCCAAATTCTGGATTCCGGCATTGCCACCTGCTTCGACTCCACCCTGCTGTTTGCCGCCTGCCTGGAGCAAGCGAACCTGAATCCCCTGCTTGTCTTCACCAAGGGCCATTCCTTTGTTGGTTTCTGGTTGCGGAGCGAGGAGTTCTCAACAGCCGTCGTGGACGACATCACAGCGCTGCGCAAGCGCCTCAAACTGCAGGAGTTGGTCGTTTTCGAAACCACCCTTGCAACTCAAGGTCAACCGGTCAATTTCAGCCAAGCTATTGACAACGCCAACCGCCAACTTGCGGAAGACGAAGAGGACAAGTTCGAGCTGGTCATTGACGTGAAACGTGCCCGAATGTCGCGCATCAAACCGCTCGCCCAGGCTCAGGCTGTTGCGGACGTGGTTCCTCTCACCGTGGAGCCAGAGGCAACGATCACGATCGAAGAAGCACCTGATCTGCCCGACGAGGTGGTGATAGACACGCCCACCGCCGAGCTAGACCCCAAGGACCGACTGGCTCGGTGGCAACGCAAACTGCTCGATCTCTCTCTGCGAAACGCGCTGCTGAATTTCAAACAAGGAAAGAAGGCCTTGACACTGGATGTGGCCGCGCCAGCTTTTGAAGATGCACTTGCAGAAGGGCAAACGATCAAACTTCTGCCCAGCCCTGAACTGATGCAGGGCCACGATCCTCGAAGCCAGCAACTGCACGAAGCCAGAAGCCTTGAAGACCTTCGCAAGGCCCATGCAGCCGATGCGCTGCAACGCCGCGAGGTGTTCATCCGGCTGGAGCAACAGGAACTGGAAGTCCGCCTGGTCGAACTGTTCCGGGGCGCACGCAATGCGATGCAGGAGGGCGGCTCCAACACACTTTTCGTCGCACTCGGTTTCCTGGTCTGGAGTCGCCCCGAAAAACCAGACTCCCGCGTCAAAGCGCCATTGATCTTGCTGCCCATCACCTTGAACCGCAAAAGTGCTCGCTCGGGCTTCACGCTGCTGGCGCATGAAGATGAAGCGCTGTTCAACCCAACGCTGGTCGAGATGCTACGGCAAGATTTCCAGCTGGAGTTGGGTGTTCCCGCTGGCGACCTTCCGCGCGATGAGTCTGGCCTGGACATCTCGGGCATTTGGAAGCGGGTGCGCAGCGCCATCAAAGACATCCGGGGATGGGAAGTCAGCGAAGACGTTGTGTTGTCGATGTTCTCCTTTGCCAAGTACCTGATGTGGAAGGACTTGGCTGATCGCACCGACGACTTGCGCAAGTCGCCGGTGGTGGCGCACCTGATCGACACGCCGCGCGAGCCCTACCCGTCCACAACGCCCTTCCCGGACGCTCGCAGATTGGATGCTGACTACGCGCCACAGCTGGTGTTCAGCCCGCTCCCCGCCGACTCATCCCAACTGTCTGCCGTCATGGCTGCGGCCAGAGGCAAAGACTTTGTGTTGATCGGCCCACCCGGCACTGGCAAAAGTCAGACCATCGCCAACCTGATTGCGCAGTGCCTGGCTGAAAACAAACGTGTACTTTTCGTGGCCGAAAAAATCGCTGCGCTGGATGTGGTCTTCCGTCGCTTGCGTGAAGTAGGCCTCGGGGAGTTCTGCCTTGAACTGCATTCAAATAAGAGTCGCAAGCTTGACGTATTGAGCCAGCTCCAGAAATCCTGGGAGTCTAAAGGGGAAGTGGACGCTGCCACCTGGGAAGCCAATGCGCGGCAATTGGGGCTGGTGCGCGAGCAACTGTCAACCTATGTTGCGCGCCTGCACCATCGCCACAGCAACGGTTGGACGATCTTCAATGCCATCGGGTGCGTGGTCGGCGGTGATGCGCAGACAGACCTGCGATTTGGCTGGGCATCTCCCCGTGCGCACGATGAAGCAGCCCTGGCCGCGCTGCGCGATCTCGCGGGCCGTTTGCAAGCCAACGCGGCGGCGGTCGGCCCCGATCAATTGTTGACCGGCGCACTGGTGCCGGTGCACGTCACCGATTGGTCTGCCAAGTGGCAGCAGGAGATGGTCAGGTCTGCGCAAACGCTGCAAACCTCCTGTCATGGTTTCCTGGCTGCAGTGCAAGGACTGGGGCAACTGCTCGGTGTGGAATGGCCTGCGCTGCATCGGCAAACCCGGTCGTCCATCGGTGTACTTGCCAAGGTCTTGCCGCAAGCATCGGCCCAGGATTGGAGTTTTTGCGCACTGCCGGACAGCGACACCGTGTGTGCCGCACTGAAGTTCGGCAACGACCTGCTCGGCCAACACCGCGAGCTGTCTTCGAAGATGGCCGCACCGTGGCCGACCGAGCTGCAGACTCAACTGTCCCAGGCGCTCGACTCGCTCGACAAGCGCCGCAACCTGCACACGGAACTCGGATCGCCATGGCCCCCCGCCGTCAGCGATGAGATCGAGCGCGGAGTGCAGTGGATTGAGGAGATGAGCCAGTTGCGGGCGAGCCTTTCCGTCAAGTACGGTGCTGGCGTAGGTCAACTCAATGTGACGCAACTGCAGCGTGATTGGGCCAAGGCCAACAAGGCGTTCTGGCCCGTATCATGGTTGGGCAAGCGCAAAGTACATGGTGTTCTGGAGGCGGTCATCGAAGGCGCTGGCGAACCACGTGTTGCCGATGACTTGTCCGCGCTCGTGCGCATCAAGAGCCTGCGCGACGAAGTCCAGCAATTGAACCCCGGTGCTGCCGCCGAAGGCTTGTGGGTGGGCATCAAGACCCGAACTGATCACGCCCGAAGCGCCTTGAAGGCCAATGCCGCGCTGCATGCTGCGCGAATGCACAAACCCTTTTCGCTGGAAGGGCTAGAAGGCGCGAGTGAGGGCTATTGCGGAGAACGCTGGGCTCGCGAGGCGCAACGCCTGAAATCCTTGTTGGAACTGGATCACCGCCTGGCCGAGTGCGCACCGCTTTCGGAAAGCAGCCAAGGGCTTTGGCGAGGTCACGACACCGACAGCGCGATGCTCCGGGCCGCGCTGGCGTTTGAGCGCGAACGCCTGGGCTTACAGCACAGGGGCACGCTGCAAACACCCCACCCGGATGTTGCCGAAGGGCGATGCGGCCAAGGCTTGCAGCAACAGCATGTGCTCCTACAGACGCGCGGCATGGTCGAAACCAAGCTGCTGTCCATGAGCGGTCTGGCCGTCGAATGCCCTGGTGTTTGGTGTGCACTGGATACCGACTGCGAAGGCATCGAACGTGCGCTGAAATTCCACACCTCGCTGAAGGCTGGCCTGTCAGGCCTCGGGCTGGAGCCCGCTTCCATGGCGAAGGCTCGTCGTAACCTGCATCAGGTTCTGGGAATTCGCCGCGCAGAACTCAGCGAAACGGCCTTGTTCGGCCAGGCCTGTCACCAAGTGCTGGCGCAGTTGACAGAGCTCAACTCAGCGACGGATCAGTTTTGCCAGACCGCAGCGCAGCCAGAAAACGTGCACCGCGCATTCGCCAACCTTACGCCTGCCGAGTTGACTGATGCGGCTGCGCGATTGGAAGGCGGTCACCACGGTCTGCATGCGTGGTGCGCTTGGTGTCACGCACAAGCCGACGCACGCAATGCCGGCCTTTCAACGCTGGTAAGTGCCATCGAGGCGTGCGACGTGACCCCAGCTCAGGTACCCACCGCGTTCGAGGTGAACTACGCCCGCTGGTGGCTGGCCGAAGCGGTGGACGAGGACGAGGTGCTCAAACGCTTTGTTTCTGCTGAGCACGAACTTCGCATCCAGGAGTTCCGCGCCCTGGATGATGAGTTCACCAAAGTCTCCCGCGAGTGGATACGGGCCAAACTGTGCGCCAACCTACCAGTGACCGACAGTATCCAGCGCAACAGCGAGTGGGGCATCCTGCGCCACGAGATCACCAAGAAGAAGCAGCACAAGCCGCTGCGCCAGCTCTTGCAAGAGATTCCGTCGGTAGTGCTGCGGCTGACCCCGTGCCTGCTGATGAGCCCGCTGTCTATCGCGCAGTACCTCTCGGCCGAGGCCAGTAACTTCGATCTGGTGGTGTTTGACGAGGCCTCGCAAATCCCGGTGTGGGATGCCATCGGAGCCATGGCCCGGGGCAAACAGGTGGTGATGGTGGGCGACCCCAAACAACTGCCACCCAGCAATTTCTTTGGCCGCAGTGACAGTGCCGACGGTGATGAAGATGTCGTCGAAGGTGATCTGGAAAGCATCCTCGACGAGTGTCTGGGGGCCAGCCTGCCCACACGCAACCTGTCGTGGCACTATCGCTCGCGCCATGAAAGCCTGATCGCCTTCAGCAACCACCGCTACTACGGGGGTGGCCTGGTCACCTTCCCTTCGCCGGTCACCGATGACCGCGCCGTCAGCTTCCACCTGGTGAAGGGGCGCTACGAGAAAGGTGCTGCTCGCATCAACCAACCGGAAGCGCAGGCCCTGGTGGCCGATCTGGTGAGCCGACTCAAGCGCCCAGGTTTTCGGGAGTCAGGTCTGACTATTGGTGTGGTGACCTTCAATTCGGAGCAGCAGGGCTTGATCGAAGATTTGCTTGATGGGGAGCGCCGCAAAGACCCGGGTCTAGAACCTTACTTTTCTGAAATCGAACTCGAACCGGTGTTCGTGAAAAACCTGGAGAGCGTGCAGGGAGACGAGCGCGACATCATGTATTTCTCCATTACCTATGGCCCAGACATGGCCGGTGCTGTGTCGATGAACTTTGGCCCGTTAAACCGCGACGGCGGTGAGCGTCGACTGAACGTGGCCGTGACGCGCGCCCGGCATGAACTGCGCGTGTTCTCCAGCCTGCGCGGCGAGCAGATGGATTTGTCACGCACCAAGGCGACCGGTGTGCGCGACCTGAAACATTTCCTTGAGTTCGCAGAATTCGGGCCGCGTGCGCTGGCCGAAGCACACCACGGCAGCCAGGGCGACTTTGACAGCCTGTTCGAAGCCAGCGTGGCCAAAGCGCTGAGCCGCAAAGACTGGCAGGTGCACACCCAGATCGGCGCTTCTTCGTTTCGCATTGATCTGGGTGTGGTGCACCCCGACTTTCCGGGGCGGTATCTCGCGGGTGTGGAATGCGACGGGGCGACCTACCACCGCTCCGCTACCGCGCGGGATCGGGACAAGCTGCGCGAGCAAGTGCTGCGCGGACTGGGCTGGGAGATCATTCGCATCTGGTCAACCGACTGGTGGGTGAACCCGGGTGGCACACTGGAACGTGTGCATGACGCGCTAACCGAGTTGCTCGAAAAGGATCGGGAGCAGCGTGCTATCGAGGCCGAGGTGCAGCCCGGGGACGCGGTAGCAGAGTTGAGTGAAGACCCCAGTCTCCAGGCGATTCATGAAGCCGACGCAGCCATCACCAGTGCGGCAGCGGGCTCGCCACCACCGGCCAGCGATACTCAGGCAGAAACGTATGAGCCAGCCGAAGCGGTCTACGCCCGGGCGGCATCGCCATCGCCCCCCCTCGTTCTTGAAAACATCAACACACAGAGGGATCGCCGTTTCCACGCATCGCAGCCCACCGATGCGGTTCCGGCCAATGCCATTTCTGCCGAGCTGTTCTATGAGCCCAGCTACGACACGGTGTTGCAGCCCATGGTGGAGTGGGTGGTGCAGCACGAAGGGCCTGTGTTGGACGCGATGCTGGCGCGGCGCATTGCGCGGGCACATGGCTTTCAGCGCACGGGAAACCGGATTCAGGAGCGGGTGGAGCAGATCGCCCGTCGCCTGTTTGACGCGACAGAAGAAGCCGGCGGCACGTTCTATTGGCCGCGAGGCGTTGACAGACAGGCGGAGTTCGCTTTCCGCAGGCCATCAGATGAAGGCAGTTCCCGCGATATCGAAGAAATTTGCCAGCCAGAATTGGTAGCGCTGGCGCGGTGGGTGCTTGGCACAGGGAAGTCCGGGGAAGACGCAATCACGGCCATGGCACGCGAAATTGGCATGCTGAAGCTCAGAAACGCAAGCAGAGGCAAATTGGAAGCGGTACTTCGGTCAGTCCGAGCTTGACAGAGATGGCTCTTGCCCGTGGGCTTCGTGCCGTCAAACGCGGTGGCTTTCACCGCTCCGGCGCACTGCGACTATGCCGCTGCGCATACAGCGCCAGCTCCACATCGTTCTTGGTGCCAGTCTTCTCCAGAATCCGGGCCCGGTAAGTGCTCACCGTATTGGAGGCCAGTTTGAGCTGTGCACCAATTTCGCCCACCGTGTGCCCCATGCTGAGCAGGCGAAACACCTGGTACTCGCGGTGCGACAGCGCATCGACCCCGGCCAGCACCGCTTGTGCCGCTGCGCCAGAGCGGCCAGCTGATGCCATGGCTGCTGCCAAAGCTTCTGCCGTGTCGGGGGTGACATACATGCCGCCTGCGGCCACCTTGCGCACGGCGGCCAGCATGTCGTCGGGGTCGGCGCTTTTGTTCAGGTAGCCACCTGCGCCGAGCTTGATGCAGCGCACCGCGTATTGTTTTTCCGGATAGGTGCTGAGCATCAGCACTGGCAGGGTGGGGTGGGTTCGGCGCAAAATTTGCAGCGCCTCCAGCCCGTCCTGGCCGGGCATGGCAATGTCCAGCAGCACCAGATCCAGCCCGACAGCGCCGCCCAGTGCCGCCACTTGGGCCAGCACTTCCGCCCCGCTGGCGGCTTCGGCCAGCACGCTCACATCGGGTGCATCGGCCAGCACCTGCTTCAGGCCTTCGCGCACGATGCGGTGGTCGTCACCAATCAGGATTTTGATCATGCTATACATTTGAGAGTGGTATGCGCAATGTAAATGCCGACCCCAGGCCAATTTGGCTTGCAATCTCAAGTTGGCCGCCAAAATGACGGGCTCGTTCGCGCATGCCCATCACGCCATAGGCGGTGGGGGCCTCAAACGCGATGGGGCTGGCCCCGCAGCCGTTGTCCTTGACCGAAATGGTCAGCATGGCCTGCGCCACCTGAATCCGCAGGGTGATGGCCGTGGCCTGGGCGTGGCGGGCCACGTTGCTGAGCATTTCCTGAAAGATGCGAAACACCGCCATGGCTTCGGGCTCGGGCAGCTCGATGCCGTCGGTGCCTTGCATGGCCCAGTCCAGCGTCAGTTCGGCCGACTGGGCAAACTCGTGGGCCTGCCATTCCAGCGCCGCCCACAGGCCCTGGTGATCCAGAATGCTGGGGCGCAGGTCGGTGATGATGCGGCCCACGTTGTCCACCGCGCGCTCGATCAGGCCGCTCATGTTCTGGCACTTGCTGCGCAGGCGGGTGCGCATGGCTTCGGCTTCGTGCGGTGTGCGTTTGGTTTGCTCGCTCAGGCGCTTGTCCATCCAGTTCAGATCCATCTTCAGCGCTACCAGCAGGCTGCCCAGCTCGTCATGCACTTCACGGGCAATGCGGGTGCGCTCTTCTTCGCGCACGGTCTCGGAATAGGCCGAGAGTTCACGCAGTTGCCCCAAGGCCACCGACAGCGCCTGGGTGCGTTCCTCCACCCGTTGCTCCAGCTCGTTTTTGGCCGCCTGAAGTGCGTCGGCGGCACGCTTGCGCTCGGTGATGTCGACAAAGGTGATCACCGCGCCCAGCACGGTGTCGCCGTCCATCAGCGGGTAGCTGGAATACTCCACCGGAAAACAATGCTGGTCGCGGTGCCAGAACACCTCGGTGTCAATGCGGCACGGCAGGCCCTGGCGAAAGGCGTTGAAGATGGCGCAGTCGTGCTCCGCGTAGGGCTGGCCGTCGGGGTGGGAGTGGTGCGTCAGCTCATGCATGTTGCGGCCCAGCACCTCGTCGGGCTCGCGCCCGATCATGTGGGCACCGGCGCGGTTGATGAAGGTGCAGCTCCCTGCCATGTCAATGCCGTAAATGCCTTCGCCGGTGGATTCGAGCAGCAGGGCCAGTTGCTTTTGCAGCACCGGCTCGACCACGGCGTTGGGCGGGGTCAGAACGGCTTGGTGGGTGATGTGCATGCGGGTTGGGCAAGCAATGGTTGTGCCAAAGCTTGCTTTTGAACAAGGTGTATCAGAACAAGCTGCTTGGTAGGGGTCACCCAAGCCCATGAATGGCCCTAAGCCGCATAAGTTAAATAAATCCACTATATTTAATACGCTATACCAGTTGGTTAATAACGCTCGATTTCAAAACAATTTGAGAAGTCGATAGGGAGCAGCGAAATAGAGGTCGATTGAAATTCCAGGCATCGGGTGCAACTTGACGGAATTAACAACAGCGCGTGGGAGAGTTTCAAACTCACAGGTACCGTAACAACCAGAAAAATGTTCAAAAACATGAAGATACATACGAGGCCATGTGAAGACACATCTCAGTTTTGAAACCAAGGTGCTGGTCGCATTTGCCATTGCCGTGCTGGTGGTGGTGAGCCTTGCCATGACCACCTGGACAATTGCAAGGGGTGCTGCGGATGCAGCCGACAGGGTGGCTCACACCCATACAGTGCTTGATAGCCTTGCCCAGATCAAGAGCGACACGCTGCAGATCGAATTCAGTACACAGAGTTTCAGAATTTCAGGTGATACAGCGCGACTTGTTGAGCGCGATGCCACGATTCTGACCCGGGAAGCTGCCCTGCAGAAAATCACGCAGCTCACCATCGACAACGCTCAACAACAAGAGCACGTCAGGCAACTGAATGAGGTGATCAGTGAGCGTATTGCCATCTCCAAACGTGTGGAGTGGCTGCGCAAAACTGAAGGAATGGCCGCAGCAAGTGCCTATGTGGCCGTCGCTCCACTCAAGCAAACACGCGAACGCACCTACAGACTGCTGCGCGAAATGGAAGATGAGGAGCGCGAGTTGCTCAAGACTCAAGATGCCGAGCAGTTGCACGCGCACCAAACCATGGTGACCGCCGGTGCGCTGGTGGCGATGTTGCTGCTGCTGTTGCTTGCCGCAACCTACCTCTTGATCCGAAGGCAATTCAGGGAAACGGAAGCCAGCCGACGCGCACTGGTCAATAGCGAAGAGCGTCTTTCCACCACTTTGGATTCGATTGGTGATGGGGTGCTGGCAACAGACACCCAGGGGCGTATCACCCGCATGAATCCGGTTGCCGAAGTGCTGACCGGGTGGCCAATCAGCCAAGCCTTGGGGCTTCATGTTGAAGAGGTGTTTTGCATCATTCATGAGCAAACACGCGAACGTGCGGTGATTCCAGTGATGACGGTACTGGCCACAGGCACTGTCCAGGGTTTGGCCAATCACACGCTTCTGATTGGAAAAGATGGCCACGAGCATCCTATTGCCGACAGCGCGGCACCCATACGGGATAGCGCCGGGCAGCTGACGGGTGTGGTGCTTGTTTTTCGTGATGTGGCCACTGAGCGCCAGGCACACAAGATGATTCGCGAGCAAAACGAACTGCTGGAGCAACGTGTCCATGAACGGACTTTGCAATTGCAAGAGAGCGAAGGTCATTTACGCAGCGTGATCAGCAATGTGCCGGCTTTGATCGCCTATGTGGATGCCCAACAGCACTATGTCTATGCCAATCAGCAGTACCAGGCGCGATTTGCGCCCGAGCGTAGCGGTATTGCAGGTTGTACGGTGAGCGAGATTTTGGGCCCGGATCGTTATGCCATTGCCTCTCCGCTGATTGCGAAAGTGTTGCAAGGAGAACCGCAAAGCTACGACTGGCAACCTTTCCCCGGTGTGTGGCAGGTGATCAACTATTTGCCCAAACGTGATGATCAGGATCGGGTGATGGGTTATTACGTTCTGGGTGCCGACATCACCGAGCGCAAACACGCTGAAGCAAAAATAACAACGCTGAATGCAGAACTTGAGGCACACGTGCGCGAGCTTGAGCATGTCAGCCGTGCACTCAGAACCCTGAGTGCGGGTAACCGGGCCATGCTTCGCGCCGTGAATGAAGAAGATCTGCTGGCGAGCATGTGCCGGGCTATTGTGGGCGCGGGTGGTTATGGCATGGCGGTGGTGTGGTACCGCAGGGACGACGAATCCAGCTCACTGTGGCCCATGGCCGAGAGTGGTTATTCAGATGGCTTGGCTGCCTTGCGCAATCTGAAAGTAAGCTGGGCAGACCATACACATGGTCGCGGGGCAGCTGCCAATGCCATTCGCACAGGGCAGACCACTGTGGTTCGTGACATGTTGACCGATCCGAACTACGCACCATGGCGAGCATTCCTGAACGGCAATGCTTCAGCCATTGCCTGCCCACTGCGGGTTGGCAATGAGGTGATTGGTGCACTCACCATTTACCACAATGAAAAAAATGCCTTTGAGCCGGACGAGGCAGAACTGCTCACCGAGTCGGCGGATGACCTGGCCTTTGGTATTGCCACCCTGCGTGCGCGCACGGAGCAGCAAAGAACCCAGGAGGTGATGCATCACCTGTCCCGTCATGACGTACTCACAGGCTTGCCTAACATGACCCAGTTCACTGAGCTTCTGACAATAGCCATTGAAGAAGGGGGTCAGCTGAACCAGCCATTCGCAGTGCTTCAAACCAATATTGAGCAGCTGAGCGACATCAACGACACCCTGGGTTTCAGCCAGGGAGATCAAATGCTGCGGGAGTTTGCCACCAGGCTTGGCAGCGTTGCGCCCGCATCTGCCTCGGTGGCCCGCTTGCGCGGGAACGAATTCGCGATTCTGCTGCGCAATAGCGGCGCGGCTGAAGCGCTCGATACGCTGCATCACCTCAGCCAGCAGTTGCTGCAGCCCTTCCAGATGACTGACATTTCACTTGACGTGACGACCAAGGCCGGAATCAGCTTGTTCCCAGACCACGGTGAGACACCTCATGATCTGTACCGTCATGTGGATATTGCGATCCATTTGGCCAAGAAAAAGGGGCGGGATTACGTGATCTTCGACCCGGCCAGGAGTCAAGGTCAAATCCACCGCCTGAGTATGGCGGGAGAACTCCGGCGCGCCATCGAGGCAGGTGATCTGGCGCTTTACCTGCAGCCCAAAGTGGAGATGGCGACCGGCCGTGTCTGCGGCGCTGAGGGGCTGGTTCGCTGGCGCCACGCCGAACGCGGTTTGATCATGCCCGGCGAATTCATCGGTCTTGCGGAACATACCGGGTTGATCAAACCCCTGACCGAGTGGGTGATGGAGACCAGCTTGCGACTCAACCACACCTGGGAACGCGCGGGCTGCGCACTGCCGATTGCGGTCAATCTCTCGGCACGAAACCTGCACGATGAAAATCTGCTGGAAAAAGTTCGCCAATTGCAGCTGGCATGGGGGGTGTCTGCGAGACTGTTTGAACTGGAAATCACCGAAAGCACGGTCATGGATGACGCTGAATTCTCATTGCGCGTCCTGCATGGCTTGCGTGATGCCGGTATTCCCCTCTATATCGATGATTTTGGTACGGGCTATTCTTCTCTGGGTTATTTGCAGAGGCTACCGGTGTCGTACATCAAGATTGACCAGTCGTTTGTGTTCGGAATGTTGACCAGCAAAGAGTCTTCGGTGATTGTGCGATCCACCATCGATCTGGCCCATGATCTTGGCCAAAAGGTGGTGGCAGAGGGCGTTGAAACCCAAGAGCACTGGAACCAACTCGCCGCATTTGGTTGCGACATTGCTCAGGGCTACTTCTTGTCCAGACCGATGCCCGCAGAAGATTTTCAGAGTTGGGTCAAGCAATTTCGTGCACCGGTGAACCTTCCACCGGGTGATTATTGTGTCATTGAATAGCTCTGCATTTTGTAGCTTCTTGCGCATATTCCATATGGCCTAGAGGTTAATTTTTCATAAATATGTGTGAACGGGTCACACGAAGAACAAGCGTACGCCCTGTGGTGTTTAGATCAGGAGCAGCCCAACTCCAGGATCGGTTGCGCAAGGCATCAGGCTGCGTTCTGCTTTGTTACAAATAGTCGCATTTGTTGCGCCCAATGAACAGGCTTTGACCAAACTTTGCAGTTACGCTGCCCGCTTTGTTGTTACGGGTGCAAAAACATGCTCATCACACCATCCAAGGATTGCCACGCGGAACAAGACGCGGATCGATCCCATGCCAGTCCGGTGAAAATCAGCGCCACTGTGTTGAGTGGTGCCCTCGCCGCCGCATGCGGCGGCGGCGGTGGTGGAGATAGCAGTGGTGCAAGCCTTTCCACAACCACAGGTACAACCACCGCCCCGATCTCAAGCAGCGGCAGTGGTGGAGCAAGCCCCCCTGCAACAACCGGAACCACCACCCCCATCACAACCAGTGATGGCGGCGCAGCAAACATCGCCACAACAACAGGTGCCACCACCACTCCAAGCATAGGCAGCAGTGGAGCAAGTACCCCCGCAACAATTGCCCCAAGCCCAAGCCCAAGCCCAAGCCCAAGCCCAAGCCCAGCTCCAGCTCCAGCTCCAGCTCCAGCTCCAGCTCCAATCACACTCACCGGCTTGACCTACGCCTACACCGTGGCAGCAAGCGACGAAGAGGCTGCCAGGTTTTTGCTGCAAGCCCAGTTTTCTGCCTCTGATACCGAGATGGCAGCGGTGCGCAGCCAGGGGTATACACCCTGGCTGGCGCAGCAATTTGCGGCTCCTGCCAGCACCACAGGCTTTGACTGGCTGAACGCCCGTGGCTATGCCAGCATTGACAGCACGACCCGTTACTTTGACAACGGCTATCCCGGTGACTACATGATCTGGCATCAGCTCATGACCTCCAGCGACACGGTACGCAAACGTATGGCGCTGGCCTTGTCTGAGTTTTTTGTGGTGTCGCTTATCGGGCTGGATTTCAGTTGGCGAAGCCACGCCATTGCGGCCTGGTGGGACATGCTGGTCGCCAATGCCTTGGGCAACTACCGCAAGCTGCTGGAAGACGTGACGCTGAACCCGGCCATGGGGTTTTACCTGAACACCAAGGGCAATCTGAAAGAGAACAGCAAAACCGGCCGTGCACCCGACGAAAACTATGGCCGGGAGATCATGCAGTTGTTCAGCATCGGCCTGTACCAGCTCAACCTGGATGGCACCGAAAAACGCGATGGCAGTGGCAACAAGATCGAAACCTACTCGCAAAGTGACATCAGCAACATTGCCCGCGTCTTCACCGGTTGGGACTTTGACCAGACCCAAAACGTCAACACGCTGGAACCGGTGAACAATCGCACCATTCCCAACACCGCCTTCACGCGGCTGCCCATGCGCCTGACTGCAGCCAACCACTCGACACTGGCTGCCAGCTTTCTGGGCATCACCATCCCGGCCAATACCGACGCTGTGACGGCGCTGAAGATGGCCTTGGACACGCTGTTCAACCATCCCAACGTCGGCCCCTTCTTTGGCAAGCAGATGATCCAGCGCCTGGTCACCAGCAACCCCAGCCCGGCCTATGTGGCACGGGTGGCCAGCGTCTTCAACAACAATGGCACGGGTGTACGTGGCGACTTGAAGGCGGTGTTTGCTGCCGTGTTGCTGGATGACGAGGCACGCGGCCCAGCGGGGCTGACACAAAGTGGCTTTGGCAAACTGCGCGAACCCATGCTGCGGCTGATTCAGTGGGGGCGCAGTTTTGGCATCAACTCAGCGCGTGGCAGCTGGAAGATTGGCGATCAGAGCGATGCGGCTTCACGGCTGGGGCAAAGCCCGTTGCGCTCCCCCAGCGTGTTCAACTACTTTCGCCCCGGTTATGTGCCCCCCAGCAGCGCACTGAGTGCCACGCAGTCACCGGCCCCGGAGTTTCAGTTGGTGAATGAGAGCAGCGTGGGGGGCTACCTGAACGTGATGCAAGGCATCATTCGCAATGGCCTGTGGGTCAGTGCCCCTGAGCTGCCCAACAACAACATCAGCAATGCCAACAATGGCTATGACATCACCGCAGCGTATACGGCCGAGCTGGCTCTGGTGCTGGATGCCACAGCGCTGGTCAAACGGCTGAACCTGATTCTGTGCGCCGGGCAACTGTCTGCGGCCAACCAGAGCCTGATCGTGAGCGCACTCAATGCCACGGCACTCACCGTCAGCAGCACGGCCAGTGCCAAGCTCAATCGTGTGGCTGCTGCCGTGCTGCTGGTCATGGCCAGCAGCGACTACCTGATTCAAAAATAGGACAAGCCATGCACCCGATGCCCACCGACAAACTCTCCCGCCGTACATTCTTGCGTCGCAGCACCCAACTGGCTTTGACCGGTACGGCGCTGCCCTTCGCGCTCAATCTGGCGGCCATCGGCGAAGCCGCCGCCTTCAATGCCACCGACTACAAAGCCCTGGTCTGCGTGTTTTTGTATGGCGGCAATGACTATGCCAACACCGTTATCACCTACGACGATGCCAGCTACAACCTGTACAACACCATCCGTGGTGGCGGTACGGGTCAGACCGCAGGCGGTATTGCACTGGCCAAGGCCGACCTGACACCCACCCTGTTGAACCCGGTCACTGCGCTGGCTGGTGGACGGCAATATGCGCTGCATCCGGCCATGACCGGGTTGGCCAATTTGTTCAACAGCGGCAAGGCGGCGGTGCAGCTCAATGTCGGGCCACTTGTGGTGCCCTTGACCCGGGCTCAATACAGTGGCGCGGATCGTGTCACCTACCCGCTGCCACCCAAGCTGTTTTCCCATAACGACCAAACGTCGATCTGGCAATCGTCCTCGCCCGAGGGCTCCACCATTGGCTGGGGCGGCAATATGGGCGATCTGGCGCTTTCCAGCAACGCCAACTCACTGTTCACCTGCATCAATGTGAGTGGCAACGCGGTGTTTTTGTCGGGTGACAGCGCCTTGTCCTACCAGGTCAGTACCGGTGGGGCGGTGGCCATCAATGCGGTCAAAAACAATGTGTATGGCTCCAGTGCGGTGAAGACGGCGCTGGCCACTTTGGTGCAACAAACGCGCAGTCACACGCTGGAAAACGAATACAACCGCGTCACGACCCGAGCAATCACGGCTGAGGCACAGGTCACCTCCAGTCTGGCTGGGGTGACTTTGAGCACGGTGTTCCCGTCGGGCAACTCACTGGCTGATCAGCTCAAGATGGTCGCGCGGTTGATTGGTGCACGCACTGCACTGGGGGCCAAACGGCAAGTGTTCATGGTGTCGATCGGTGGTTTTGACCTGCATGACAACCTGATCGCCCAGCACCCCGGTCTGCTGGGCAAGGTCAGTGATGCCATGACCGCGTTTTACAACGCCACGGTTGAGCTGGGCGTGGCCAACCAGGTCACCGCCTTCACCGCCTCGGACTTTGGCCGCACCATGACCTCCAATGGTGATGGCTCCGACCACGGCTGGGGCAGCCATCACTTCATGGTCGGCGGTGCCGTCAAGGGCCAAGAGTTTTACGGGCCCCCCCCGCCAGTGAGCGTGAGCAACACTGCTGCCGCGCAGGATCAGTGGCATGTCGGGCAGGGCCGTTTGTTGCCCAGTACCTCGGTCGATCAATATGCCGCCACCCTGGCCACCTGGTTCGGCGTGGCTGGCAACGAGTTGGCCGGCATCTTGCCCAACCTGAGGCATTTCGGCGCGGCGGCAGGTCGCCCGGATTACCCGACAAATCTGGGCTTCATGCTCTGAAATCAAGCGCCAACCATTCATGCTATACATTCAATAGCTGTTTGCGCATTGTTGATAAGCGCCACAGGCCAATAATTCATAAATTTCCAGCAAGCATCGGCATGACACGGATGCCGATTACAGTAGCCCGTATCACGCCCCGCCCGTGGGGCCATAAGGGAACCCGACTCATGAACTTTGGACTTGTTGCACATCGATCACATCGCCTGGGCCCGGACAGCAGCCTGCTGCGCTGGGCGCGGGCCTGTGAACCTGGCCTGCAGGCGCTTGGCCTGAACCTGCACGCCACCGGCGGGGCCTATGACGCGCTCAGCAAATACAAACTGCTGGACGGCCAGCTCCACCCCGTGGGCAATGGCCGCGACGGTGGGCTGATGCGCCTGGTCTCGCGCCTGGCGGGTGGCCTGAGTCCGCAAGCGGCGTTGGATGGGGTGTTCTTTCTGATCGACCCGGTTGACCCGACCTCGATCTACCCTGAAGCGCAAGCCCTCAAACGCCAGTGCGTGATCCACGGCAAACCTTTTATCTCCACCCTGGCCGGAGCCATGGAATGGGTGGCGGTGGAGCGAGTCAATGCGGGGCATTCCACCCACCTCGTGCCCGAGGTGGCGGCGCTGTTTGCGCTTGAATCCCAAGTGGCCGCACTGATTGCCCACGATGCCCTGAAAGACCAGATGGTGGCCTTTGCCGCCGAGCATTTCGACACCTTGTCGCGCTTTGCCGAGCGCGTGGCCACCGGCACCACCGGCAAGCGGCTCAATGAAATGGCCTGGTCACGTGGCTGGCCACAGGCCCAGCCCTGGGTCACACGCTACCAAAGCGGCCCGCTCGGCGGTGACGCGCAGATAGCCGAACTGGTGCTGGATCAGCGCTGCCAGAAGGTCATCTTTTTTGAAGACCCGCACGTGGCCCGCCAGCATGAGGCCGACATCCAGCTGCTGGAGCGTGCGGTATGCAGCACCCACCATGCCACCACCTGCTTCAACACCCCGGCCATGGCCAAGCGCTGGGTGCAGGCGGTGCAAAGGATGGAGAAATAGCCCTCACGAAGCATTTCATGGCGTGAAGGGCTGCGGTAGACTGCATTCGTCACAACAGTGAATGGAGTTGATCATGGAGTTCGAAGATTTTCAAACGAACCCCCCGACCACGCCGGTGAACCCGCCAGCGCAGCCTGCTGCGCCTGTTGCTCCCCAAGCCCCTGCCGCAGCGCCCGCTTCAGCAGTGGAGTCTGTCAATGCACGCTTTCTCGCCTTGTGTGTGGCTGTGGATGCCGCCGACAGGGGAAATTTCAGCTTCCCGCTGCCGCTGCAGGGCCATGACCGGCTGACACTGATGGCCCGGCAATTGCAACGACTGTTTGATCGGGTTCAAGCCGCCGGTGTGGCAGCTGACGCAAGTGACCCAGCCGGAAAGGCTGAACCTGACCCACATCTCAGCCGCGAGAACAACCGCCTGAAATATTTGATTGCCAACACCCCGGCCATCATCTACAGCAGTGTGCCCACCGGGGACGGCACCATGACCTTTGTCAGCGACAACGCCTTGCGCTTGCTGGACTACAAACCCGAAGACATGGTGGCCGACCCGAGTTTCTGGTTTGACCACATTCACCCGGAGGACATTGCCAACATTTTTTCCAGTTTTGCGCAAATTTTCACCGAGGGCCAGCGCTCGTATGAGTACCGCTTTCGCACCTGCGATGGCCGCTACCTGTGGATGCACGACAACCTGCGCCTGATCCGTGATGCCGAAGGCAAACCGCTGGAGGTGGTGGGCTCCTTGACCGACATCACCGAGCGCAAGCAGATGGAAGAGGCGTTGAAGAAAAAGGGTGACGAGCAACAACTCCTGATCAAGCAGCTGCAAGAGGCGCAGGCCCAATTGCTGCAATCGGAAAAAATGGCCTCCATCGGCCAGCTGGCTGCCGGTATTGCGCACGAGATCAACAACCCCATTGGCTTCATCAACTCCAACATGGGCTCGCTGAAAAATTATGTCGATACCCTGTGCACCCTGGTGGATGGGCTTGACCAGAGTTTGCAAAGTGTGCCGGCCCAGCCTGAGCTGAAGCAAAAAGTGGCCCAGCTCAAACAACAGGCCGACTACGATTTTCTGAAAGACGATGTGGCCGACCTGGTACGTGAATCGCTCGATGGCCTCAAGCGCGTGCGTGACATCGTCCAGTCGCTGCGCGACTTTGCCCATATTGGGGTGATCGATTGGCAGTATGCAGATCTGCATGCGGGGCTTGACAGCACGCTCACCATCGCCAGCAACGAGTTCAAGTACAAGGCCACCGTGAGCAAAGACTATGGCCAGTTGCCGCCAGTGAAATGCCTGCCCTCACAGCTCAACCAGGTGTTCATGAACCTGATCGTGAACGCCTCGCAGGCCATCACTGCCAATGGGGTCATCACGGTGCGCACCGGCAGCACTGACGACTGGGTGTGGGTGGAGATTGGCGACAACGGCGCAGGCATTGCACCCGACATTCTGAACCGGATTTTTGACCCATTTTTCACCACCAAACCGGTCGGCAAGGGCACAGGGCTGGGCTTGTCGCTGTCTTACAGCATTGTCGCCAAACACGGTGGCCGCATTGAGGTAGCCAGTGAACTCGGCAAGGGCACGCGCTTCACGGTGCATTTGCCGGTGACCCCACCGCAACCGGATCAGACGAGTTGAACCAGAGCCCCCAGGCATGACCGACACCACCCTCACAGATCTGGCCAGAACCGAGTTATTCAAAGACGTGCCCGACGATGTGCTGCGCCAGGTCTTGCTGCGCTCGGCGGCGCAAACCCTGGCCGCTGGCGACATTTTGCTGTCGCCAGAAAAAGCCAACCAGCATGTTTACCTGCTGCTCAGTGGCACGCTGTCCCTGCGCTTTGACTCGCCCACCTCGCCAGAGGTGCGGGTGCTGCCCGCCGGGGTGGCGGTGGGAGAGATGTCCACCATTGACGACACGCCGCCCTCGGCGTATGTGATTGCCAAGGAAAGCTGCGTGGTGTTGCCGATCCACCGCAAGCTGCTGGCGCAACTGGTGGCGCAGTCGCACCCGGTGGCACTCAACCTGCTGCACCTGATGGGGCAATGGGTCAAAGCCAACACGCGCCACATTGCCAATGACCAGACGCAGATTCAGCGCCTGAGCGCCACCCTTCGCCACGTCACGGCCCAGGGGCTGGATCAGCGTATTCCGTCCAAACCCGAAGACCGCGATTTTGCCGAGCTGATTGCGGTGTTCAACGAGATGCTGGAGCGCCTGGAAAGAAGCTTCAAACAGGCCTCACGCTTCTCGGGTGATGCGGCGCATGAGTTAAAAACTCCGCTGGCCATTTTGCAGGGGCAAATCGAACAACTCATCGGCGCGGCAGAGGTGGGCTCACCGACACAAATCCAGTTCTCCAACATCCTTGACGAGGTGCGCCGCCTCTCGTCCATCTCACAAAAACTGCTGCTGCTGTCGCAAGCCGATGCCGGGCGCATTCGCCTGCACCTGATGCCGTGTGACTTCAGCACCGTGCTGCGTGAGCTGATGGAGGATGCCTGCATGCTTGGTGCCCACCTGCGGGTGAGCCACAACATTGCCCCGCGCTTGCGTGTGGTGGCCGATGCCGACCTGATGCTGCAAACACTGCACAACCTGCTCAGCAACGCCATCAAATACAACCTTGACGGCGGCTGGATTCATTTTCATGCCAGCTGCAGCGGCGCGTGGGTGGAGTTGCGCATCACCAACGCATCCGAGAACCTGACCGCAGATCAGCGTGCCCAACTGTTTGAGCGCTTTTACCGCGTCGACCCGGCACGCAACCGCGCTGTGGAAGGCTCTGGCCTGGGCCTGAGCCTGGCACGAGAAATTGCCCGCGCCCACGGCGGTGAACTGCACCTGGAAGACAGCGCCCCAGGGGAAACCCGGTTTTGTTTGACCCTGCCTGCGCCGCCGCCAACAGACGATTAGCTCAAATCCGCCATGTGCAGCAGGGTCACCGCACCCGCCACCGTTGGCCATTCGGCCAGCTGCGCCACCACCTCACGCATGATCCGCCCCGGTGTCGGCTCGGTCAACACAACCACGGCGCTCAGTGCCGGATCATCCGGGTGAGCGAGTAGCTTGGCTTGCCGCACCCACACATGGGCTTCAGACAAATGCGCCAGCACAGCCGACAAGCTGAGTGACGCTTGGGTCACGCTCAGGCGCAGGTAGTAGGCCGACGGCACCTCGTCCATGCCCAGCACCGGCAAGGCCGCCATCGCCTCGTGCTGAAACGCCAGGGCGGGCACGCGATGCTGCGGTGGCGTGCCGGCGGTGCGGCACACATCCACCAGGTCTGCAATCACGGCAGAGGCGGTTGGTTCGGAGCCTGCCCCCGCGCCGTAATACAAGGTGATGCCTGCCGCGTCGCTTTTCACCATCACCGCGTTCATCGCGCCATTGACCTGGGCCAGCAGGTGGTCGGCGGCGATCAGCGTGGGCTGCACTCGCAACACCAGACCCCGTGGGGTACGCTGAGCCAGGCCCAGCAGCTTGACGCAGTAACCCATTTGCTCGGCCAGGCTGATGTCCACCGAGTCCAGCCCGGTGATGCCTTCCACCTGCACCTGGTCCAACTGAATCGGTGCGCCAAACGCATTGGCCGCCAGCAGCGTGAGCTTGTGCGCGGCATCCACACCCTGCACGTCAAAGGCCGGGTCGGCCTCGGCATAACCCAGAGCTTGCGCATTGGCCAGGGCGGCGGCAAAGCTCAGGCCCTGGGTCTTCATCTCCGTCAGGATGTAGTTGCTGGTGCCGTTGATGATGCCGGCCACCCATTCGATCTGATTGGCCGTCAGCCCCTCGCGCAGCGCCTTGATGATCGGGATGCTGACCGCCACCGCGCCCTCGTAGGCCAGCACCACACCGTGGGCCTTGGCCGCCGCAAAAATCTCGCTGCCATGGACGGCCAGCAGGGCCTTGTTGGCCGTGACCACATGTTTGCCATGGCGGATGGCTTGTAACACCAGATCACGGGCCAGGGTGGTGCCA
>VIKI01000011.1:52386-57710 GCA_008080595.1 Comamonadaceae bacterium
CAATCAGCCCGGCGTTGCGTTGCAAGACGTGGTAAGTGCCCGAACCGACGGTGCCCAGGCCGAGCATACCCACGCGCAAAGGCGCTTCGGCATGGACACCACTTGGGTGTGGGTGAACAGAAAAACTGGCAAATTGATCTTGGTACATAAACACTCTCCAAACAGTTGAAACCCCTGCTGCCAGGGCGGGGGTTGTTCAGAGAGATCACCACCAGGCAGCCGGTACGGCCACCTGCACGACGCTCAGGCGACCGTGGTTGTAATGGTGGTAATCATTCGTGCGTCCATGGCCCGTGAAATCACGAGCAACTCAACACGCACCACGGGAGTGGCGTGAATCGGGTTGAGTTTGGAGCGGCACGACATGGGGTCAAGGATAACACGCAGGGTTGAACCTGCAGAGGGGCTCAGGACAACAGCTGCTCGACCCCCTGGATCAGGCTGTCCCAAGGCGGCAAATGTTGCGCCAGCGTTTCGGCTGTCAGCCCCATGCGCATCATCAACTCAAACTGCACCGCGATCAGCGCGTCCACCTCGGGCACTTGCAGCTCACCGGCATCGGCCAGTGTGCACGACAGGCGCAGCACCGCTCCCAGGCTGGAAAACGGCGAAGCGGCCAGCGGATCGCGGGCGGCCACCAGCGCATCGACAATTTCCTTGGGAAAATTCCAGCGCTTGGCCAACGCCGCACTGACCTCCAGGTGGCTGCAGCCCAGCCACTCCATCTCATGGCCAATCAAGGTGTCCGGGCTGTCGTTCAGGTCGTCACAACGCGACACAATCTCAGGCTCCACCTGCAGCATCAGCACCCGGCCAATACGCATCACCAAGCCGGCGATGTAGGCGGTGTCGGGGTTGATGTCGCAAAGACCGGCCAGCACTTTGGCGTGGCCTGCGGTGGCCACGCCGTGCCGCCAGAAGCGGGCGCGATCAAACTTGCCATCCTTGGGAAAAATATTGGCCACACAGGCGGCCAGTGACAACTCGCGCAGGCGGCGCATGCCAATCAGGTTGGCGGCATCGCGCAGGCTGGAAATCTCGCGTTGCGCCCCCACCGCAGCGGAGTTGGCCACCCGCAAGACCTTGACGGCCAGACTGGGGTCTTGTGCAATCAGGGCGGCCACTTCGTCAAGTGTGGTGTTTTCGCGCTCCAGCGTGCGCATGAGCCGCATGGCCAGCTCGGGCATCACGGGCAATGCGTCGGGGTTGTGCAAATAGCGTTCAGATGCATTCATGATAATCAGCCCTTGTGAAGGTGAATCGGGGTGCTCCCTGCCCCCCTTGCCATATCAGCGGTTTGATTATGCGCCCGTTCACTGGCCTGCAACAGCGCTGGCCCGCGCCAACACCGCCCGCGCACCGGCCAAAGACTGCAGGCGCTCACGCAGGTAGTCACCCAGTCGCGCATGCTGGCTGAAAGCCACGTTGAAACGGATGTGCGCATCGGCCTGCTGGTTGGCCCGAAAGGTAGACCCACGCACCAGCAGAATCTGGTTGCGGTAGGCATCCTGCACCAGCAGGTTCAGGTCCACATCTTCGGGCACCGAGGCCCACAGAAACAGACCACCCTCACCGGGGTGATCCAGCAGCAGGCCCGCCGAACTCAGTTGGCGGGCACTGGCGTGGCGGGCGGCCAGCAGCTTGGCGTTCAGGCGGTCCAGGTGCTTGCGCCAACGCCCGGCGGCCAGCACCTCCAGCAGCACGTATTCGTTGAGCGCGGGGGTGCTCAAAATCGAGTAGATTTTTTCGCGCATCAAGGCCTTGAGCAGCGTCGGCTCGGCGGCCACATAGCCGATGCGCAGCGCCGGGCTCAGGGCTTTGCAGAAGCTGGAGTAGTAGATGACCCGCTCCAGCCCCGACAGATTCGCCAGGCGCGTCACATGGCCGGGGTGAAAGTGGCCTTGCACATCGTCTTCGGCAATCAAAAAGCCGTGTTGCTGCGCCAGCACCAGCACCTTGTGTAAATTGGCTGCGGTGCTGGTCCAGCCGGTGGGGTTGTGCAGCACGGTCTGGATGAACAACAGGCGCGGATGGTGTTCGCGGCAGGCGGCTTCCAGTTGTTCCAGGTCAATGCCGTCGGGGCGGCGCTGGACCGGGACGATGCGCACACCATCTTTGCGCAAGCGCTCAAACATCAGAAAGTAGCCGGGGTCTTCCACCAGCACGGTGTCGCCGGGCTGCAGAAAGGCGCGACAGATCAGGTCGATGGCGTGTGTGCCGCCGTAGGTGGTGAGGATGCGCCCAGCATCCACTGCGATGCCCATGCCGCGCAACACCATGGCAATGCGTTCGCGCAACTCGGGCAGACCCTGTGGTGGGCAGCGCGAGGCCATGCCCGCATTGGAGCGCGCCAAACCACGCTGCACCGCAGCGGCGGGCACACCGTCTTCCAGCCACGCGGGCGGCAGCGCACCACTGCTGGCTTGCAGCACCCCGGCACGCAGGTCATGGGCTTGTTGGGCCAGCCACACCCCGTCCTGCTCTTCACCGGCTTCCAGTGCCACGGCATCAGGCCATTCGGTGTGGCGCGTCTCGCGCACAAAGTAACCCGCCGTGCCGCGGGACTCGATCAGGCCGAGTGCCATCAGACGGTCATAGGCGGTGACCACGGTGTTGGGGCTGACCGCCAACTGCGCGGCCAACTGGCGGATCGACGGCAGCCGGGCGGCGGGCGGCAATTGCCGGTTGGCGATCCGCTCGCGCAGGCGCAGCTCGATCTGGTCGGCCAGGGCGGTGGGGGTGTTGCGGTCAAGCGGGAGCATGGCCCGAGGTTAGCGCAGAAAGCTCACAGCCAACAGCAGCAGCACCGCCCCCATGCTCAGGTTGAAAAAGCGCTGCTTGCGCGGGTCAGTCAGCAGGCGGCGGATCGCCACGCCAAACAAGGCCCACATCGACGCGCTGGGCAGACCGATCAGCAGCCCGATCACCGTCACCAGCAGCGCCCCCATCGGCGCACTCAAACCTGCCGGCATGAACACCGTGGCCAGGGTGATCGACTTGACCCACGTCTTGGGATTGATGGCCTGGAACAAGGCCGCCTGGGTAAAGCTCAGCGGTTGGCTGGCACGGGCCTGGCCCAGCGCACTGCCGCTGAGCTTCCAGGCCAGAAACACCAGGTAAAGGGCACCGGCCACGCGCAACACCTGGTGCAGCACCGGGTAGGCCACAAACAGGCTGCCCAGCCCCAGGCAGGTGGCATAGGTCTGCACCGCCACACCACTGTTTTGCCCCAGGATTTGCGGCAACGCACTGCGAAAGCCAAACTGCGCCCCCGAGCTGGCCAGCATCACGTTGTTCGGCCCCGGCGTGGTCGTCATCACCAAACAGTAACTTATCACAGGCAACAGGTCAGTCCACATCGGGTCAGGTCTCCAGGGTTGAAGCCTTGACTTTAGGGCGGGCTTGCCGCCGTGCACTGGCACAGCCAAGCGGTACAGGCTTGCGCTGTATCAGTGGCGCGAGCCCTACAGTGAGCTTTCAGACCCGCACGCGGCGAAATGTCAGGTTCAGCCGCTGCCGCCCCAACAGCGCATGCGCACCCTCTTCCAGTGGCTGCACCCCGTGGTAAGCCAGGCGCGACGGGCCGCCCCACACCACCACGTCGCCATGCACCAGCCGCCAGCGTTGCGGCCGGTCTTTGCGGCTGGGTGTGCCAAACAGGAACACGGCGGGCAAGCCCAGCGACAGCGACACGATGGGGGCGGACAGGTCTTGCTCATCCTTGTCCTGGTGCAGCGAGAGTTTGGCACCGGGCAGGTATTGGTTGATCAGGCAGGCTTCGGGCTGAAAATTGGCGTAACCGGCCTGCGCTGCGGCACGTTGCGCCAGTGCCAGCAGACAGTCCGGCATGGCAGGCCAGGGCTGGTTGGACACGGGGTCACGCGCGCTATAGCGGTAGCCCTGCGGGTCTGACACCCAGCCCAGCGCACCACAACTCGTCATGGCCACCGACATGGTGTAGCCCCCCGGCGTTTGCATGTGGCGCAATGGGGCCTGCGCTATCACGGTCTGTACCGCCCGCAGCAGGGCGGCATCACCTTCACGGCCCAAGCCACGCAGCAGCACGGCCCCCGGTGCGATGAGGGTGTAGGCGTCATCGGGGGCTGGCGGCAAATCATCAAACAAATCCATCACGCCATATTCGCTCTGCATTTGATAGCTGTTTGCGCACTATTTACCTGGTGTAGAGGCCAAATCGTTGTGTAAATTCAACGCCCAGGCGGCCTGCCACCCGTATCACGGAGTCAACCGTCAAGGTTGATCTGTTGGATCAAGGCCGTCAACACTTGCACGGCCCGCAGGTTGTCCACCTGGCAGGTGCCCGCCGCATTGTGGCCGCCGCCACCGTATTGCAGCATCAGCTCGCCCACATTGGTTTTGCTGCTGCGATCCAGAATCGACTTGCCGGTGGCCAACACGGTGTTTTGCTTTTGCACACCCCACATCACGTGGATCGAGATGTTGCACTGCGGGTACAGCGCGTAAATCATGAAACGGTTGGCGGCGAAGATGGTTTCCTCGTTGCGCAAGTCCAGCACCACCAGGTTTTTGTGCACGCTGGCGCAACGCTCGATCTGCGTCGTCAATGCCGTGGCTGCGGCAGTAGTCGATCAAATCCATCATCAACTGGTAGTTGCTGACGCGGAATTCGCGGAAACGGCCCAGGCCGGTGCGTGAATCCATCAAGTAGTTGAGCAGCACCCAGCCTGCGGGGTGCAGGATTTCATCGTGGCTGAACTGGGCGGAGTCGGCCTTGTCCACCGCTTGCATCATCTCGTCGCTGACCTTGGGGAAAGCCGCTGCACCGCCGTAGTAGTCATACACCACACGGGCGGCTGACGGGGCGTGGGCCGAGATGATGTGGTTGGGCCGCTCGCCGGTGTTGCGGATGGTTTCCGACTCGTGGTGGTCAAACGCCAGATGCGCTGCCGCCACATATGGCAGGTTGGTGGTGATGTCGCGGCTGGTGATGTCGATGCGGCCGTCTTGCATGTCCTTGGGGTGGACAAACTTGATGTCGTCGATCAGATCCAGCTCCTTGAGCAACACGGCGCAGACCAGACCGTCAAAGTCGCTGCGGGTCACCAGGCGGAATTTGCTTTGGCTCATGGGAATCCTTTGTTGGGCAGATGAAGTGGGAGAAGTAAGGTTTGGGCAATCCACAGGGGGAGATTGTGGCGATTCGCGGTGGCTATTTTCCCTTATGGCGCCGGGCCACGTCCAGCTCACTCAGACTGCGACGCTGGTTACTGCACCTTGATCGTCCAGAACCGCTGGTGGCGTGTCGCTTTGCCCCTCATGGGTATGATGTTCACATGCTCCCC
>VIKI01000011.1:57731-64063 GCA_008080595.1 Comamonadaceae bacterium
GTATTTCACCATCACACCTACGTCGGGTCAGTTTGCCAAAGAGGGGGCTTGGGAGCACGCTTGGTCGTTCGCGAGCCATACACTCCCTGACAATGCCGCGCTGTCGGGCTACCTCGGCACGGCGACCGAAGTGGCGTTTGAAGCGTTCTTTGGAGAGGCCTTCTTCGGTGCCCGACTCTCAGGGCCACCGCCTGCCATCCGTGCCTTTGCCGACCAATGCCTTCAGGCCATGTGCGCCGCAGCACAGGGCGAGTCATTCATGGCAGCCCTGGGCCAGCGTTTGCCATTCGGCCCGATCAGAGAAAAGATAAGCTTCGCCGAGGTCGGGGCGGTGAATGCCTGGCGTAGCGTTGGCGCTTTCCGAATACCCGACCCCCACCTTGCCTTGTCTGACTTTGAGTCCCTCTGGGCAGCCCTGGAAAGCAGTCCGGTAGGGCAGGATACGCAGCACCGCAAGGCCATCGAGTTCGCTTTTGATCACCCGCTGGCGCACTGGTTCGGCATTCCTGTCTCGACTCAGGAGACCCCTCACCAGATTTCGCGTGTCTTGCTGCGTGATGCGTTAGGCCTGATGGCGTGCATCCACCCAGCGTGAGCTGCCCCTCAAGCCCTTTATCTACTTGCGCAAACAGCTATGTATTTAATAGTGCTCTAGGTTGCAGAGCTGATGAGACACCGGTGATCAAGTCAAGTTTTCGGTTTCTGGCCGTGCGAAGTTGTTCAGGGTGTCACCCGCCAGGCGGTAGCGTACCCATTCGGCTTGCGGCTGGGCTCCCAGGGATTGGTAAAACGCGATGGCGGGCGCATTCCAGTCCAGCACGCTCCACTCCAGCCGGCCGCAGCCGCTGTCCACCGCGATGCCCGCCAGGTGGCGCAACAGGTGTTTGCCCGCACCACCGCCACGGTGTTTGGGCGAGATGTACAAATCTTCCAAGTACATGCCCTTGCGTCCGAGCCAGGTGGAGTAGCTGAGGAAATACACCGCATAGCCCGCAGGCTGGCCGTCCACCAGGCACATGAGTGCCCGCGCGGGCGAGTCCGGCGCGAACAGGCTGTGCTGGACATCCGCCACACTGGCCACAACTTCATGCGTGGCTTTTTCATAGACCGCCAGTTCGAGGATGAAGGCGTGGATCAAGGCGGCATCGGATGGCTGCGCCTCGCGGAGGGTGATGTTCATGGGGATTTTTCCTGTGTGGGTAGGGGTCGAAGGGGCCACGTGGGGCCTGCGCGCTGGATGTTATGGGGGTTCATAAAATGAAACCAGTGCATTTATTTCACAACCACATGAACACCCTTCATTCCGGACTGCGCAAGCTGGACTTGAACCTGCTTCTCGTTTTCGAGGCGCTGTTTCGCCTGGGCTCGGTGACGCAGGCCGCCAGCGAACTGTGCATGAGTGCGTCGGCGTTCAGCCATGCCTTGGCGCGCTTGCGCGAATCATTGGGGGATGTGCTGTTTGTGCGCCAGAGCAACCGTTTGGTTCCCACTGCACGTGCTCAGCGGATGGCCGTGCCTGTGAGCCTGGCGCTTAAATTGTTGTCTGAACAACTGGGCCAAGCCGAGCGTTTTGACCCGGCCGTCAGCGAACGGGAGTTTGTCTTTTCCGCCACCGATTACACGGCCTTCGCGGTGCTGCCGCCGTTCATTGCCCACTTGCAGCAGGCAGCGCCCCACCTGCGGATCAAAGTGGTGTACTCCGCGCAGAAGGTGGCGCTGGAAGACTTGGCCGCAGGACGGGTTGATTTCTCACTGGGCTTCAGCGGTGAGGTGGAGGCGCTGCCTGTTGGCATCGAAGCGCTGGATTGGTTTTCTGACGATTACGTGGTGATAGCCAGCCGCAGCCATCCCCGCATCCTGGGCCGCCTGACGCTGGACGACTATTTGAGCGCCCGCCATGTGGTGGTGACACCATGGAATGAACCGCGCGGCGAAATTGACCGCGTGCTGGACGCGCTGTCACTGCAACGCACGGTGGCGGTGCAGTTGCCCACCATGCTGGCAGCCCCTTTCATCATTGCCCACAGTGAGCTGCTCATGACGCTGCCGCGCCACGCCGCAAAGACCTTGCAAAGCGCCGCGCCGATTGCCGTGTTCGAGGCCCCGTTTGTGATTCCCGCGTACACGCTCAAGGTCTACAGCCACCGCAACGATGCCCACCGCGAAGGGCATGCCTGGTTACGCCAGGAGCTGCTGGCGCAAAAGCCCGAATTCGCAGAGCGATAGACAGGGAAGAATGACGCGCCGCTCTTGCCCGTCTCGACTGATTTGGCGCAACCCAAGCCCCATCTACCAGAATTTGCGACGACGAAAGAGAAAACCATGTTCAGTCATGTGATGCTTGGTGTGAATGACCTTGAGGTCTCGAAGAAGTTTTACGACGCGCTCCTGGGCACGCTGGGCATTGGCCCGGGCGTGGCCAACAAGAACCGGTATTTTTACCGCAGCCCGACCGGCACGTTTGGTATCACCACCCCCATCAATGGTGAGCCCGCCACCCATGGCAATGGCAGCACCATTGGCTTTGCCATGCAGTCGCCCGAGCAGGCCGATGCGTTTCACGCCGCTGGTGTGGCCAACGGCGGAACCACCTGCGAAGACCCACCGGGCTGGCGTGAAGCTTCTTTTGGCAAGCTCTACCTGGCGTATCTGCGCGACCCGGACGGCAACAAACTTTGTGCATTACACCGGCCTGCGAAACCGCAATAAGCTCTAATTTTTATAGCTGTTAGCGCATGCTACAAAATGGCTACAGCCCAATTTGATGTAAATATTTCCGCAAAAACCACGATTTTTGCGGTTTTTTTGACGATTTTTCCATGCACTTCCCCAAAGCCCTTGATGCCAAAGCTGTGACCCTGATGCTGGTGCTGTGCGCCATTTGGGGCTTGCAGCAAGTGGTTTTAAAAGCCACCGCACACGACATTGCCCCCATCATGCAGATTGCGCTGCGCTCAGGCGGGGCGGCCTTGCTGGTGGTGCTGGTGATGGCCTGGCGCAAGGAGCGCATGAACTGGAGCGACGGCAGCTTGCGCCCTGGCCTGGTGGTCGGCGTGTTGTTTGCGCTGGAATTCCTGCTGGTGGCCGAGGGCCTGCGCCATACCACGGCCTCACACATGGTGGTGTTTTTGTACACCGCACCGATTTTTGCCGCCTTGGGCCTGCACTGGCGGCTGCCGGCCGAGCGGCTGGGTGTGCTGCAGTGGCTGGGCATTGCGCTGGCGTTTGGCGGCATTGCGCTGACTTTTCTGGGGCGCAGCGGCCCGGCCAGTGCAGCATCGGGCAACGTGTTGTGGGGCGATTTTCTGGGGTTGCTGGCCGGTGTGGCCTGGGCCGCCACCACGGTGGTGGTGCGCAGCTCTGCCCTGTCAAAAGCACCCGCCACGCAAACCCTGCTGTACCAGTTGATCGGCGCTTTTGTGTTGCTGCTGGCCGGGGCACTGGCGACCGGTCAAGCGCGGTTTAACCCGACACCGCAGGTCTGGGCCAGCCTGGCCTTTCACACGCTGGTGGTGTCGTTTGCCAGCTTTCTGGTGTGGTTCTGGTTGTTGCGCAGCTACCTGGCTTCGCGCCTGGGGGTGTTCTCGTTTCTGACACCCTTGTTTGGCATGGTGTTTGGGGCCTGGCTGCTCAATGAGCCGCTGGAGCTACGCTTTTTGCTGGGCTCAGGCCCCGTGCTGGTGGGGATTGTGCTGGTCAGCGCGGGGGGCTGGGTGCGGCAGTGGTGGAGCCGTCCGATCAGTGCCGCAGGCCATCCTCCTGCACCTTGAACGCCAGCCGGACGGTTTCACGCATGGCATCATCGTTCCACGGCTTGGTCAGGAACTTGTAGATGGCCCCTTCATTGATGGCCTCGGTCACCGAATTCAGATCGGTGTAGCCCGACAACACCATACGCACCGTGTGCGGATGTAATTGCCTGGCCCGCGAGAGGAATTCGGTGCCATTCATCTCCGGCATACGCTGATCCGAGATGATCACCTGAATCGGGTTGGTGGCCAGCAGATCAAGCCCTTCGCGGGCACTGGTGGTGGACAGTATCCGGTAGCCGTCGCGCCGCAACAGGCGTTTCAGCGAAGACAGCACATTGGGCTCATCATCCACCAGCAGCAGCGTGCGCACGGCATCCCCTTCACTTGGCGCAGGCTGCACCAGGCGATGCTGCTCGCGCAGCAGGGCTTCGTAGGGTGCTGCAGCCAAGGGACGGCTGAAATAGTAGCCCTGAATTTCGTCACAGGCGTGTCGCCGCAGGAAGCTCAATTCGGCCAAGGTTTCCACCCCCTCGGCGATCACATTCAGGCCCAGGTTGTGCGCCATGACGATGATGGTGCTGGTGATGGCCGCCCGCTGCGGATCGGTGGCAATCTCGTGCACAAAGCTGCGGTCAACTTTCAGGGTCTTGACGGCAAAGCGTTGCAGGTAACTCAGTGAGGAATGCCCGGTACCGAAGTCATCGAGTGAAATCCGCACCCCCAGGCTGGCGAGTTCCTCCAGCTGTTCAATGGCGCGCTCCACATCCTGCATCGCCATGCTCTCGGTCACCTCCAGATCCAGCAGGGCCGGTGGCAGGCCGGTGTCGGCCAGCACCCGTTTGACCAAGGGCAACAAGCCCGCGTCGCTGAACTGCCTGGGCGAAAGGTTGACGGCGATGCGTCCGGCCACGCAGCCGGCATCCAGCCAGGCGCGGTGCTGACGGCAGGCTTCCACCAGCACCCATTCACCCAGCGGCACAATCAGCCCGGTTTCCTCGGCCAGGGCGATGAACTCCACTGGCGGCACCAGGCCGCGTTCAGGGTGTTGCCAGCGCACCAGCGCCTCGGCGGCAATGATGGAGCCCGTCACCAGATCCACCTGCGGCTGGTAATGCAGCAGAAACTCGCCTTTGTCGAGCGCCTGGCGCAGCTGGCTCTCCATGGTCAGTTGCTCATGCACGCGCTTGTTGATTTCGGCGGTGAAAAACTGGATTGAGCTGCGCCCCTGCTCTTTGGCCCGGTACATGGCCGCCTCGGCCTGTCGCAGCAAGCCTTGGGCATCATTCGCGTCACGCGGGTAAAGGCTGATGCCAATGCTGGCGGACAAGCTCAGTTGGTGCGCTTCAAACTCAAAGGGCAGCACCAGGCTGGACTGCAAACGCCCACAGCCGATTTGTGCGGCACGGGTGGCATCATCCGCAGGCATGATCAGCACAAACTCATCCCCCCCGAGCCGTGCCAGGGTATCGCCATCACGCACACCTGCCTGCAAGCGGATCACCGCTTGTTTCAACAAAATGTCGCCCACGGCATGGCCCAGGCCGTCGTTGATCACCTTGAAACGATCCAGGTCAATCACCGCCACCGCCACCTCTTCACCGTCGCGTGCTGCGCGAACCAGGGCCTGGTCAAGGCGGTCGGTCAGCAGATTGCGGTTCGGCAGCCCGGTGAGATGGTCGTGGTTGGACTGGTATTCCAGCGCCGCCTCGTAGTTTTTACTCTCGGTGATGTCGGTCAGCACCGACACAAAGTGCGTCACCGGGCCATGGTTGCGGTGCACCGGAGAAACCGACAACTCACACCAGAACAGACTACCGTCCTTGCGGTAATTGCGCAGCACGGCATGGCCTTCACGGCCCTCACGCAGGGCCAGACGGATGGCATCCAGTTCGGGCTGCTCCAGGTCTGTGCCCAACAGGAAGCGTCCATTACGCCCCACAGCCTCAGAAGCTCCATAACCCGTGATGCGCTCAAAGGCCGGGTTGACATAGGTGAACGGGTGGTCGGCCTCCAGTACCGATGAAATCATGATGCCGTTGCTGGAAGCCTCCATCGCCTGCTCGCGCAAGTTCAAGACATCTGCGCTGCGGCGTACCGCAATGCCGTAGGCAATGTCGTCGGCGAGTTCCTGCAACAGAACCAGCTCTTCCTTTCCGAGTGTTTCCTGGTTATCCGCATGCAACACCAGGACACCAAAGCACGCTTGCTCCGACACCAAAGGCAACGCCGCCCCCGCCTCGCAACAGCATTGACGGACGGCTTCGGTGGCCTGGGCGTAATAAGCATCGTCAGCTAAAGACGTGCAAATGATGGGCCGCCCCTGGGTCATCGCGGCCCCGACAAAGCCCGGCCAGGAAGCATTGACGCCGCGATCATGCGCAAATACCGCCGCATCGACACGGTCACCGGGAGCGATCATGACCGGACGCAACATCGTCTCTTTGCCGGGCTCTGGCATACCGACCCAGACCAGGCAATAGCCGCCGATTTCAACCAGGATACGTCCCACCTCGGCCAGCAGGGCGGTCTCGTCACCGGTGCGCACCAGCGCATTGTTGCCCGCACTGAGGACGCGCAAGG
>VIKI01000249.1 GCA_008080595.1 Comamonadaceae bacterium
CCCAGAATGAGAGACTCGCCACCCGCGTCGGCAAAGTCAGCAAAACTGAAATAGCTGCCTGCACCTGGAATGCTGTTTTTCTTCCATTCAAACTGGTAGTACGCACCAACGGACAAGTTCGGATTGATCTGAATCTGGGTGGACAACTGCTTCACCGGCATGGCAATCTCTTTGAACTGAGAATTGGGTACCGACAGCGCCCGCACCAGATCAAGCGGCGTTTGCGCAGCCGCAATGCCGTTGTAGCCAAAGAACAGGGTTTCACCGTAGAGTTGTGTGAACTGCCCAGCCTTGACGTTCACGTTCATGTCATTCGGCGCGAAGTTGCCATAAACGAACACATCCCGAAACTCGGCTTTTCGGCCATGCAAATTGCGCGTGGCATCGGTGAACTCGTTGTATCTGGCAGTGATGGAATTGACCAACACACCACCCAAGGCTCCGGCGTTGTCATTGCTGCGGTTATAGACCTCGTCATACCAGGCAGCACCGCTGACACGCAGACCAAAGTCTTTCTTGTAGCGCAGATCGAACTCGGTCAACCAATCCACGCGGTTGGAAATCATCGCGCCATTTTTGAAGTTGAGATCGCCATCATTGGTGTTTGCCTGAGGGCCGATGGAGTTGTCTGCCACATTGGTGTCCACGCCCCTGACGCGCCAGCCAGCACTGTACTTAAAGGTGTTGTCCCATGACATTTTGATGTCCGGGTTCTCGGTTTCGATGCCAACGGCATAAACCGACCCGATGGCACCGACACCACCGAGAAGCAAGCCGATGGCATTGCGCACATGGCGAGCCAACGGAAAACTTTTAATCTGCCGAGTGCGGCTACTCTTTTTCATCTGTTGCTCCAAAATTTTTAAACTTTTACGCGGTCCGAACCAACTGCGAGTCTTCAGACAAAGACCACGCTCTGCGAGCTCAGGGTGCGTAATTTACGCAGCAGCAGAATTACCGTCCAATACTATGCAAATCGATGATCCATACCTATTTGGTATTAGGGTATGCGAGTATTGCCAATGTGACGGCATTGCAATAGACGACATGACACATCGAAAAAGATGCTGTTTGACCATCCCCTCTATACTTCAAACGAATTTTCAAGCGCCTATTCATGCCGCTTGAGCATGCAATACACGCGTAAACAGCGTAGGTTCACGAACACTTTTTTGGAGTAAGGTATGGACATACGGCATCTCAAATCCTTCATCATGGTGGCGGAAGAACTCAACATTGGTCGTGCAGCGTTGCGCTTGCATATTTCCCAACCCCCACTGACCCGGCAAATCCAACAACTGGAGCAGGAACTCAACGTTCAACTGTTTATTCGCACACCACGAGGCGTGGAATTGACGCAGGCTGGTGATATGTTTTTGGCAGAAGCACGAAACATTCGCCATCTGATGGAGCAAGCCATTGAACGCACCGTGCGCGCAGGCCAAGGGAAACTTGGAAGGCTTGATATTGGCATCTTTGGAACCGGGATTTTCAGTGTCATTCCGTTGTTGCTACAACTCTTTCGGTCCACACATCCTGACGTCAGGGTCATCTTGCATACGATGACCAAGGGAGAGCAAATTGAAGCACTGCGACAAAAGCGGATCACCATCGGTTTTCATCGCATGCCACTACAACACCCTGACATTGAGAACCTGCTGCTCATCAATGAGCTTCTGTATTTGGCTGTGAATGAAGCACATCCCCTGAGCCAACAAGAGTCCATTTCTTTTGCTGAATTGGAGAACCACTCTTTGGTGCTGTTCCCAACCGGAGATCGGCCGAACTTTGCTGACAAGGTCATTGAGCTTTGCCGGGGCGAGGGGTTTATGCCAGATATTTCGCAAATTGTGGGTGACGCGGTGACCGGCGTTGCGCTGGTTGCAGCAGGCTTGGGAACAACCATTGTTCCCAAATCAGTCACAACGCTCAAACTACCCGGCGTGATCTACCGACCACTCAAAAACTCAGTTGATACACACGTTGACCTGAGTTGCGTCTACAGAAAAGACGATCAATCCGCCGTACTACAAGCCTTTTTGACGGTTATAAATAAATTCAAGGAAGACTTGGATTAGGCGATGACCGCGCTGAGCAATAGTTCGCCTGCATGTGCTCTTGCAAGAAACCATCTCGATTCGCAGAAGGGTTCTTGGACAGCAAGATCAATCAAACTGCCGAGTTCAGCGGCAATTTGCTTGCTCCAGCCTAAAAAGTGGCCGCGCGAGTAAAACATCCAGCTCAGTGTTAAATCGGCACAGCCTCTAAAAGGAGGTATTCTGACCAAATATAGTCGTAAACACTGGCCTAGCATCCATGCGGGTTCCCGGCGTACCAAATTGACAACACCACGATTTAAAGTCGTAAACAACTTTACCCCCTTAACCAAAGCGATTCGGACTTGTAGTGTCCGAACTTGCCAGTGATGAATGCTTGACTGCCGCAAACCAGCCGGTGGTGGCTGGCTCTTTAGTGCCCGTTGCCTCCGGTCACGACAGGCAGCTTACCGGTTGGCCAGTTCAACCCCAGTCAGCTACCGTTCCTGACCTACGGCATCGTGCCCTTAGCCGAATTTCGATTTATCAAAATGCCATCCCGATACCAGCCATTGAGTCACCCAATGATGATCGCCGGATTAGTGGTGGGGTTCGATAGTGCTGCCCTACGTAGTTCTACGCTTATCAAGTCAATCACTGCTTCTCAATGATCCTTCAGCTTGGTGACTTCAATCGGCCTGCCGGTGCAATTTGAAAAACGGGCATTTAGGACATTGCAACAGTACAACAATCGGATATTCAGAATATCGGCACTACTGCAGAACGACACAGCCTCATGATCAATGAATGGAACCACCCTTGAATTGTGGTTTCTGGGGGCATTCAATCAGCAGATTCGTAGAAGCAAGATTGGCCTGCACCGTGGTGCTCGCCGGGGCGCAGCCATTGGACACCCAGGCCTCCCACACCGCGTTCAAGGCGGCAAAGTCCTCGATCTGGTTCAGATAGACCGTGGCCGACAGCAGGTGGCTGCGGTCGCTGCCCACTTCGGCCAGCAAGGCATCGATGCGGCGCAGTACCTCACTGGTTTGGTCGCCGATGCGGGCAAGCGCTGTGCCGCTGGAGGTCTGGCCGCACAAAAAGATGAGGCCGCCGTGCTGCACGATTTTGCTCATGCGGGCGTTGCTGCGGTGGCGCTGGATAGTGTGGGTCATGTGTTGGAGTCCTGGTTGTCGGGTTCGGTGCACAGTGAAGCCAGCGAGGTCAGTGGCACGGGTTTGAGCGGTGAGCGGATGCGGTATGCACCGACCTCGGCCACCGGCTTGCCGAGTTCGCTGGCGAGCAACTGGCTCACCGTCAAGCCACACATACAGCCCTGGCCGACCGTGACCTCCTCGCAGCGACACACCACGTCGGCCCTAATCAAGAAGAAGTGTGTTACCTGCTGCTTCAAGCTACCCAGGCGCAGTCACGGACACAGGGAGTAACACGCGGATGTGATGGGCCAAGACATGCCGGGATATGGGCGGCCACCATCGGAACACTCTTGGGATTCGGTCATGGGATCTCGGTATTAACCCCTAACCGGGCGGACGGCAAACCATACGAGGCTGGCGACCCCATTCCGGTGGCTCGTATTGAATGGCCGACGAGGCCAAATCAAAAAGCTTTAAAAACAAGGGCTTAGCGTCGAATTTCGGCGTTGAACGCATTGGCACGTCCGTTGCAATACTGAAGTTAACCCCGTCGTGCGTCGAGCTCACGACACGGGGTAACAACAGGAGACAAGATGAACGTGAATGACGACCTCGACACGCTCGAGACCGGCGAGTGGATGGATGCCTTGCGCGCCGTCCAGCAACACCGTGGCACGGGCCGCACCAACTACATCGTCAACCGCCTGGTGGACGAAGCGCGGCGCGAG
>VIKI01000012.1:0-12313 GCA_008080595.1 Comamonadaceae bacterium
CTGGTCAACAAAGGGAACGGAAACTGTGAAAGTGCTCCACCTGGATCGGCGCGAAGCTCTGTCGGCTGGCTATTTGAAAACATTGCGACATCTATCAGACATCGTCAGTCGAGCTTTGGCCGATGGAGCCATTGTTGTGCCAACCCTAATTTTGGAGTTAAAAAATGCTGATGACCACGGCCTTCTCGCTTGGTGTTTCAGCGACAGAGGTCAGACCCTCTCGCCATTCAAGGATTTGCATCAGCAATACCCTGCCGTTTGGCGGCAATGTCATCAGGCAATTTAGCGCATCAGCTGCCCGGCATGAACACCACCCTCCACGGCCCGGACGGTCAGCCACGCTGCCGCTGGTGCGCCGCTGCACCAGAGTTCTTGGACTACCACGATACCGAATGGGGTTTTCCGGTGGCGGATGACCGCCGCTTGTTTGAAAAGCTGTGCCTGGAAAGTTTTCAATCGGGCTTAAGCTGGCGCACCATCCTGGCCAAGCGCGACAACTTTCGCGCCGCCTTCCATGGCTTTGACTTTGACCACGTGGCACGCTTCACCCAGCAGGACGTTGAGCGGCTGCTGGGCGACGCTGGCATCGTGCGCCATCGCGGCAAGATTGAGGCGGTGATCAACAACGCCCAGCGGGCGCAGGAACTGGTTCAACGCGAAGGCTCACTGGCGGCTTTTGTCTGGCGTTTTGATGCCGATGCCGCACCACTGGCGCAGCCGCAAACCGTCTCGACCTCGGCGCAATCGCTGGCTTTGTCAAAAGAACTGAAAGCCCAGGGCTGGAAGTTTGTCGGCCCCACCACGGTGTATGCCTTCATGCAGGCCATGGGGCTGGTCAATGACCACGCTGAAGGCTGCGTGATGCGCGATCAGGTTGCGCGTGCCCGCCAGGCCTTCAAGCGCCCGACCTGAGTGGCGTGTGTGAATTCGCACAAAAAAATGCATGATTTCAGGCTGTAGCCCTTATGTAATATGCGCAAGCAGTTACACAAACAATAGCAACAAAACGCCTCAAGATGCGAATCTTGCAGACCATCGACCCCGATCCAGCCGCTCCCTGCACACCCGTGCCACATCCCTCACCCACGCCTGAGCTGCAAAGTGCAGTTTTTTGCTCTGAATTTCAAGAAAAATCTGCCTCTAACCCTTGTTTACAGTGCGCAAGCAGCTACTGTAAATATAGCAAATCACTCATCGTAAGTCATCCCAAACACCGTATCCGTCAGCCAATGGCGGAACGACTCATTGTCCTGAAACTGCTTGAACAGCTGGGCATCGTCGGTGAACAAAGCGGTGATGACGCGCTTCAAGGCCTTGTCATGCTCGATGCGGGCGTTTTGCCGATCTGAGTTTTTCCGGGCATTCTGGTAGGCCTGGTCTGCGGCCACCTTCTTTGGAATCTCGTCGGTGATGCGCTTTTCCATGCGCATGGCATCGGTGAACAGCCCGCCAAACTGGTCGTTGAACGCCTTCACAATGTTGGAGAGATGATCCAGCTCGGGCTGCGGCTTGTGGCCCCCGCCAGAGGTTGGCACGGGTTCAATCTCCGCATTGGCATCTGGCAGCGCAATCGCCATCGTTGCCTTCTTCTCGGCGCGGTAGCTGTCCATGTCAATTGCTTCGAGGATGCCCTTGGACAGGTCTTCCTCCACCGGAGCCGGCAGCTTGGAGATCAGGAAGTTCAGAAAAATCGACAGCCGCTCCCACCCCTGCACGCCATACGGCAAGATGGTGGAAAGGAAGTCATACGTGCGGGTAAACGCCTTGGCCTTGCCTTTGAAATCCACCTGCCCGTCTTCGTCCAGCTCGGTCACGTAATTCGCCACACAGGCATCAAGAATCGGGTCCAGCTTATCGCGGTCTGCGCCTCCCAGGTACAGCTCCACCAAAGCGTCGATCTGTTCCGGCGAATAAACCTGATACCCATCCAAATCATTCTTCAGCGTATGCAGCTTGTTGGGGTCGGTCTCCCGGCTCAGGATGGTGGTGCGGTAATAGTCCGCAAACGCCTTCTCAATCGTCTCGGTGTTGTTCTGGAAGTCCAGCACAAACACATCGTGCTTCTTCGGGTGCGCCCGGTTCAGGCGCGACAGCGTCTGCACCGCCATGATGCCCGAGAGCGCCTTGTCCACGTACATGGTGTGCAACAGCGGCTCGTCGTAGCCGGTCTGAAACTTGTTGGCGCAGATCAGAAAGCGGTACGGGTCTTCCTGAATCCGGTCGGCAATGTCGTTGCTGGGAAAGCCGTTCAACTTGGACTCGGTCACCTTCTCGCCTTTGTATTCAGGCTCACCAGAAAACGCCACGATGGCCTGGTACGGGCTCTTGATCTCAGCCAGGTATTCGCTGAAGGCAAAGAAATACTGAATGGCCCGCTGAATGCCGTTGGTGACCACCATCGCCCGGGCCTGGCCGCCAATCTTGTGTTGCCCGATCACCTGCTCCATGAAGTGGTCCACCATGATCTCGGCCTTGTCGCGAATGGCCTTGCTGTGGCTCTCCACGTACACACGCAGCTTCTTGCGCGCCTTCTTCACATCGTATTCGGGGTCGCCGTCCACCGTCTTGGCCAGCCGGTAATAGCTTTCCACCGGTGTGTAATTTTTCAGCACATCCAGAATAAAGCCTTCCTGAATGGCCTGCTTCATGGTGTAGTTGTGAAATGGCCGGTGCTTGATCTCATCGCCCACCTGGTAAGGAGTGCCGAAAATTTCCAGCGTCTTGTTCTTGGGCGTGGCGGTGAAGGCAAAGTAGCTGGCATTGCTCAACAACTTGCGGGACTCGATGATGTGATTGATCTTGTCCTCGGTTGTTTCATCATCCTGTGTTGAACCGTTCTCCGACAAGGCCATGCTCATGGCCGCTGCGGTGCGCCCGCCCTGGCTGGAATGCGCCTCGTCAATGATGACGGCGAACTTCTTGCCCCGGTGCGTCTCGCCAATGTTGTCGAGCACATAGGGAAAGGTCTGCACCGTGGAGATGATGATCTTCTTGCCGTCTTTCAGATACTTGGAAAGTTGCTGCGTTTTGGACACGCCATCACCATCCTTCACCGAGCCAATGATGGACGACACCTGGGCAAAGCCCTTGATGGTTTCGCGAATCTGCTTGTCCAGAATCACCCGGTCGGTGATGACGATGATGGAGTCAAACACATCCTGCCCACCTTTGCGCAGGCCAATCAACTGGTGCGCCAGCCAGGCGATGGAGTTGGACTTGCCGCTGCCCGCCGAGTGCTGAATCAGGTAGCGCTTGCCAGCGCCAAACCAGGCCGCATCGGCCAACAGCTTGCGCACCACGTCCAGCTGGTGGTAGCGCGGGAACACCTGCACCCGCTTCTTGCGGCCCGTCTTGGCGTTCTTCTCTTCCACGATCTGGGCGTAGTTCTCCAGAATGTCGGTCAGGCCGCCGGGTGTGAAGACGCGCCGCCACAGGTAGTCGGTCATGATGCCGTAGGGGTTGGGCGCATTGCCCGCGCCCTGGTTCCAGCCCTGGTTGAAGGGCAAGAACCACGAGTCCTTGGCCATGCCCTTGGCTCCCTTTAGCTCGGTGCACATCTGCACCTCGTGGTCGTCCATCGCAAAGTGCACCACGCAGCGGCCAAAAGCAAACAGCGTCTCGCGCGGGTCCCGGTCGCGCTTGTACTGCTCCACAGCGTCTTCCGCCGTCTGCTTGGTCAGGCTGTTCTTTAGCTCAAACGTCGCCACCGGCAGCCCGTTGATGAACAGCACCAGGTCCAGCGCCCGCTTGGTTTCCTCTCGGCTGTAACGCAGTTGGCGGGTGATGCTGAAATGGTTGGCCGCGTGCCGGGCCACCGCCTTGACGTTTTCCGCAGACGGTTTGCCGTAGAACAAATCCACGTGGTGCTTGCCATGGCCAATACCCTTGCGCATCACATCAATCGTGCCGCGCCGGGTGATCTCGCCCTGCAATTGCGCCAGAAACTTGCGGCGCAGCGGGCCGTCGGTGTGCAGCGCCAGCTCGTGCGCCACGTCTTCCTGGGTTGCTTCCAGAAAGGCCGTCAACTGCGTCAAATCCACCGCGTATTCGCGCTCGTAGTCGGCGTTGCTGCCTGCGAGCCAGCCAAAGGCCGTCATCGCGTTCACGATCAGGGACTCCAGGCCTTCTTCCTTCACATTGGTCACCGGCGGCTTGTCGGCGGGCGTAGGGCGGGCTGTCTCAATCAGCTTGATGCCGCCTTGTGCGCCGAAGCGGGGCACATCCTGGCGACATGCCCGCGTGCGCGAATTCGTCGAGGAAAGAGGCCAGGCGCGGGTCTTCGGACTGAAAACTGGCAATCAGGCTTTCGGCCGCTGCCTTGGGCATTTCCAAGCGGATCAACGAACTGTTGCTTGGTGTCACCGCAATCACCTTCAACTCGGAAATCATCACCCCGGAGTACGCCGCAATCATTTGTACCAATTGGATGCGCTGATACTCCCCCATATCAGCCGCATCGCGGGCCAGAATCAAATCGACCATGGCCTGCTGCGGCGCACTCGCTGGCTTGGCCACATTCACCCGCAGCGCCCAGGGTTTCTTCTTGTACACCTCAAAGTCTTTGCTGTTCCACTTTTGCAGGTCGGCCATTTCGTGGCAGGTGGCGCACAGCGCAATCAGGTTGGCCGCACGGTGGTCTTGCGTCCTGCGCCATGGAATGATGTGGGCCAGCTCAATCGACAAGCCAAAACCGCAGACCGCACAGCGGTGGCAAGACTCGTGAAGCACCTCCCGTTGAATCGGGACGGGAATGTCGGGGCGTTGGCTTGTTGAATCAGGCATCAGCTTTCCTCGGTTTCGGTCTCATCCAGCGCCTCGTCGTCGGTAATGGACTCAGGGGTGGTGTCGGGGCTCAGGTCAGGCAGCTTGGCGGCGGCTTCGCGCACATCCAGCTTGCCGGTCACGATGTCGGCGGTCAGGCGGGTGCGGTACTCCTGCATCAGGGCGATTTCGCGCTCGGTTCGGGTGATGGCGGCGTTTAGATTTTCAGATTCACCGCTAACCCACTTCACGATTTCCTTTTGCTCGGCCAATGGCGGAACAGGCACTGAGAACTGGCCGTATCGCGTTGAGTTTAGATTTGTTTGCAAATTGACAAGTGCATGACTTTGCGCGAACGGCCAAAAAGCGACGCTATTCAGAACCATGTGAAGCCACTCCGGGTCGTAATCCCGTTTGACCCGCAAGCGAACCAGATAGGACGCGAACGAAATTCGCTCAGCAACTTCGCCCCGAAATATGCCGACCTTGCCGACTAAGTTAGGATTGCCGTTCGTGCGTGTGAACAGCAGGTCGTGATGCTGAAGCAAGAGAGATTCGGGTAGAGAATTTAGCCCTCCGCTTTGCGGAACAGTGACCTCTCCCTTTTGGATGTTGCCCATTGTGAGAATGCGGATGATGCCACTTGCCGTGCTCTTTTCCGATGTCCCGTAATCCATTCGAGATAAAAGCAGCTTTATGGGAATCCATGTCCAATGTGCGGGAGCTTCGGTGAGCCAAGGAATGCCGGACGGTTTGAGTTTGACATCGTGGTCAAGACCACGGGTGACGGCGCGGTGGATGATCGCATGCTTCTGCTCGTTCAGCAGCCCGATCAGCTTGCGCTTGGCGCGGATGAAGCCGTCAATCTTCCGGTTCGCGTGGTCTAGAAACCGCACGATGGCCGATTGTTCTTCGGGAGGCGGGAGCACAGAGCCGATGACTTTGAAATGCTCCGGGCGCAAGCTCCACATATCCGAAGTAATGCCGTAAGACCATCGCTCAGCCTCCTTCGCGAACAATGGTGTGCGGTAGAGTTGGTGATAAAAAAACGGGTTCATTTCCTTCCTTGGGCGCATCACAACATAGGCTGGGCTAATGATGCCGCGAAGGGCGGAAACGCCCAATGCTCCCTGCCATGCCCGCATCTTGTTGTAGGCGATGTCGTTCGGCTGAACGAGTTTGTAAGCCCCTTTGTTGAGGTTTGAACTGTCCTTCTTCGACGAGCCATCGAGCAGCGCTTTCTGGCGCACGATTCCCCGTGTGATCGTCACAGACAGCATTTCCTCCTTCGGATTGTTGCGGTCTTTGACTTCATCAAAAATGGCTCTGTTCGGGAGTAGCGACCAATGCACAGGCACGCTTCCGAGCCACGCCTGCCCCGACTCCTTGTACTCCGCATACGGCTTCAACCCCTCAATCATGGCGGCTCCCCCGAAACCGGTAGTCGCCTGGCCTCCTGCTCCCTGGCGTGTTCTATCGCCTGGTGCAGCCGGGCGCGCAGCAGCGGCAGCGGCGGCAGCTCGGTGAGGTACTCGCTGACACGGATGGACTTGGCATCGAGCTGGAGCAGCTCCACCTGTTCGGCATCGGCGGCGGCGCACAGGATGAGTCCAATCGGCGCTTCTTCGCCCGCAGCGCGTTCGTTTTTGTCAAGCCAGCGCAGATAGAACTCCATCTGCCCTACGTGGGCCGGCTGAAAGGACTCCAGCTTCAATTCGACGGCGATCAGCCGACGCAGGTGGCGGTGAAAGAACAGCAGGTCGAGATGAAAATCGTCCTTGCCCACACTCATGCGCTTCTGGCGGGCGACGAAGGTAAAGCCAGAGCCCAGCTCCAGCAGCACACCTTCGATCTCACGCAAGATGGCGCTCTCAAGGTCGCGTTCGCTGTAGGCACCTTTGAGCCCCAGCAGATCAAGCAGGTACGGATCGCGGAAGACGAGATCGGGGCTCATCTGCCCGTCCCGGAGCTTGGCGATCTCCGCAGAAATCACGGCTTCCGGCTTTTTCGACAGCGCGGTGCGCTGGAACAACATTCCGCCGATCTTCTGACGCAGGGTGCGCACATCCCAACGTTCGATTCGGCACATTTCGGCATAAAAGTCCCGCGCCAAGGGTTCCTTTATTGGCAGCAGCTCGATGAAATGGCTCCAACTCAATGCTTGCGACAATGACACGAGGATTTGGTCATCCGTCATCCATTCGGCAAATCGCGCCATCCTGGTAAGCGCTGTGTAGTTGAATCCGGGACCAAATTCCGCCGTCAATTCTTGCGACACTGTCGCAAGAATCTGCTTTCCATAGGCAGCGCGCCCCGCCTGAAGATTGTCCCTGAGCAGGCGTTGCCCCACCTGCCAGCAAAGCACTGTATGCGTGGCATTGGCGGCGGTTGCCAGCCTCTGACGGGCGGACTGGATCAGGTCTCTCAAGTCCATGAGCAGCGCCGTTTCATCAACGACTTTCAGCGAATCATCCGTCGCTGGCGTTGCCACTATTTCGCTTGCCTTCTTTTTCATCGGGTCGCCCCTGCGGTGATTTCACTGAGCAGGCCTTCGGTTTCCTGCTCCAGCGCGAGGATGTCGGCGCTGATCTGGGCCAGGGTGCGCAGTTCAGGCGGTTTGTAGAAGTGGCGGGTGAAACTGACCTCGTAGCCGATTTTGGTGTCGGCCTCGACGATCCAGGCATCGGGGGTGTAGGGCAGCACTTCGCGGCGGATGAAGGCTTCAATGCCACCGGCCTCCAACAGGGGGATTTGCTCGTGGTCACGCAGTTCGCTGTCAGGCTCGTATTCCACCACGCAGGGTTTGCCAGCCACTTGCGCTTCAAACAGGCCGCGCAGTGGGTCGGGCTTGGCTTTGCCGGGTTTGTGAATTTTTTTGATGACGCGGGGCGCGTCTTCCACGCGCCAGCTCACGGCGTTGATGATGAGTTTGAGGTCAGCGGCGCTGGGTTTGAGGCTGCGTTGCTTGAGGGTGGCTTCCACTTTTTCCAGGAAGACGTTGTGGTCTTCAAACAGGCCCTCGCCCAGGGCTTCGCGCAGTTGGGTGGCTACATCGACCAGCATGGCATCACGCCGCCAGGTGGATTCGCTCAGCAGTTTCTTTTTCTTGGCCTCGGGCAGGGCTTTTTTGGCTGCACCGTCGGTGCTGCCCGAGCCTTCTTCGTCTTCGGTCTCGTTTTCGGTGTCGGCCTTGCCCCAGCCGTGAACCATTTCTTCACACACTTTGTGGACCGAGGTGGGGTTTTCAAACAGGGCATCGCCGAGTTCGTAGTACAGCACGGTGCGCACGTCTTCGTCGCCAGAGGCAAAGCGCAGCGTCTCGATGCGCTGGCGGGTGAGCTGGCTGTGCAGGCGCAGCGGGCGTTCGACCTTGACTTTCCAGTAACCAAAGGCGGCGTTGGGGAAAATTTTGGATTGCTCGCTTGGCTTGAAGTTGAGGAAGGTGTCGCAAATGCGATGGATGTCTTCTGCGCTGAGTTCGCAGTTCTTCTTGCCCATGTTTTTGCGCAGCGGCTTGGACCATTGGGTGGCATCAATGAGCTGCACCTGGCCCTGGCGGGCCTCCGGTTTGCGGTTGGTGAGCACCCAGACGTAGGTGGCGATGCCGGTGTTGTAAAACATGTTCAGCGGCAGGGCAACGATGGCCTCCAGCCAGTCGCTCTCGATGATCCAGCGGCGAATGTTGCTCTCGCCCTGACCGGCATCGCCGGTGAAGAGCGATGAGCCGTTGTGCACCTCGGCAATGCGGCTACCCAGTGGGGTGTCATGCTTCATCTTGCTCAGCATATTGGCCAGAAAGAGCATCTGGCCGTCGCTGGAGCGGGTGATGAGCGAGTAGTCCGCTTCACCGGCGTGCTGGATGACAAAACGCGGGTCTTTCAGCTCTTTCTTGCCGCCCATGCGCTCCAGGTCGCTCTTCCAGCTTTTGCCGTAGGGCGGATTGGCGAGCATGAAGTCAAACTCGCGAGAGCGAAAGGCATCGTTGGCCAGTGTGGAGTGCTCCGGGCCGCCGACGATGTTGTCGGCCGCGTCGCCATCGCCTTTGAGCAAGAGGTCGGCCTTGCAGATGGCGTAGGTTTCGGCATTGATTTCCTGGCCGTAGAGGTGGGTGGCGACTTGTTTGCCATGGGCCTTGGCAATTTGCTGGAGGGTTTCTTCCGCCACGGTGAGCATGCCGCCCGTGCCGCAGGCGCAGTCGTAGAGCAGGTAGGTGCCCGATTCGATCTTGTCGGCCACCGGCAGGAACATCAAATTGGCCATCAGGCGCACAGCATCGCGGGGAGTCCAGTGCTCACCGGCCTCTTCGTTGTTGTCTTCGTTGAAGCGGCGCACCAGCTCCTCAAACATGGTGCCCATGGAGTGGTTGTCCAGCGCGGGCAAGTCACCCACCGGGTAGGGGCTGATGTTGATGTCCTTGTCGAGAAACTTTTCAATCAACTGGCCCAGTGCGTCGGCCTTGGAAAGACGGGGAATCTGGTTGCGGAATTCAAAGTTGGTCAGGATGTCTTGCACGTTGGGCGAAAAGCCGTCGAGGTAGGCCTCAAAGTCATCGCGTAGCGCTTGTTGCGTGGCGCGGGACTTGAGGTCGCGCAGCAGAAAGGGGGAGGTGTTGTAGAAGGCCTGGCCGGATGCAGCGCGCAGAGCATCGTCCTGATGGACGATATTTTCGCGATCCAGTGCGGCTTTCATGTCCAGCACCGCTTGTTTCTTGGGCTCCAGCACGGCATCCAGACGGCGCAGCACGGTCATGGGCAGGATCACGTCACGGTATTTGCCACGAACGTATACGTCTCGCAACACGTCATCAGCAATGTTCCAGATGAAGTTGGTGAGCCAGCTAAGTTGGGTTTGATCCATTGAATTGTTGATTTTTGGGTGAGCGGTTGTTCTTCGCCATGAGGCACCGGATTTCGCGTTGTGGCGTGTGCATCAATGCTCGCCCTGACTCTTTGCGTTAAACGTCATACAACTTTGTTTTGCATTCTAAGTTATGCAATAAATTGGCCTGTAGCGCCTATTAAACAAGCGCAATGCACTACAAAAAATATAGCATCAAGCCAAGCACACACCACGCTGCCTCACCTCAGAACGCCTACACATCTACGGGTTTATACGAATGTACTCTTGTTTGAACGTTCGTACAATTTCATTTCCCACCAACCAAACTGTTGTGTTCCCTCAACTCACCTTGAAACAAGTTCACCATGAAAAAAATCCCAAAACTCCAGCTTGTCGCCGCGCTGTTCACCACCATGACAGGCACCGGGGCCATGGCGCAAGCGGCCAGCAATGTGACGATCTCCGGCGTTGTTGACGCTTACCTCGGAACCCGCCAGCTCGCTGGCGGCCTTAGCCAGACCAAAGTGGACAGCTCTGGCATGACCACCTCACAAGTCAACTTTGAAGGCAAGGAAGACTTGGGCGGCGGTAACCGCGCCGAGTTTGTTCTGGGCATGTTTTTGCGCCCCGATGACGGCGGCCAGGGGCGTTTTGTCGGTGATCCTTATTTCGGACGCAGCTCCTACGTCGGGCTGGGCGGCAGTTGGGGCACTCTGCGCCTGGGTCGCCAGACCACGGGCAACTTCCTGAACTTTATCCGCACCAACTCGTATGGTGATTCGTCCGTCTTCGGCCCGGCGTTCCTGCACACCTGGATCAGCGCAATTGGTCAAGGCAGCCAGTTTCTCAGCGGTGGCGCACCTGCTGCCAATCGCGCACTGACAGGCGCTTTAGGCACCACAGATTCAGCTTGGAACAACGCGGTGGGTTATGTCTCGCCCTCACTCGGTGGCACGGTGCTGCAGCTACAGTGGGCTCCGAGTGAGACCACCGGCATTGGCGCACGGGTGGGAGCCAGTGCGTTCTACACCGCAGGCGCATTGGCGCTGGGGCTGGCTACCGAACAAATCGGCACGGCTTCCGTACCGGCAACAGGCCCGGCAGCGGCCGTGCTCAACCACCAATCCACCTGGAATCTCTCGGGGGCCTATGCCTTTGATTTTGGCCGGGTCAGTGCCGGGGTGATCAACACGCAACGCGATTACACCGTGGTGGTGGATGACCGCATCCGTACCCTGCATCTGGGCGTGACCATTCCGATGGGCGCTGGCAGCCTGATGGCGCAAGTTGCCAGCAGCAGCCAGTTGCCCAGCATTGGGATTGATGTCAAACGCAGCACCACCAGCCTGGGTTATTCCTACAAGTTCAGCAAGCGCACCGATGCGTATGCGGTGTTGATGAATGATCAGATGACGGGTTTGGCCAGCGGCCACTCAGTAGGGTTTGGCGTTCGTCACCGTTTTTGATTGGCATCACGCTTGATTTTTTAGTCTTCCAAGGTCTCCAAGTTGGAGGTGTCGCTTGCGGCACCTCTTTTTTTATGGGTGAGCACCAACACTGCGCCCGGCATTCCAGCCAGACACAAGCTGAACAGTCGTACAATTTTTTCCAGCCCAACCGACCCTCAGATGCCTTGAGCAGCTTCTGTTCTGACGACCATGACACAAGACATTGTTCCGCCACTGCAACGTGCCCCCAGAGAAGCCCGCCCAGACCGCCGTTATGCCATTTTGCTGGCCGCCGAAAAACTGTTTGCCCAACGGGGCTACAGCGGTGTCTCCATTCGCCAAATCGCTGACGAAGCCAAGGTACCCCTGGCGCTGGTGGGCTACTACTTTGGGCCCAAGCATGAGTTGTTTCGCGCCATTTTTGAGCACTGGAACAGCACCATCCAGGAACGGCTTGACGCATTGGCCACGGTGCGCACACATGCCGCTGAACCCGGCTATCTGGAGCAGGTTGTGAATGCCTTCATCAGCCCGGTGCTGCGTCTACGCGCCAGCCCGGAGGGGCAGTGGTATGCGCTGCTGATGACGCGCGGCATCAACGAGCCACTGCAAGAAACCGACCAGATCATGCGCCAGTATTTCGACCCCATGGCCCACGCCTTCATTGATGCCTTGCAGGATGCCTTTGCCGGGAGCACACGCGGCCAAGTGGCATGGGCATACCAGTTCATGCTGGGAGCCTTGTTGCACCACATCAGTGATGAACGGGTACAGCGCCTGTCCAACGACAGCAACACCCCCAATGACCCGGCAGCAGCCCCCTTGTTGGCGGCATTCATCACCGGCGGCATGCGCCAGGTGATGGCGATGGCATTTGCCCCCACCTCCCCTGCGCCCTGAGCAAGGCATGATTGTTCAACTGGGCTCTCCATTCCCCTCATGAGCCTGCCGATAAGCCTGCGGGCTCACCCCCATACGCCGCTTGAAAAAACGTGAGAAATACGCCGGGTCTTCAAACCCCAGCTCGGCGGCCAGCCGGGCCGCTGGCGCGGCGATGTAAATCAGCCGGCGACAGGCCTCGCGTGTCAGGCGTTCGTGCACCAGCTCCAGCGCACTGACACCGCGCTGCTCACGCACCAGGCGGTTCAGCCGGGGCGTGGACAGGCCCAGGCGTGAGGCATAACGCTCCAGCGGCCAGTGCTCCAGGAAGTGCTGTTCCACCAGCAGCAGAAAACGTGTGAAAAGTGCCTGATGCCCATAGGCCC
>VIKI01000012.1:12324-32674 GCA_008080595.1 Comamonadaceae bacterium
CCTGCGCCTGCTGCCCACGGGCACAAGCTCGGGCCAGCCGCCATACCAGTGAGCGGGCCAGCCACACCGGCACCGGCGAGCCGTCCGAGCCGGGCAACAAAAACTCGGCCAGCAGTTCGCGCAGCAGCGCATTAAGCCGCTGCGCTGTCACCTGCTCAGGCTCAAACGGCATCACACCCGGGGCCGCAAACAGCGCACGAAACGCTTCCCCCACAGCCTGAAACTCCCCGGCCTCCAGAAACTTGGCGCTCAGCGTCAACACCATGCCATCGGTAGCAGGGGCAAAGCGAAAGCCGTGCACCACACCCGGCGGCACCACGATGGCGGCGGGCCCCTGCACCGCTTCACGCCGCTCATCCAGCAGCACATCGGCCGTGCCCTGCTGCAGCCACAGCACCTGGTACAAGCCGTGGTGCACATGGGGTTCGATCTCCCACTGGTAGAGCTGGCTGCGCGACTGCACCTCTTCAATGTGCAACATGTCCTGCGCCGGGGTGACGCTCTCACCATACAGGGCAAAGGTCGGAATGGCTTGTGTTTTGCGCGTTGGCAGGCGTTTGGGTGGGTTTGAGCTCATGGCTCAATTTTGAACGAAAAGTACCAGCATGCATGCATCTTTTTGCAGTGCGAAAGCACGCCATCAGGCCTAAAGTTGAGGCTCGAACAACACACAGGAGACAGCATGTTCAGTTTCGACCCGTACTCACCTGCGGTAGACGCGGATCCGTTCCCGTACTACAAACACCTGCGCGATGAAGCCCCCTGCTTCTGGAGCCCTGAGGCCCAGATGTGGGTGCTGACGCGCTACACCGACATCGTGACCGCCCTGAACGACTGGGAAACCTACTCGTCAGCCAGCGGCAATCTGATGACCGAGCTGCCCGGCCGCGCCGGAGCCACCCTGGGCAGCTCAGATCCACCGAAACACGACCGCATGCGCGCCCTGATCCAGCACGCCTTCATGAAACGCAACCTGCTGGCGCTGGAAGAACCCATCCGCGCCATCGCGCAGCAAGTGTTTGGCCAGCTCAAAGGGGTCAAGCAGTTTGACTTCAAGGAAGTGTCGTCACAGTTCACCGTGAAGGTGCTGATGGCCGCCCTGGGCCTGCCCATGGGGGACGAAGCCATTGTGGACGAGCAAACCGTGCGCGACAACGCCGTGCTGATGGTGCAAAGTGATGCCCGCACCCGCGCCAAAGGCCCCGAGCACATTGCCGCCTACAACTGGATGCAAGACTACGCCAGCAAGGTCATTGCCATGCGCCGTGCCGAGCCGCGCAACGACTTGATCAGCAACTTTGCGCTGGCCGAGATCGACGGCGACCGCCTGGACGACCGCGAGGTGCTGCTGACCACCACCACGCTGATCATGGCCGGTGTCGAATCCATGGGTGGCTTCATGATGATGGCAGCCTACAACCTGGCCACATTTGAAGATGCTCGCAAAGCCGTGGTGGCTAACCCCGAGCTGCTGCCCGATGCGATTGAAGAGAGCCTGCGCTTCAACACCTCGGCCCAGCGCTTCCGCCGCCGTTTGATGAAAGACGTGACGATTCATGGCCAAACCATGAAGGCGGGCGACTTTGTTTGTCTGGCCTACGGCTCCGGCAACCGCGACGAGCGCCAATACCCCAACCCCGATGTGTATGACATCACGCGCAAACCACGCGGCCACCTGGGTTTTGGCGGTGGTGTACACGCCTGCCTGGGCACGGCGATTGCACGTCTGGCGGTGAAGATTGCGTTTGACGAATTCCACAAAGTGGTGCCCGAATACCACCGCGTGGCCGACCAGTTGCCATGGATGCCATCCAGCACCTTCCGCAGCCCCTTGGTGCTGGAATTGGCTGTTTGATAATCCGCAGCTGATCCCCCCCTACAGCGCCGCCCTGATCAGGCGGCGCATTTCTATTTCTGGAGACATAAAAAATGGCCAATATCACTTTCGTTGAAGCCTCTGGGCAATCCACCACCGTCAACCTGGCCGACGGCTGGAACCTGATGCAAGGCGCTATCGCCAACGGCATCGACGGCATTCTGGGCGAATGCGGCGGCTCTTGCGCCTGCGCCACCTGCCACTGCTACGTGGACGAATCCTGGCTGGACAACCTGCCCCCCGCCTCCGAAAACGAACTCGGCATGCTGGAAAACGTGGCCGCCGAGCGCCGCCCCAACAGCCGCCTGGCCTGCCAGATCAAAGCCACGGCAGCGCTGGAAGGCTTGATCATCCAACTGCCAGAAACCCAGGAATAAGCCATGAGCGCAGCCATCGTCATCATCGGAGCAGGCCAGGCTGGCGTGCAAACCGCTGAAGCCTTACGCGCGGGCGGGTATGCCGGCAGCATCACCCTGCTGGGCAACGAGGCCTACGGCCCCTACCACCGCCCGCCCCTGTCCAAAGCCTGGCTGGCCGGTGAGATGGACAGCGCCCAACTCGTCATGCGTGCGCCCGAGATGCTGGCACGCAAAAACATCGAACTGCGCACCCATGTCAGCGTCAGCGCCATTGAGCGCGCCGCCAAACACGTCACCCTGAGCGACGGCAGCAGCCTGCCCTACACCGGCCTGGTGCTGGCCACCGGCTCCACCCCGCGCAGCCTGCCGCTGCCCGGTGGTGATGCCCAAGGCGTGTTTGCGTTGCGTTCGCGCGATGATGCCAGCGCCATTGCCGAACGCATGGCCGTGTGCATTGAAAAACAACTGCCCGTCATCGTCATCGGCGGTGGCTTCATTGGGCTGGAAGTGGCCGCCACCGCCCGCAAAAAGGGCCTGAGCACCACCGTGCTGGAAGCCGCCCCACGCCTGCTAGGCCGCGTGCTGGCCCCGGTGCTGTCCGACTGGTACGCCGACCTGCACCGCAGCCACGGCGCAGCGCTGGTGCTGGATGCCCGCATTGCCGCCATTGACACCGATGCAAACAACACCGTCACTGGCGTGCGCATGGCAGACGGCCACGTCTACCCCGCAGGCCTGGTGGTGGTGGGCATCGGCGTGGCCGCCAACGACCAGCTGGCCCAAGCCGCAGGCCTGGAATGCGACCGTGGCATTGTGGTCGATGCCTGTGGCCGCACCAGCGATCCAGCCATCGTGGCCGCAGGCGACTGCACCGCCCGCCGCTTGGCCGACGGCAGCCTGCTGCGCCTGGAGTCGGTACAAAACGCCACCGAGCAAGGGAAATCCGCTGCCGCAGCCTTGTTAGGTCTGGAAAAACCCTTCACCGCCACCCCCTGGTTCTGGAGCGACCAGTACGACAAGAAGCTGCAAATGGCTGGTTTGTCCATGGGCTCCGACCAATGGGCGGTGCGGGGTGACATGGCGGCTGGCTCATTCAGCGTTTATCACTTCAAGGGAGACAAGCTGCTGGCCGTGGACAGCGTCAACGCCAGCAAAGACCACTTGCTGGCCCGCAAGCTGCTGGATGCGGGCGTGTCACCTACGGTGGCGCAGGCGGGGGATTTGGGGGTTGAGTTGGCGGGGTTGTTGGTGCGGTGAGGTTGGGGCTGTCAAAACAGCGAAGCTGAGCCACCAAGAGTCAGGCGGATGGTCGTATCGATCTCAGAAATGAGCTGCATCTACAACAGCGCTCAGTCCGGCTTGATTTCATCCCCCGCAGCAGGCGCAACATCCGGCACAGCCAGCAAAAACCGCTCAAAGTCTTCGCGCTTGCCCAAGGCGGCTTCACGGCGCAGATAGTTCAGCGTCTGAAACGATGCCATTTTTTCTGCTGCAGCGCTGGCAATGAACTGGTTGACCGATATGCCGTCCTGGCGGGCCAGTATCTTGATGCTTTCGTGCACCGAGTTGGGTAAACGAATGGTGAGTGCGGTCATGTTGTGGGCTCCTTCAAAATGTGCAAAAACTCGGCAGGTGTGATGGCCTTGATGCCCAACTCCTCTGTACGGCGAAAGTCCTTCACGTTGTGCGTGACGATGTAAGCGCAACCCGCAGCCACCGCACACTCCAAAATCATGTCGTCGTCTGGGTCTCGCAAAAACGGCCGCCATAAAAAATGAATGTCTTGCAAACGCGCCAATGAGGCCAAATACCGAACGAAGCTCAGCACCATGTCAGGGTTCATGCCAGGCGGCAGATGTTCAGAACGACTCAGCACCGACAACCATTCCGTATACACCGCGACTGACAGACAAATCTGGAAACGCGGATCTGGCAACGATGCCACCAGGGCATAACTCGCACCCTGACGGGAACAAGCTGCAGCAACCAGCACGGAAGTATCAAAAACAACATTCATGGTTACACCTATATAACCACTATTCTATCGAACTGCGCTTCAACCGGAAGGGTTCCGTTAGACATGGCACGAATGTCGCTCAGGCTTTGGGCTTGACTGCACAACGAAGCGTCAACGCGACCAAGACTGTGCGCATACCCACGGTGGTGCAGGCGGGATTGTTGGGGTGGTGAGGCTTGAGTCGGGGCTGCGGCGAGCGTTTGGCATCCGTCTCCTGAGTTGGTATTTAAATTGGTCTGTAGCGCTTATGGAATGAGCGCAAACAGCTATACAAAATATAGCAAATTGATGCAATAAAGCAGCACACCTGCCACTCGGCATTCCATCCTCAGCTTCACTGTAACGCTGGCAAAGATTGAGCCAGTGGCCTGTGCCGAACACGATCATTTCAAGTTGGCGTTGAATGCCACATACGAACTTAAACCTGATAGCATTTGCCGATCAAATACTTTTCCGGTTCAGCTTAGGAGGTTGTCGGCATGAACCATGTTCGACCTTCCTACCTTGATGAAAGGGCTCGCACTCGGGCTCGGTATTTTCATTTGCCCTGGGCCAAAAGACGTGCTCATCCTGCGCCAAGCGCTGTTGGGGCGGCCATCACTTGAACTTATCGCGATCGGATGCATCAGTGATGCCCTGCTCATCTGGCTCGGAATTGCCGGTTTATCTGCTGCCTTTGATGCTGCTCCCGGTCTGCAATCTGCGGCACTATGGTTTGGCTTCTGCTTGCTGGTCGGCCACAGCTTTTTGGCTGCACTGAGCGCCATTCGTGGCGATGGAAACAAGGGCGTACTCTCAGATCAAGGCCAAGGAGAAGCAGCGATGAAAAGCTTCGTGGCTTTATTGTCGGTGTCGTTTCTCAACCCCGTCGCTTGGCTGGATGCGGTACTGATTGTGGGCAGTGTTGGCGCAGCACTGCCCACCAATGCTCAAGCCAGCTTTGGGTTGGGAGCTGTCGCGGCCTCGTTTGGCTGGTTTACCGCACTTGTTCTTGGTGCGCAGGGTGCGGCTCGCTGGATGACATCACCACGTGCTTGGCGGCTACTTGATGCATTTGTAGCCATTGCCATGCTTGGTTTGGCCCTGAATGTGGCATGGGGGTTGATTTAGCTCCAAGCACCGCCATCAAACCGCCTCCATCCGCTCCACCATGTCCGGGTATTGCGCCACCATGCGAATCAGCAAGGCGGCTTGGGCGTTGGGTTTGGCGCGGCCTTGCTCCCAGTTTTCCAGCGTGCGGGGGTTGGTGCGCAAGTAGCGGGCAAACACCGGTCTGGACAAGTTCAGCCGCTCACGCACGCTCACCACTTCTTGCGGCGACAACACGGGCGCAGGTTTGCTTTCAACCTTGAAGGTGCGAAGCGTCAGCTTGCCTTCGCGCTGGGATTTCAGTGCATCAAAGCCTTCCGTCAACTCGGCAAACAAGTCGCGTTTTGGGGTCATGGTGTGCTCTTTCTTAAAGGTTGACGTTGTTCCAACTCGTTTTTCAGCAGTTGTTTGAGTACCTTGCGCAACCGCCGGGGCTTTGAGGGCAGAGTTCATGTAAAAACTAGCCTGTAGCCCTCATGCAATATGTGCAAGCAGCTACCCAAACAATAGCATCCAAATTCCTAAAAACCACGGCCCACTTCCCCTACCCAGTCACGAGAGCCTGAAATCTGCCAGCAAGCTGATTTGTCCCTCATGCCGGGCTTTGTTGTAGTAGCGCTCATCCGCCGTGACCAGCACCGCGCCAGGGGTGTGCAGTGCCACGGCGTGGTACAGCGTGTCAAACAGGTGGTGCTGATAGCGCAGGGCCAAGTCGAGGGCTGTGGCATAGGTTTCTGAACTGGACAGGGTGCGGTAGTTGATGTCCAAAAAATCCATCAAGTCGTCCGGCGCGTCAGCCGGTTTGAGCCGGGCCAACACCGCAGCGACCTCAGCCACAAAGTGTTCCGATGGCACCATCGTCAGAAGCCCCAGCACCAATTGCTCCAACAAGCGCAGTGCCAGGTATGCGTGTTGTTCATCCAGGTTGCCTTGCAAAAACCATTTGACGGCAACACTGGCATCCACCACCGCAATTACGGGCGGCCTTCTTCACGGGCGGTGCGCAACTGTGCTTCAGTGATACAGGGGGCGCTTTGCCTGCGGGACACGATGCGCAGATAGGCTTCTCTGCTGCGTTGCTGACTTTGTGCGCGCTCCACGGCTTCGCGCATCAGCTCGGCAATGACGGCACTTTTGTTTTGGCCTTCAAAGGTGCTGTTGAAGGCATTTTTGATGTCTTCAGGCACGCTGAAATTGACTGTGGGCATGGCGCATCCTTTTATTGTTGAAAATTTCAACAACATTGTGCAATTTGGAAGCAACTGCGTCACCCCGCTGCATCAAACCGCTTCTAGACGCTCTACCATGTCTCAGCTGCCAATTATTGATCAAATTGATCTGTAGCCCTTTTCTGATAAGCGCAAACAGCTATTGAATCCATAGTGACAGGGATACCACCTGGCACACAAGACGGCAGCAGCTTTCATTGGGGTTGGCTATCATCAACTCCCACGGCAGCCTCTTCATCTCACCCCACCAAGGAAGCCTCATGACCTCACAACTCAGCGCCGACGGTGTTTTCTCATCGAGTCGGCTCTTCCCGTTCACGCCTGCGCAAGTCTTCGCCGCGTTTGCCGATGCCGACCAACTCGCAACTTGGTGGGGGCCAGACGGTTTCAGCAACAGCTTCGAGGTGTTTGAGTTCAAGGCGCAAGGTCGATGGCAGTTTGTCATGCATGGGCCGGATGGCAAGAACTACGCCAACGACTGTGTCTTTCTCGAAGCCACGCCACAAAAGATCATCGTCCGGCACCTCTCAGCGCCCAACTTCACGCTGACCCTCACCTTGGAGGAAGCTGGCGGACAAACCCATCTGGACTGGCGGCAAGCCTTTGACGATCCACAGGTGGCCGCCAGCCTGGCGCACATCATCCTTCCGGCAAACGAACAAAACCTGAATCGCCTTCAGGCAACACTTTTGGCCATGGCAAAGTAAGCCACGCTGCCCCCAGCAGGTTTGGTTTTTCAGGCTCTCTTTGGAGCAAGGAACAAAGGCCCTCATCTGGACTGCATGAATTTCAGCATGATCGCAAGGACTTCTTGATCCCATGACCACATGAAGGAATGTCCCATCTCCACAATTTCCAGTTGAGCGTTGGCCATGTGAGAGGCCAAATACTGCCCATGTGCCAAGGGGAGCAACGGGTCGTATCGCCCGTGTATCACCATGGTCGCAGCGGTGATACGGGTCACCAGTTGCAAACGGTCAGGTGAGGCTGCAACCGCCCAGCCATGATGGAAACCTGCTGCCATATCTGAAGATCGCTGAAGTGCAAGCCGCAAAGCTTGCTCTACTTGTATCTTGGGGTAAGGTCGTGGTCCGCCGTAGCTTAGCTTCCAACCGTCACTCATACTTTGCAGAACTGCGTCCAGCGTTTGCGGTGGGTTCAAAGAGGCCGCCATGACGTAGTCGAGGTAACTTTGCTCAGGGCCTGGCAGTGAAAAGGCTGCGGTGCTTTGCCCGGTTGTGGCCGCCATGTAGGGCCGATGATCGGCGGTGGATGAAATCAAAACAATGCGTTTGACCAGCGTCGGATAAGCGGCCGCCAGCAGCTGAGCGATATACCCGCCCATGGAGAGACCCACAATAACCGGCTGCACCAACCCGTAGCTGCGAATGATGTCAACTGCGTCTTCTGCAAGCGTATTGAGGTCATAGGGATTCGCCTGAAAATCAATCTTCGACGATTTTCCGGTGTCACGGTGGTCGTATCGAACGACGTAAAAGCCCGCCCGGGCCAACGCTTCACAGAATGCATCTGGCCAGAAGACACCTTGGTTCATCGCCCCCATGACCAGTAGGACAGACGGGTGATCAGATACTCCAAACGATTGGGTCCAGAGGGTGACACCTCTTGATGACGATAAAAATTTCTGCATAGATAAACGATCAATGAGCTGTTGTCCAACGAAAATTACCCGTTGTTTGGTGCTTCATAGTTGAAAATAATCCATGATACTTACGCCATGAATCTACCTGGAATCACCTTTAATGAAGCCGACGGCAAGGTGCTGTTGGTATCACAACCCCAGCCCGACCGTGAACCGGTCGACAGCAAGCTGCTGCACGCGCTGCTGATACAGGAGGGCTTTGGCGACTGCCAGTTGGACGAAGCTGCCATCAGCAATGCCGCCAACATGTGTAATGTTCAACAAGCCCCATTTGGGCTTGAGGTGGCGCGACGCGTCGATGCCGCCCTTGCAATCCAGATCGAACTTGGCGATATGACGGCCAAGCTGAGCATCACCGCCGCTCGCGGTGGCAAACCAGCCAGCGTGCTCGACGTACTGGCGGCACTGGAACAAGCTGGCGTGACATTCGGCATTGACGAAGCCGCCGTGGCACAAGCTTGCCAGGCCGGATTGTGCAGCGCACTGGTCGTCGCACGTGGTCAAGTGGCACAAGACGGCAAAGATGCGGTGCTTGAAGCGCTGGTTTCCGACACCATTGACCGCGCCCCCAAGCTCAACGAGCAGGGGCTGATTGATTACCGTGAGCACGGAGACTTGCCGGTAGTGGCTGCGGGTACCGAGCTGATGCGCCGCATTCCTGCCACGCCGGGCGTGCCAGGCAAAACCGTCAAGGGCCAGGTGCTGGCGGCGATTGCCGGGCACGATGCCCATTTTGCGGCGAAGCTCGATGGTGCTGAAATCTCGTCGAGTGATGCCAATTTGTTGATCGCGTCGGTCAACGGCCAACCGGTCCGGGTGACCGACGGGGTCATGGTCGAGCCGATTTTTCGCGTCAAAGAAGTCAACATGGCCACCGGCAACATCCACTTTGACGGCACGGTGCATGTGGCAGGTGAAGTGATTCAGGGCATGAAAGTGCAGGCCAGCGGCGACATCGTGGTCGATGGCATGGTGGATGGTGGGCAGCTTGATGCCGGCGGCAACATCCAGGTGGCCGGCGGTCTGATTGCCCATGCCAAATTACACGCCGGTGGCTCTGTGACAGCGCGCTTTGCCGAAGGCGTGCAAATTACCGCCGGCACGGTGATCGTGATCACGGACATGGCGATTGACTGCGAGCTGCATTCACTCAACCAGATCATCATCGGCAGCAATTCGCCACAACGGGGTCGGCTGGTGGGTGGCACCACAGCCGCAGCGCTGCTGCTGCGGGTGCCGCTGTTGGGCTCAAGCAAAGCTGGCACCACCAAAGTGATTGTCGGCACCAACTCTGAGCTCGAAGCCCGCTACACCGCGCTGCTGGCACGCATCGAATCAGAGAAAGCCGAGGAAGCCAATCTGGACAAACTGATCAAGCAACTCAAAGCCATTGGCGACCCCAAGCACATGCTGGACCGCGTCAAGGCCTCCAGGCAACACGCGGTACAGGTGTGGGGTCAGTCCCTGACTGAAAAGCAGACGCTCGAACACGAACTGGAGTTAAGCTTGACCGCCCGGGTCGAGGTCAGCCAGGGTGTGGAAGGTGCGGTAGACCTGATGTTTGGCCACAAACCTGTGCCTTTGCGCAGAGAGTTCGAGGCTGGAAGTTTCTCGATGAACGAGCAAGCGCAAGTGCTGTTCACCGACCTGGCCGGTAATGTGCTGATCGTAGCTGCAACCTAAATAAAACAGGTAATCCCCCGGCTTTGCGGGGAGACAGTAAGGGTTTTACTTTTTCGGGGGTATGGGTGCCTGATTCCCAATAATGCATGCGCCAGAAAGCCACTTGTGAGTGCCCGATTCCCTATTGTTTTGCAATGGCCTTGTTCTGCCAACCCCTGCAACCACCAGAAATAGTAAGGATATCCCTACAGGAAAATCAGCATTTCCTGATAGCCTTTTCAGTCAATTTCGTGCATTGTTCGTCCAGGATTTCAGTCACGAAAATCATTGAATCATCGCCCAACAGATTGAACTGCTAATGTATGAATTTTCAAAAATATTCATGCATTTTTATAAATATCGATTCAAACCGATGAACAATCCATAATATTCGCAAATTAATTTGAATTTTTAGCTATTGGGTAGTGAAAACTCTCCAATCCAAAATGAATCTGGGTTGTAGTCGTTCAACCAGTACAGCACAAAATGCTGTTGTTTTGCAGCAAGAACAAATGGTGACGCAGATTGCCAAGTCTTGAGATGAGTGTTTATTTTTTTATTAACTTATTTTTCAAATCGCCCATGAATAAGCATTATCAGAAGGTATTGATGATTACCGCACTTGGATTATTATCCGCATGTGGAGGCGGAGGCGGTAGTACAACGAGTTCAAACACGACAACTCCTGCATTAGCCCCGGTAGCAGCCCCCACTTTATCGCCAGATCAATCCATATTTGAATCCCAATTTTTATCACCTTCTCTTTCGTATAATCCATCTTGGTTGCTCCCCAACAGTGGCACTCCTGTAAATGGAACACACTATTTGTATGATTCTCCATCTTCAATTAGTGCCTCACCTTTGACAAATGGAACTCAGTCGCTCATTTCGGGTACAAGTACTTCTTTGGCATCTACGTTAACCATAGTAGCAGCTACTCCAACCAGGTATTTGATAGGAGGACAAATATTTACAAATGCTTCCAGCATTCAAAAATTCTCCTACTCTGGCACAGGTATTAAGACAGATATTTTCGCATCCAATGGTACAACCCTTCTCTCTTCTGCTCAACGCTCTGGATATCAGTCAAATAGCTTGACAGGATTGGTCACAGGAAGTCCTGCCATCTTTGCCCGTCACTTCAACGCACTGTTTTCCAATCCCTCTTTACTGAATACATCAGCCACCTGGGGACCCGGTTCCGCATACTTCCAGTATACGGAAACGAATTTGACAGATAAGTATTTGGTATTTGATACAACCTCCACAACGCCTTCTGGAACGACTACCGGCATAACTACTGGCACGACACCTACACCAGTCGCTACTGGTACAACCATTGCAGCTTTAATGGCTTCAGGCGGGATTACAAATTCTTCTGATGGTATTACATATACTTTAGCAAATGGATCCGTTGCCACAGTCAATGGTGTAAATACATATACTGCAACCGCAAAGCGCCAAAATGTGACCGGGACACGGTACAGAACTTATTATGATATTGGTGGTAACGTCTTGACTGGTGAGCTGATAAAAGCCGGTGATGTATTGGGTGGAAGTATATTCAGAGTAACCACTGGAGGAGTTACTTCTGTCGATTATTCAAGCACCATTCAAATTAGATTGAATAAAGCAGCCAATGATAGCTTGAAGGCTGCTTTGACTTTCTAAAATCAAAATAGACCTATCGACCAACGATAGGTCTATTTTTTATACATAACAATAGCACCTCGATAGAGGTAACTCAACAAGGGGACTGATAATTACCGTACCCTTGTTGACTGAACCTCTTCTTGGCAACCCCAGTTCCATACTCATAAGCTGAATGACTTGTTTGGAGCGAGCAAATCGCAAAGCGATGGCATCGCTAAGCAGTTACCTTTATTTAATGCAAATAAGCTTGCAGAGCAATCCCAACAAGCGTCAACAGCTGCATTTCCAATAGCTCTCAAACCCACACTTGAAACGCATGTGTCCCTAGCCGAACCTCACCGCGAGTGCTACAGTGCATGGACACCACCCAAGAAAGCCGCAGGGTAAAAGCATGAACTTGTCAGACATTACTGCATCAATCAAGGCCAGCACCCTGCTCAATGGGCGAGCCAACACAGCAACGTCCACCAGCAACACATCGGCCACGGCCACCGACCCGATCGCCAAAGCATTGGCCAATGCCGATAAACGGGTACAGCAGCAGCTGGATGCCACCACGGCGCAGCTGTCGTCTTTCCCGCCCAGACCAACCAGACCCAGGCCACCTCCACACAGGAAGTCACCGGCACGCGCCGGGCAGAAACCGATTTGCGTCGGGTGCTTGGCAATGACCGCAGCTTGAGCAGCAGCCTGAAAAGCATCGGCATCACCAGCCAGGCGGATGGCAGTCTGGCGCTGGATGCCAGCAAATTCCAGGCCGCCACACAAGCCAATGCCACCACCCTGCGTACCACCGTGGCCAAACTCGGCCAGCAAAGCCAGGCCGTGGCCACCCGCGAACTGGCCGACAACGGCAATGTGGGCAGCGCCCTGAAGACCCTCACCAGCCAATCCAACAGTTTGAAAGCACGCCAGTCTCAACAGCAATCGGCGCTGGCTTCCTTTCAGCAATTCGCCAACACACAAAACACCACGTTCGGCAAGCAAAATGGTTTGGCTACCTACAACAGCATTTACGCAGGTTTCAAATAAAAATTGACCTGTAGAGCGCATCAAACATGCGCAACAAGCTACATAAAATGTAGCACCTCAGTACCAGAACCAACCCTCCCAGGCACGCTGTACCCTGCACCGCTTGGCATCAGCACCTGCGGGCATTTCACTTTTCATGAAACCAATGGCTTCAGTAAACTCTTCATCCTTGGCAATACATTCGAGGATGAAACATGACAACTGCAAGCGGTGATTTCTCGCCAGCCCTCGGGGCTGGCTTTGGCAGTGCCAAAACCAAGTTGTTCTGGCTGGCCCAGTTGTTACGGGTGCTGAGCGGCTCTTACGCCGCCTGGGTGCTGGTGCGGATTGTTCAGTGGTGGACCGACTCTGAGCGGGTGGTCAAAAACATGGGGCAGTTTCTGGTGCGCGACCTGTCTGGCCTGCCCGCCAGCGCACGCCTGCTGGCCATGGCGCTGGACTTGGGGGCCTGGCTGTTGCTGCTGGCAGCCGTGGTGTGCTGTTGGAAATCTTTGCGCTACCTGCTCAAGGAGCACAGCTTTTCTCACCCGATGGCGCGGCTGCTGACCTGGGCCGGCTGGCTGGGGGCGCTGTGCCAGGGGCTCACGCTGATGATCCGCCCACTGCAAACTTATCTGATGACAGCGCACCTCAGCGCCACAGAGCAGGTTTTCAAATGGGCCTTCTACCCGCACGACCTGCTCGGCATCATGCTGTGTGGGCTGATTCTGTGTTTTGCTTACCTGATCACCTGGGCGGTGGACATTGCCGAAGAAAACCGGGGGTTTGTCTGATGCCGATCATCGTCAACCTGGACGTGATGCTGGCCCGGCGCAAGATGCGCTCACGCGACCTGGCCGCCGCAGTCGGCATCACCGAACAAAACATTTCGCTGCTGAAATCCGGCAAGGTCAAGGGTGTGCGCTTTGACACGCTGGAGCACATTTGCGCCGTGCTCGACTGCCAACCGGGCGACATTCTGGAATATCACCCTACCCCATCCGCTTCACCCACCGTACCATGATCCTCAAAACCACCCTCACCCTGCTGTTGACCCTGACGCTGGCCGCTTGCAGCACCCCCGCCCTTCACCCCAGTTTGCAAGCAGCCCCCAATGGCGCTCCAACCCTGCCAGCGCTGATCCCGGTGCGCCAGTACGTGGCCGACTGGGACGGCAACGGGCTTTACCAGATTTCCCCTGACGGCCAGCAACTGATGTGGCTGGCACGTAAGGGCCTGGGACAAGGCATTTTTGTCAAAAACCTCAGCACAGGCAACGTGCAAAGCCTGCGCACGCTGGCCCACCCGCAGTGGGCGCAGGACAGCCGCCACATCCTGCTGATGGCTGACCATGCGGGAGACGAAAACACCCACATCTTCCAGCTCGACAGCTTTGACCTGAGCGCACCAGGCAAAGACCTGACCCCGTTTCCCGGCTCCACCTCGGGCCTGCACACCCGCATCAAAGACAGCGCCGACTTGCTGATCACCAACAACCGGCGCGACCCCAAGGTGTTTGACCTGTACCACTACACCCACGCCACGGGCGAGCTGAAGCTGCTGGCACAAAACCCGGGTGACGTGGCCCGTTGGCTGACCAACGCACAAGGCCAACTGCTCGGGCGGGTGCGCAAACAAGAGGCCTTGTGGGTCTATGAAAAATACACGCCCGCCGCAGATCAAGCCTGGCAAGCCCTGTTCAGTCTGAGTTACTTTGACACCGTGCACCCGCTTGAAGTGGGGTCAGACAACACCTTCGTCTGGGCCGTGTCCAACCGCGGCCGCGACAAGCTGGCTCTGGTCAAAATCGATTTGAGCAACGGGCAGGAAGAGGTGGTGTATGCCGACCCGCGCGTTGACATCAGCCAGGTCTTCATCAGCCCGCAAACCCAACAACCGCTGCTGCTGACGCTTGACCCTGACTACCAGGAGCTGAAGGCTTTGACTCCAGGCCTGCAGACCGCCGTGCAACGCCTGCAAGCGCACTACCCTGGGCATTTGCGCATTCAGCCCACCAGCCTGAGCCGGGACGAAAACCTGATCACCGCCACGGTTGCCACCGCCACCGGTGGCCAACATGTGTTGTTCAAGCTCAGCACTGGTGAACTCACCGTGCTGGGCGACACCACCCGCAGCCGCATCCACGCCCTCAGCCCGCTGCCGCAGCAAACACCGCTGGCTTTTCAGAGCCGCGACGGCCTGGCCCTGCACGCCTACCTGACCCTGCCCAGAGGCAGCTCGGGCAAACACCTGCCCACCGTGCTGTACGTACACGGCGGACCCTGGGCGCGGGACCACTGGAGCAGTGGCGACACCATGCCCAGCTTTCTGGCCAACCGGGGCTACGCCGTGCTGCAAGTCAACTACCGTGGCTCCAGCGGCTACGGGCGCAGCTTTCAGGAAGCCGCCCAGGGCCAGTTCGCCGCCAAAATGCACGACGACCTGCTGGACGGTCTGGACGAGCTGATCCGCCAAGGCATCACCGACCCGGCCAAAGTGGCCATCATGGGGGCCAGCTACGGCGGCTATGCCAGCCTGGTCGGCATGACATTCACCCCGGAGCGCTTTGCCTGCGGCATCAGCTTTGTGGGTATGTCTGACCTGGCCAGCCTGATTGACAAAGCACCACCGTACTGGGCCTTGAGCAAACCCTGGTGGATCAGCTACGTGGGCGATCCGGCCAAGCCCCAGGATCGGGCCACGATGGACAGCAAATCACCCCTGTACCGCGCCAAAGATGTGCGCAGGCCGCTCTTGATTTTGCATGGCGCCAACGACCCGCGCGTCAAGCTCGACCAATCCACCCGCATGGTGCAGGCACTGCGCGATGCAGGCAAAGAGGTGGAGTTTGTGCTGTTCAAAGGCGCCGGCCACGGCACCCAGAAGTGGAGCGACAACCTGAGCTACTACCGCAAAACCGAAGACTTCCTGGGCCGCTGCCTGGGCGGGCGCAGCAGCGGGTTTGACTTGTTTGAGTTGGGCAGCTGGGCGTTTTGAAAGACACCATCAACAAGCCTCAACGCCAGACCGGGTTCACCCTGCGGTCAGGCGGGTACATCGTGATGTATTGGGCGATGCGCGGCATATCGGCCACATTCCGGCCGCTGCCGTGGGGCAGCGCCTGATTCCAGATCACCAGGTCGCCAGCGTTGGCGGCAATGGAAACAACTCCGGCATCTTCCATATCCACATCCCGCGGGTTGACCCCAGCGGGCAGGTCGGCCAGCCATGCATCGATCTTCCGGTGAAAACCCGCCACACAACGAAAAGCGCCCTGGTTGGCGGCCACATCGTTCAAATACAGAATGCCCAGCACATCAAATTCCAAGGGCAAAGCCAGGCTGAAATCCCAGTGCAAGCGGCTCGGGCCAGAGTGGTCAAAGCCCTCGCGCACCGGCGGGTTGAAGCTGACCCGGTTCACGCAGGTGATGAGTGATTCCGTCCCCCACAGCTGGGCAAAGGCTTGGCGAATACGCTGCGAGGCGCGGTTGCGGTTCAGGAGCGGATGCTGGTAGAGATCGGCCCAGAAAAGTTGCCCGCGCTGGTACCACTGATCGGGTTGATCCGGCGACAAGCCCAGAAAGTCCCAGACGACTTGCTCGGTGGCCTGGGCGTCTTCACGGGAAATGGCTTGCCGCAGCACCACATAGCCGTTCTGTTGCCAGCAGGCCATGTCCTCGGGGCTGAGCACCGGGTTAGAGATCACCTCGTCCGCCGGGTAATCACGCCAATGCCCTGCCAACCAGGCATCCACGATGTGGTTGGTTTGGGCCACGATGTCCGAGGCCGGGGGCGCACCCAGCATGTTCACGATCCAGGCCTCAAACTCGGCAAACGTCGGCTGACTGTGAAACAGGTAGTGATGGGGCTGCACCGCCCCCAGCCCGATGCTGTCAAGCACCACGTGATCAAGCTGGTTTTCTTGCGGCAACAGCTCGGCCAGTGGCTGCCGGCGCAGCGTAGCCTGGGATTTGTGCCAAATCCGTTTGAGGTGGTAGACCCCTAACTGCCCTTTGTCCAGAATCTCGCTGCCCGCAACCATAGCTGCCTCCGGTTTGTGTGATGTCACCAGCTCCCGCACGACTCAAGCAGTTGCCATCTGCTGCTCAAGCGTGAAAACCATGAATTCTGCCGGATGGATGAGTGCCACCATCACGGTCACGATCAGCAGGCCATCCTGAATGTCTTGCCCTGTCATGGTCTGACCCAACCCGCAGCTCACTGCGAACGCATCCGCTGGCGTGGCCCCAACCAAACCGCCTTGCTGCCAGATGCCGGTCAAGAAATTGCTGATCATGCGGGTGACTGCCGCCCAAGTCGCCCCATCATTGGCCGCAAACACATAGCTCTGGAGCGCCTGGCGGATCGACTCTTCAAGCATGATCATGGTTCGCCGCACGCTGATGAAGCGCCAGTCCTGGCTGTTGCCGTCCAGCGTGCGTGCGCCCCACACCATGATCCCCAAGTTGGGAAACACACGTATCGCATCGATGGATTTGCCTTGCGGTGTGACGTTCAGGTCGCCCTGCTCGGCATCGTTGAGCAACACACTGGGCGAAGTGACCGCATTCAGGCTCACATTGGCCGGTGCCTGCCACACCCCGCTGTTGTTGTCCACCGTGGTGTAAACGCCCGCCAGCGCCGCAGCCGGTGGCAGCAGGTTGAGGATGGCGGCCATCTGCGTCAGGATCGAGCTGTAAACCGGGCTCAGCGCCATCAGACTCTGGCTCAACGCCGTCTGCGCTTGTGGTGACGCACCGGTCTGGGTGATGCCGTCGATCAGGGTCTGGATCTGCCCGGCCTGGGCAGCCGGGTTGAGCTCGGTGATCAACAAGCTCTGCAACGTGGCCTGGCCCGTAGCATCCAGCTGCCAGTAGCCCAGATGCTGGGGGGTGGTGATGTTGGTGTGTAGCCAGGGGTAGTAGGCCACGCCGTAGTCCAGACTGTTGTCCCCCAGCGCATTGCGAAACGCAGAGATCGGGTCACCCGCAGGGTCTTGCCGACTGCGGTAACCGTCGGCCACATCCAGAATCGCCATCCGGTTCTTCATCACATCGCCGCAATGCTGGAGCATGTGCTGCGCCACGCGGATGCCATCGGCCGCAGCCAGCAGCATCGCATCCGGGATCACCAGCAGGGTCGGCTCCCGCACATTCACCAGTTGGTCAACACCCGTCATCAGCGCGTCCGCCGCCGCATCGCTGTAGCTGCCAACCGACACGATGTAGCAAGTGCCGCCACCATTCTGAAAAAACAACTGCAGGCTGGCGTGCAACAGGTAGCGGCCCTGCACCTGGGTCAGCAGGTAGTCTGCATTCAACAAAGACAATGCTGCGCTGGTCGCAGAGCTTGCGGGTGTTGCCGACGCAGCGCTCACCTTAGCCAGGCTGAACTGCGGCGCAGGGCCAGCTCCAAAATATTGCACAAACTCCGCCATCGAGCGGATCGGCCAGGGCTGCAGACTCAGCGATTTGCCGCTGTTGTCGGCTTTTTCGGTATAGCCCACAAAAGCCGGCACAGCCGTGGCCACCGCCAGCACCGAACTGGAAAAAGCGTTGATCTCATCGATATAAACGCCAGGTGTTTTCATCGTCATCATGGGAACCTCTTTCAATGCGGGGGTTGGGCAAACCACTGAACACACCGGTGCAGGTGTGAACACGGCCAGGAATTGCTACATTTTATGTAGCTGCTTGCGCATATGACACCTTGCTTGCAGGCACTTTTTACCCATAATCGGTGGACGCTGCATAGCCCGACACTTGATGCACAAATTAGCCTCTAGCCCTTGTTCTATATGCGCAAGAAGCTATCAACTTCATAGCTTCAAACAGGGTGATTCAACACCGTCACACCGGCAGCGGCTTCGGCATCTTGCAGCTCTTCTTGTCGGCGCAGGTAGCCGTGTTGGAAGATCAGCTGGCGGGCGGCAGCCAGGTCGTCTTGTGGGCGGCGCGGGCTACCGTCGGCGTTGTGCCATGGGTAGGGCAACTGGTGCAGAAACAGCCGAGCGCGGTGCAGGTAAATGTCGGTCTGAAACAGCGGCATCGGGCCACGCTCGGCAATCTCCCAGGCTTCGTCCAGGTCGGTTTGGGCACTGTTGGGGCCGGTGGTGTGGCCTTGCAGGTGACGCAGCCAGGCGCGGGTGAGCAGGGCGCGGGGGATTTGATCTTGTTGTCCGGCGCTACGCAAGCCGTCCACAGCCTGGTTGATTTCAGTGGCGATACGCCCGCTGGCAACCCAGGCAGGTGCAGTGGGGTCGAGGATGCCCGCCTGCAACACCGCCATATACAGCGCTGTGCGAACCAGGGTCAGGTGATTCAAGGCAATATCGAGAAGAGTGCGTGAACCATTCAGGACAATGGCGAGTGCCTTGGATGCACGCTGTTCGACATCATCCAGTACTTCAATCAGTCTTGCCGGGTGGTCACCCGCAGGTTGCAGGCAGGCACACCAGGCCGCCCGTTCGGGCGATGCCAGCAGCAAGTCAGCATACTGAAAACCTTGCACGGAATACAGCAGCGGATCGCTGGGTTGATCCTTGACCTGCATGGCTTCCGCCTCGCGGAACAATTGCAGCGCCTCGGTCTGCTGACCCGCCTGATGCAGGGCATCGGCATGGGTGGTGCGAAAGGCCATTTGTAGGAATGCATCACCACTGCGGTCTGCGTAGACCACTGCTTGCGCGGCAGACTGCAGGGCCGAACTGGGGTCTTCGCCCAGGATATGGCCCAGCGTCAGCGCCAGCTCACTGAGGTTGCTGGCGGCGGCGGCTTGTTTCCATTTCTCCTGTTGCACGAGCATCTGCAACCCAGCCTGCATAGGCTCCAGCGCTTCCCCCAGCCTCCCCAAAGCGCGCAACCGGAAGGCGGCTTGGTTCAGCAGCCAGGCTTGGTCATCCTCGGTCAGTGAGGCTGAGACACGCTGCCAAGGCTGCTCAAAAAAGCACGCGACAGCCCCGAGGTCAGAGCTAAATGCACCAAGTTTTCTTGTGCTGTAGGCTTCACCTCCGCGGCAAATGCGGGCGTAATAAACCTCATCACAAGCCCGCTGCTGTAGCCCCGCCAAACAACCATGCGCCACAGCCTGATACAGCGGTAGCAAGTCTTGCAGCGTGGGGCTGTCACCCTCCTTCGTGCTGGCACACAGGTGCTCAAACAGCCGCTGATGGCCAGCACGCCAGGCCTCGCCGCCTTGGAGTTGTGCCGCAAAGTGTTCACGAATCAGCGGGTGGGCATCCACCGTGGCCTGCCCTGCCCCGTCATCTTGCACCTGAACCAGCCGCAGCTTTTCCAGCCGGGCCAGCACACCGCGCCAGGCGGCAGCATCCAGCGCCACCAGGTGATCATTCAGGCAAGGGATGAGCGGAGTCTGGCGCAGGGCGGACAGGCAAGCCGCATCGGCCGGGCGGTCAAACAGGCCCAGCAGGCGCAAGGTTTCCAGCGCCGGGCCGTCGCCCAGCAAACGTTCAAACGCAGCCAGCACGCGGTCTATGGGGGCGGCCCCCGGCAGGTCTTCCACCGCCTTGGCGGCGGCGACACCGTGGCCGGGTTGGGCATACAGGTACACCCCCAGCAGCGACACCGCCAAGGCGTGCGGGCCAAAGCGTTGGGCCAAGTCCAACAACTCGGCATCGGTACCGACCACACCCGCTGTGCGCAGCAGCGCCCGACCCGCTTGGGCGCTGATTTGCTCCAGGTCTTGCGCCTGCACACCGGGCTTGCCTGCCAGCTCGGTCAGCGGCTCACGGGTGGTGATCAGGCACAGGCCTTGGGACCGGCGGGCCAGGGT
>VIKI01000012.1:32734-85228 GCA_008080595.1 Comamonadaceae bacterium
CGTGCCACGGTCAAACGCCTGGGGCGACTGCAAGGGCTCCAGCCCGTCCAGCACCAGCAGGGCACGCTGGCTACCCACCAGATGGGCCAGGCGGCTGCCTTTGTCCCAGGGGGAACCGGCGCTGGGGTCTGCGTCGCCAAAAAAGCGCAGCGCTGCGTCGATGAATGCGTCTGACGAGGCGGCGGTTTGCTCACGCACGCCCTGGCTGTAAAACGACCAGCCAAACACCTGGCTGGCACCTGAGTAGTCTTCACGCGCCAGCTCGGCCAGCCAGTGGTTGACCAGTGTGGACTTGCCCACACCGCCGTGGGCCACAAAGGCCAGTACCCGCACCGGCAGAGCGCTACCGTCGGTGGGATTCCAGGCAGCATCGAGCAACGCCAGCTCGGCATCGCGGCCAAAGAGTGCGGAGCCGGTGTCGGGCAGGCGCGTCAGGTCGAGCTGGGGGCTGGGTGGCGCGGGTGGGGTCATGACCGAATCTACTGACATCAACTCGTCTGTCGACGCGACATGCAAGTGCTCATACACCTGGCTGGCCACCTCCGCGAAAACGGTGTCGGCCAGATCACCCGCATAGTTGACGGCCACACACTGACCGTCGCGCGGGATCATCTGGCGGGCACTGAGCCAGCGGTGCGCCTTCCAGACACAGGGGCGCAGCAGCACGGGAATCAGCAGCATGCCCTGCTCTTCCTGGCGCTTGAGCAGCGCGGGCACTTCTTCCTTGACGCAAAAGTCAGAGGCCAGAAAGTCCGGTGAGATCAACAGCACCGCCACCGCAGACTGGCTCATGGCGGTTCGAATTTCGGGATACCACTGCTCACCGCCGTCAATCATGCGGTCTTGCCAGACCACCATGTCAACCCCTGCTGTGACCAGTGACTGCAATTGCGGCAGTAGCTTTTTCTTCCAGTCCTCGTCCTTGTGGCTATAGCTGATGAAAACAGTTTTCTGGGTCATGGCGCAGCTTGGGGTGGTGTTATATGAATAATTAGCCTCTAGCGCTTGATGGTAATGTGCAAACAGCTACAAAACAAATAGCACACACGCTATCACTTGTGGTGCTGATATTTTTTCCACTGAACAATCTATCTCCCAGTCCACAACCTCGGGAATACCCTGATTGCCACTCAATTCCAAAGGTGTGTGAAATGCCCCCTGTATCAGCAGCCTGTTTAGGTTGCCGCCACACAAGGGAGGGCTTTCGCAGCGATGGCCCGCAAACATCACACACCGTGCCTGAAAGGGCGCAGTGTGTTCATTGCAACCGCCTCACTGCGCTTGGCGTGCGGGGCCAACTGGGTCAAACCCAGTATTCAAGGAGACAAACTGTGCCAACCCCCATCACCTTTCTGATTCCCGGTGAAATTGCCAGCCCGGCAGACACCACGCAGCCGCACATTCGCTCGGTGCGATTGGTCACCACCGCGCGGGGCGTGGGCGCAGTGCAGCGCTTGCAAGCCATACCCGGCGAAGACACCGTGGTCATCACCCTGGGCAATGGACAAGGCCCGGATTTGAAACTGCGCTTGTCCCCTGAGAACGCCCGCGACCTGCTGCTCGCCCAGGTTGGCCCCTCGGGTTCCGCTGCTCGTGGGGCAGGAGATGTGCCCCTGGAACCAGGCGTGGTGCAAGTACCCATCAACGCACAGTGGCAGGGCATGGGTGGGGCCAACCGTGGGATCATCAGCGACCTGGTGTTCAAAGCTCTGGATTTGGTTGGTCTGGATCCCAGAGATGAGCTGGCCAAGCTGGCGGCTGCAGAACTTGGCAAGCGCCTGGACGAGCAGGTGAATGAGGGGGTCTATGCGCTCAAGCCAACCGAGCTTGGTAGCCTGAAGTCAGCCAGCACCGTCAAGATACAGGCCAGCACTGATCCAACGCTGGTGCTCATCCATGGCACGTTTGTGGATACCGAATCCACCTTTGGCAAGTGGTGGGGCGGGCACTCTGGGCTGGTGGCTCAATTGTTTCAACACTATGCCGGACAGGTCTATGCACTCGACCATGGCACGGTCATGCGCAGCCCGATTGCCAATGCGCTGGTACTGGCAGAAAGTCTGCCCCAAGGTGCACGGCTGCACTTGGTCACCCATTCGCGCGGCGGTCTGGTGGCCGAGGTGTTGCTGCGTGCCAGCAAGGGCGTGACCGATGCCGACTTGGCCGTGTTTGAAGGCGATGCCTACACCCAGCATCGCCAGGACTTGCGTGCATTGGGCGAAATGTTGCAGAGCAAACAGGTCAAGGTGGAGCGCATTGTGCGTGTGGCCTGCCCGGCCTATGGCACGCTGCTGGCATCGAACCGGCTGGACGCTTATTTGAGTGCATTCGCCTGGCTGCTGGAGCGGGTCAACTTGCCCGTATTGCCGAGCTTGGTGCGTTTTGCTGACGCGATTGCCCGTGAGCGAGCCAAGCCCGAAAGCATGCCCGGCATTGAGGCCATGCGCCGCAGCAGCGCCGTGGTGCAATGGCTGAATCAGGCAGGCCCCGCAGCGCCCAGTGCACTGCGTGTGGTAGCTGGCGACATCACCGGCGACTCTTTGGTGTCTTGGGTCAAAACCCTGCTGGCCGACAGCTACTACTGGACTGATAACGACCTGGTGGTGCAAACCAGCTCCATGTATGGCGGCATGGCACGCACCGACGAGGCCAGTTTTCTGCTTGACCGTAGTGGCCAAACCGATCACTTCAGCTACTTCAAGAATGACCGCACCGCCAATGGCATCGCGCAAGCGCTGATCCAGGAGCATCCCGACGGCTTTGCCCCCATCGGCCCGCTGTCTCGCACAGGTCAAGACTCCAGCGGTACACGTGGCTTAACTGCCCCATTGGGCGACGGCTCGCTACCCGCTGTGATTGTGTTGCCCGGCATTGTTGGCAGCAACCTCAAACGCGGCAACACGCGCGAATGGCTGGCGTGGTGGCGCTTGTTTGGCATGATGGAACGCCTCGACATCACTACACCAAACATCAGCGAAGACGGCCCGGTAGAGAGCTACTACGACGACTTGATTCATCACCTGCGCGGCAGCCACGAGGTGCTGCCCTTTGGTTACGACTGGCGCGTCTCGTTGAGCGACAGCGCAGCACTGCTGGCCCAGTGCGTCCAGCAGTTGCTGGATCGCCGTAAAACCAGCCACCAGCCGGTACGTGTGCTGGCCCATTCGATGGGCAGCATGGTGTTGCGGGTCATGCAACTACAAGCCCCCAAAGTGTGGCAGGACATGCTGGCAACACAGGGCGCACGTGTGTTGCTGCTGGGGCCACCCAATGCTGGCTCATGGGCTCCCATGAGCATCTACACCGGTGACGATAACTTTGGCCGTTTTCTGTCCACCGTGGGGGGTGCTTTTCAAGAGCAGAAAGCACGCCAAAAAATGGCACAGTTCCCCGGCCTGTTGCAACTGCAAGCGGGCCTGACCGATCCCAACCTGCAGCTCAGTAGCGCACAGTATTGGGAGCAAATGGGTGCCAAAGACTACAACGCCGCGCTGGCCTCACGCACCTGGCACGACACTGAAGAGCAAGTTGCCGCCTATCGCTGGGCGATACCTTCACAAAGTGATTTGAACCAGGCCGCAACTCTGCGCCAGCAGTTGGATGCACAACTACCGGTCTTGCTGGCTGATGCCAGCAAACTGACCATTGTGCTGGGGCAAGCGCCAGACACCCCGTGTGGCGTAGCCTGGGACGAGCGCGGCATGCACTACCTGAGCACGCCAGAGGGCGATGGCCGGGTCACCTGGGAGGCGGCCCGCTTGCCTGGTGTCGCCACCTGGAAGACCGACCACGCTCACGGCGATCTGCCCAAGGTCAAAGCCAATTTTGATGCGTATGTGGAGTTGCTGACGAGCGGGCATACCACTTCGTCGGGCTTGACAAGCTGGGCGACTCGGGGGGATGCATCTGCCATGCTCAACGCCCCACGCAGTGTGCGTGCCCTGCCCCGCCTGCGTGACAACGCCCAGCCCAGCGATGCCACCCCCATCAACGAACAAACCCTGCTGGCCGCCGCCATGGGCAGCATGCCCACCCGCAGCACTTTGCCCGACTTGTCGCGCAGCGGCCCAGGCCTAACCGTCGAAGTTCTCAATGGCGACCTGAAGTTCGTCCGCGAGCCCTTGCTGCTGGGGCACAGCCGATCCATGGCGCTCACCGGCTCGGAGTGGGTGGTCAATGGGCTGATGGGTAACGCGCTGCAAGAGGCTCTGACCCTGGGCCTGTATCCCGACCAATTGGGGCAACACCAAATATTCATCAACCAATCTGCTGCCCCCAACAACCCGTTTGCCTTTCCACGACCCCAAGCCGCCATTGTGGTTGGACTGGGTGACGAAGGTGAGTTGCAACCCAACACACTGGTGACAGCGGTACGCCAAGCAGTGCTGGCCTACCAGAGACATCTTGCCAAACCAGACAACGGTGAAGTGGGCATCACGCTTAGCGCAACCACATTGGGCAGCGGCGGCAACTTGTCCATCGGCCAGTCGGTCACGGCGCTGATTCAGGGCGTGCTTGATGCCAATGCCCGTCTGGCAACTGCCTCAGCCGCAGTCACCTGGCCACCCGTGACACGCTTGCAGGTGGTGGAGCTGTTTCACAACCGCGCCTTGGAGGCGTGGCACACCTTGCGTGCCGCCATCGATGCAGGAGCCCTGCCCGCAGTGCTGCTGCCCCAGATTCGGACGCTGGACGGCGCACGCAGCCAGCCCGCGGGCGGTCACTACCGAGGTACCAACTACGATTTGATCCGTATCAGCCAAAAAACCAGTGCACAAGACACGCACCAGGCTGAGTTGGAGTTTTCACTCAGCACCACGCGGGCACGCTCGGAAGTGTTGGACAAATTCACCCAACGCGACTTGGTCAATGCGCTGGTGGCCGCAGCCGAACGCCATACCCAGTTTGACGCCGACCTTGCACGCAGCCTGTTTCAGCTTTTGCTGCCGCAAGAGCTCAAAGCCCACCTGGGCATGGCCAACACGCTGGTTTTTGAAGTGGACTCTGACACGGCGGCCTACCCATGGGAAATGGTGGATGACAGCGACGCTCAACAAACCCAGGCCCGCGAGCCATGGGCACTGCGTTTGAGCGGTGCGCTGGTGCGCAAAATGCGCGTCGAGTCGTTCCGACGTCAGCCCACAGATGCATTGACCGATGACATCCTGGTGGTAGGCGCACCCAAGCTAGACCCCAAGCCCGCCATGCCCGATCTGCCGGGTGCACGCGCCGAGGCAACCGCGGTGGCGGCGCTGTTTGAATCCCAAGCACAACTGCTGTTGGACTGCGACTTTTTAAGCATTGTCAAACCCGCATTGGCACGCCCGTGGAAGATCATCCACATGGCAGGTCATGGGGTGTACAACGAGACCAGTGGCCACACTGGCATGCTGATGTCTGGCGGACTGGTGTTTGGCCCCACCGAGTTCGAGAGCATGCCGAGCGTGCCCGAACTGGTGTTTATCAACTGCTGCCATCTTGGAAAAACCGAGCAACCCAAGCACCCGAAACACACGCTGTTTGCCGCCAACGTGGCCGAACAACTGATACGCAACGGCGTGCGTTGCGTGGTGGCAGCCGGGTGGGCGGTGGATGACGATGCAGCACAAGCCTTTGCGCTGGGTTTCTATGGTGCACTCAAGCGCGGCAGCAACTTTGCTGCGGCCATACACACTGCCCGGCACGATGCCTACAACCGCAATCGAGAAAGCAACACCTGGGCCGCCTACCAGTGTTACGGCGACCCCGCCTGGACCCTGCAAGGACATGCCGGGCAAGAAGCCCCCACTGTTCGCCCCAGTCAAACACCCGTACTGCCCACCCAGGACGAATTGCTGCTGGCGTTGGAAACCCTCACCTGCGAAGCCCAAGATGCCACCGATGCCCAGCGCATGCAGTTGCGCTACAGGCTGGAGCAAATGCAGGCCGTTTCACCCGACGCATGGAAAACCTGTGGTGAGGTGGCCCAGGCACTGGGCCTGGCCTGGCGCGATGTCGGCGACAAGGCCAAAGCCTTGGCATGGCTGGATGTGGCCGTGGCTGCCCCAGACGGCTCTGCCAGCCTGGTGGCCCGAGAGCAACAACTCAACATCAGGGCGCGACTGCCAGGCGCAAGCCAAGATGAACTTAAGGCCGTGATCATGCAAATCGAGGCCCTGGTGCTGATGGCCCCCAGCGCCGAACGGCATTGCATTTTGGGTTCAGCCTACAAACGGCTGGTGATGCAACCTGATGCCAGCACCCAGGTAGAACACAATTTGCGCCAGATGCAGGCAGCCTACGCCAAAGCCGAGGCGCTGAACCAAAGCAACCTTTTTTACGCCCTGATGCAACGCTGCGCGGCACAGTTACGCTTGTATTGGTTGTCACCTGAAAATCCGGCCCCCAGTGCACAAGACGTGACAGCCATTCGCCGCTCTTTGGCCTTGCAAGATGCACAAAAACCCGACTTCTGGAGCGTGGTGGGCCAGCAAGAAGTGCAGTTGCTCGAAGGCTTGATTGAAGGTAACTTGGCCGTCTACATGGACGGCATTTTGTCCGGCTTGAACAACCTGCATTTGCGGGTGCGCAACCAGCATTCCTGGGCATCGGTGTACGACACGGCGATGTTCTTGTTGCCTGCTTATAAGGGCGTGACTGAGACGAAGGACACTGAGCGGGCGGCGGCTGACGAGTACCTTGCACGGGTAGCCTCATACAAGTGAGCCCGATGCATCTATTGGTGTACATCAAGCGCCGAGTGGGTGACGGACAGGGTGTGCCACTGGCCAACACTGATGTGGCTACCGCCGCACTGAAACACCCGGTTCGACATGGGTTTGGTCAAACCTGGCTCTATCAAAAGGCTCTATCGGGCCAACCCATGGTCATCTGGCTTTTCAGCGTGTTGCGTCATGACGGCTGGTGCCTGCCGCCTTCGTTAGATGCCCGCATCGTGATTGGAAAAGCTCATAAGAAGCCTCTAACTGACCCTCTATCCAGCTACGAGAAATGGTTCTTTGGCGACTTTTCTTACGCTGTTGATGCCATGATGCCGGGCTCTTGCTATCTGCCGTGGAATGATTTTGGCCCCACGCTGAACGCAGTACTGGATCAGCCGAACTTACCTTGTCTTGCGTCGGAAGTTCAAGTGTTTACGGCCTACGCGCCCGGCTTGCGCCATTTTCAGACACCCCGAATCGTGCCCGCCAGGAAGGCTGCCTATTTGGAGGCGCATGTTCGCGGTGTGGCCACCATGCCAACAGGCTTTATCAGCTACCGCAGAAAAGAAGCCCCACTGCTGGCCATGCAGGCCGCCGCACTGATGGCACGGCACAAGTTTGCACCCTGGTTTGACCAATGGGCCATGCCACGCAAAGTGGCAGAGGAAATCAATCTGTGTGCGCAAGAAGTTATGACCACATCACTTGATGCAGCTATTCAGAGTGCCAAGTTGGCCGTGACGCTTCACACCGATAGCTACGCCTCACCCAAGGCTGAGTGGACCCGGCGAGAGTTGACACACATTCGGTTTGCCAGCCAGAACGGTGCGCTAGTCCATTGCCCGATCACCCCGCTGGATGCCGGTCTACGTGATCCACAAGCCGCCAAGTGCACGGTGGAAGCGGTGCTGCCTGGAGCGATTGCAGAGGTTTTTGCCCGGCTTGCGCTCACACCCGTGCCGCCTGCACATGCATCCAGTCGCAGTTGCGGCTGCGCTCCAGGCTGACCCAGCCTTCGGCCTCCCAACACTGCCACCAGGCGGCGTACTCGGGTTGGGCCAGGCGGGCGCGGTTTTGGTCCCATTTGAGCGGGTTGTGGTCGGGGTCAAAGTCAAAGGCGATGCCCCAGCCGTGGGTGGATGTGGTGCTGCCGCCGCGCCAGCTGTGCCCATCTGTGGGGGTGGCGGGGTTGAAGGTGGTTTGCCCCAGCGCTCGGGTGCTGGGGCCATATCGGCCATCCACCGCGTTGCCGCTCAAGCCAAGTGCAATTTGCAGGGTGCGCAGGGGTTTGGTCTTCATCGCCGCAATCCTTTCAACACATGAATGGGTGTGCCCGGAGTGATGGCGATCAATGACAACTTTTTCCGCCCAGTCATGGTCGGCCCCCCGTGCCTTCGGGCGTGTGGCCCTGTGGAAACATTCTAGGGTGATAAAGCCGCTACCGGCTTGGGGTTGACCCGCAGGCGGGGCATGTGTTGGGTTGCCGATGTTTGCGTATAAAACAGGGTTCTGGCGCTTATGGCGTATGCGCAAACAGCTCTTGAATTAGTAGCAACTAAGCACATTCCGCTCAGAGGCTTCCATCAACGCCGCGTTACTTCATTCCCCGGTGTTCTGGAAAACTTGCTTCAACTTCGCGTGAATCTGGCGCATGTCCACATCCACCGGCCTGCCCGCCTGGGCAAAGCCCTCCAGAATGGCAAAACACTTCTCCTGATGAACGTATGCGTCTTCAGCTTTGCCATGTTGCTGATGAAAGTCGTGCATCTTGAAGTGAAGCACCGCCACATCGCGCGCCGAATGAGCCGATTGAAATGGGCAAGCGCCAAATCCAATGGTATGCGAGCTGTGGCATGCTCATTGGCCACTGCCAAGAGCAATTTGGCCCCAAATGACGCTCATTTCACTCAAATTCAAGCATATAACAGCCTTGTAACTCCCATCAAATATGCGCAAGCAGCTACTATTTTTATAGTGAAACTCAAAAAAAAAAAAAAAATGGCCAACCCTCCAGCAGAGTTGGCCATGGAAAGCGCCATTCAGCGCAGTTGCGTTCCCTTTTCCACTGACAAATTTTTGCCCAGACACTGGCGACGTGTCTGGGTGCGTTCAACGCAGGTTCAGACCACCCAACACATGCGAACCCTTGTTGTGGGCACAGTCAATCTCAGATTTCCTGACCCGGTTCAGGCCACAGCTTGATTTTCAGGAATGAGCAATGGCACTTGTGGGAGCGGTGGAAGCCGCGATTCGCGCCTGCCGACGCTCCTACAACGCCCCGATAACCAGACAGGTGTGCCAACCGACTTATCCGGCGGAGCAGGAAGTCTGAATCTGTGGCATCAAGCTGAGGCATGACATCGATAGGTTTTATTGCGTCACCACCAGCGCATCCAGCGCGATCACGCCCTTGCCACTTGGGTAGGCCACCAGCGGGTTCACGTCGACCTCGGTGATGTCCGGGCGTGCCAGCATGAGCTGGCCGATGGTGGCCACGACCTGCGCCACGGCTTCCAGGTCGACCGCCGGTGTGCCACGGAAACCGGTCAACAGTTTGCTGGCTTTGAGGCTCTTGAGTTTGTCGATGATGGCCGCCTGCGGCAGGTTCGGCGGCAACAGTTGCACGTCGCCCAAGGCCTCGACCCAGATACCGCCCAAGCCCACCATCAGGATCGGCCCCCACTGGGCATCGCGGCTGGCCCCGACCACCAGCTCCAGACCACGCTCACCCATGGCTTCGACCAGAACACCATCGAGCACCAGCGTGGCATCCGCACGTGCCACATTGGCATAGAGCTGGCTCCAGGCCGCACGTAGCGCAGACTCATCGGCAATGTTGAGCAACACGCCGCCCACCTCACTCTTGTGCGCCAGGGTGGCGGCCTGGGCTTTCATGACCACCGGGTAGCCAATTTTTGCGGCAATCTGGGCCGCTTCATTCGGCGTGGTGGCCAGAGCTCCTTCGGGAGTCTTGATACCCAGCTTGCGCAACACCTGCTTGCCCTGCCACTCGGCCTGCGTACCGTTGCCCAGTGTGGGCAGGTCGTTCAATGGCAGGCGGATTTCAGCAGGGGCAGAGGCCACGGCGGCTTGAATGCGGCCAAAACGGGTGAAGCGGGCCAGCGCACGCAGGGCCCGCTCAGGGGAGCGCATCACGATGGCCCCACTGCGCTGCGCCAGTTCCAGCACGGCGGGGTACAGCGGCACGTCTTCGTTGTGCATGACAAAAATGGCCGGTTTGGTGCTGCTGGCCTGCCCTGCCAGGAAGGATTTCAACCAGACCAGGGCCGCCTCTGGCCCCGGCATGGGTAAGGAGGCCAACAGGCAACCCACGGCAGGGTCGGCCAATACCGCTGCGACACCGAGTTCGATGATCTCTGGCTTCCAGGCGATCAAGGTGCCCAGATCAAGTGGATTACGCGGTGGGGTATAGGCTGGCAGGTGTGCACGCAAGGCTTCGGCTTGAGCTTCGGCCAGCGGTGGCAGTTCCAGGTCGAGCGGTTCCACATAGTCTTGAACAATGCCGCACATCGCGCCTGAGGCGGTGACCAGGCCCAGGCCACCGGTGGGGGCTTGCGGAAAGCGCAGCATCAGTTGGCCGAGGTCGACCACTTCTTCCAGGCTGTTCACCATCAGCACACCGGCGTGCTCCATCATCAGTTGCATGGCGGCGTGGTTGCCTGCCAGTGCACCGGTATGGGATTGCGCTGCGGCCTGAGAGCGTTCGCTGCGCCCGGGGTGGAACACCACCACACCTTTGCCCCGTGAGCGGGCATGCCGGGCGGCGGCCAGAAAATCCGGGGCTGAGCGCACCTGCTCGGCATACACCACGATGGCCCCGGTGTGCGGATCGTCGGCAAAAAATTCCAGCATCTCGGCCAGGCCAATCTGCGCCTCGTTGCCGGTGGTCAGCATGTAGGACAGGGGCACGCCCCGTGCTTTGAGCGACGCGGCAATGTGCGCCCCAATGCCACCACTTTGCGCCACCACTGCCATGGCCGGGCCAGCGCTGGGGTCGAGGCGGGGCGGCAGCACCTGCTCCACCATCATCACGTAAAAGCCGTCTACGTAGTTGTAGTAGCCCAAGGTGTTAGGGCCGAGGAAGGTCATGCCGCCAGCCCGCGCTGCTTCGCTGATGGCAAGCTGCTGGGCGCGACCTTCTTCACCCATTTCGGCAAAGCCAGAGGCAAAGCAGACGGCACCGCGCACACGCCGGGCCACGCAGGCGTTGACCGTGTCCAACACGGCCTCTGACGGCACCATCAGAATCGCCAGGTCGATGCCTTCGGGGAGCTGGGACACATCGGTCAGCACGGTGCGCCCGTCAATCACTCCTCCGCTGCGGCCTACCAGATGCACCGCTCCGTCATAGCCGCCGCGCAGCAGATTGCCCAGCAGCACGTGGCCTGCCGATCCGGGTTTGGATGACAGGCCGACGATGGCCACGGAACGGGGGCGGACGATGGGGTGGATGTTCATACTTGTCATGGAAATGTCTTTCGGTCAAAAATGGTTTCAGGGGTTCACGGCCAGACCAACCTTGTCCGCACGTTTTTCCAGAAAGGCGTGGACACGTTCTTTGGCTTCGGGTGCACCCTGGGTGATGGCAGCGATGAGCTGCTCGGTCATCAGCCCGTGCGACATGGGTTGCTCGGCAATCAGCGGCAGCACACTCAGGATGGCGTAGTTGGACAAAGGCGCGTTGGTGGCGATGCGTGCGGCCAGCTCACGCGCCTTGCGCATGCCTTCGCCCGCAGGGGTCACGTAGTGCACCAGGCCGATGGCGTGGGCCTCGGTGGCGTTGAGCACGTGGCCGGTGAGCATCATCTCGGTCACGCGGGAGAAACCGATCAGCTTGGTGACTCGCACCGAGCCGCCGCCGCCCAGAAAAATGCCGCGCTGGCCTTCGGGCAGGCCGAAATAGGCGCTGTCTTCAGCCACCCGCACATGGGCGGTGGCCGCCAGCTCCAGCCCGCCACCGACCACTGCGCCTTGCATCACCACAATCACCGGCAGCCGCCCGAACTGGACTTTGGCAAAGGCTTCGTACCACAGCATGGAGTTCTGCATGCCTCCACCGGCATCGGTTTCGGACAGCTCTGACAAATCCAGTCCGGCGCAAAAGTGTGCACCAGCGCCGTTGAGAATCACCACCCGCACCGAGCTGGGCAGGGCTTCAAAACAAGCTTGCAGTTGTCGCACAAAGTGCATGCTCAAGGCGTTGCGCTTCTCTGGGCGATTAAGCGTGAGGGTGGCAATGGCCTCGTCAATATCAACAGTGATAAGTTGCTTTTCGGTGTGTGCTGGCGTGTTCATGTGGCCTCTTGGATGATGCTTGCTTGGTAGATTGTTAGCAAGGCTAACAGTTAGCCTTATGGTAAAGTTGAAAGCCTCTTTTTCGAACTAGGGAAAACCCGTGGTGATACGCACAAGGTCAAATCAGCCAGCACCGCTCCAGGCTGGCAGCTCAAGCCCTGAAAACGATCCCTTCGCCGCCATGGATTTGTTGAAAGACTCCCTGGGCTATGCCATCAAATCTGCCCAGGTGCGAACCTACGAGATGCTGTTCCAGATGCTGGGGCCGAATGCGATTTCTCCGGCAAGGCTTACGGCGCTGTCCATCATCAGCACACGCTCAGGCATCAATCAGTCTGAATTGGCGCAAGAGTTGCGAATCACCCGTGCCAGCGTGGTGAAGGTGATTGACACGCTGGAGTCGCTCGGCTTGGTTCAGCGCCAATCGATTGCGGGCGACCGGCGCAGCTATGCCCTGGTGGTGACCGATCTTGGTAAAAACGAACTGCTGGGCATGCGCCAGCGGATGGATGACTATGAGTTGGCGATTTCATCCCAATTGAGCACTGCAGAGCGTGTTCAGCTCATGGAGTTGCTGGGTAAGGTGGCGGTTGGCTGATTTTTATCAAACTGGCCTGTAGCGCTTATGCAATAAGCGCAAGCCGCTATTATTTGCATGGCAACGCAGATCAAACTTCAGACTTCCTGATCCGCACTGGGGAGCCTGTGCTATTTTCAGGAATGCCAATGACATTTGTAGGAGCGGTGGCAACCGCGATTCGCGCCTGCCGGCGCTCCTACAACGCACGAACAAGCGGAAATTTGTGCCATTGCGCTTTTCTGCCGGATCAAGACAACTGAACTTGGCGCAAGCGCTTGCGCAACAATTCACATGGCACACAGCTTCAATCCAATCGTGACCTTCATTCACACAAACCCGCACCATGAAAACAAACAAACCCGATCCCTACCAGCCCTGCCCCTGTGGTAGCGGCAAAAAATACAAGTTTTGCTGCTACGCCCAGGGACAGCAACTCAGCAGCGAACACCCGCTGGCCCAGATCAAAAAAGCCACTCAGTTCCCGGTAAGCCAATGCGCCGTCAACGTCGGTTGGCAACAACAGGGCATGGCCAATGTGTTTGTCATTCGCCAATTGCCCAATGGCAAATACATGTTTGGTGTCTATCTGGTGGATTTGATGCTGCTGGGCGTGAAAGACACTTTCTTCAATACCAACCTGAGCGCAGAGTCCGTCCAGTCGATGATGCGCCGCACTGACATGCCGGTCGAGTCCATCGACTACGAAGATGCCCGCAACCTCATTTTCGGGAGCATCGAATTTGCCCGGCAAAACCACTTCGAGCCCCACCCTGATTGGGAAAACTCGAAACACATCATCGAGCCAGAGCGCCCCTTTCAGCCCAAGTTCAGCTTCGGAATGGATGGCAAGCCGGTCTACTACCAAGGGATTGACGATGAGGTTGATGAGATCCTCGCCAAGTTACCCAAAACCTGATGACTATCAGTGCACGAAGATGTCGGGTTACGCTACGCTAACCCGACCTACGAGACTTGAGTCCATCGGAAGACCAGGCCCCAGGGTGCATCAATAATGGTACAGTTCAAAAAATGGATAAATCAATCAAGAATGGGCCAAGGTTGACAGCAGTGTTTTTCCGCCAAGGTGATGGTGGTTCTGAGCCTGTACGCGAGTGGTTGAAATCCTTGCCTCAAGCTGAAAAATCCGAAGTAGGCAAGGACATTTTGGCGGTGCAGTTTGGATGGCCACTTGGGTTGCCGTTGGTTGATCATATTGAAGGGGACATCTGGGAGGTTCGCTCCAAGCTGATCCATCGAATAGCGCGCGTTTTGTTTGTTGTGAACGGCAACACCATGGTGCTGCTCCACGGATTTATCAAGAAAAGCCAGAAGACTCCAAAGCCCGACTTGGATTTGGCCAAAGAACGCTTAAAGCGAATGAAAGGTTTGAAATGAAAAATGAATACATCGGTTCCAGCTTTGATGATTTTTTGCGCGAAGAAGGTGTTTTCGAAGAAGCCGAAGCGGCAGCCATCAAAAAGGTCGTTGCCTGCATGATTGAGCAGTCCATGCAAGAGGGCCATGTCTCCAAAAGCGAAATGGCACGGCGCATGGGCACTAGCCGCACACAGTTAGATCGGTTACTGGATCCAGCTTACCCATCGGTCACTTTGACGACCTTAGCCAAGGCTGCATCAGCCCTGGGCAAAAAAATCTCCATCAGTTTTGGAGATATGTCAGCCGTGAATGCTTAGGGAAACGGCAATTTCCCCAGCGATGCCCTAGCTCATATAACAAACAGCCTTGTAGCGCTTATAAATCAAGCGCAAGCAGCTACCAATAAAATAGCAAAAAAAAAAAAAAATGGCCAACTCTCCAGGAGAGTTGGCCATACAAAGCGCCTTTCAGCGCCGTTGCTTTCCCTTTACCACTGACAAATTCTGATTTACGCCTTGCTCAACCACTGCCCCAGATCAGTCATCACCTCCAGGCCCACAGGTGAGACGGCGGTGAAGTGAATACACGCATGGATGGCTTGGGCGTAGTGACGATGAATGACAGGCACACCGGCTTGCGACAGCTTGAGCGCCAGCGCATGGCCCTCGTCACGCAGCGGGTCATGGCCCATGGTGCCGACCCAGGTGGGGGGCATCTGGGCAAAATCGTTGGACTTCAGCAAGGCGTAGTCTGGGTGGGTGGCCGCTGCGGCCTGCCCGCCCAGGTAACAGGCGATGAACCAGCGCATCACCCCTTCGGTCAAAAACTTGCCCTCGCCGTTTTCCTGATACGAAGGGCTGGGCTCGTCGACATGTTGGGCCACCGGGTAGATCAGCCCCAGCGCACGCACTTGAGGGGCTTTCACCCGGCGCACCGCCACAAAGGCCAGTTGCGCCCCGGCACTGTCACCGGCTACGGCGATGTTGCTGGCATCACCGCCCAGCGTGGTGGCGTTGGCCAGCAGCCAGCGCAAGGCGGCCTCGGCATCGTCTGGCGCGGCGGGAAACGGGTGCTCCGGGGCCAGCCGGTAATCCAACGCCAGCACCAGCCGCTGTGATTGCTGGCACAGGGTGCGGCAAACCTTGTCATGGGTGTCCAGATCGCCAATCACAAAACCACCGCCATGGATGAACAGCAAGACCGGCAACAGCTCGCCAGCGACAGGCGGCTTGGGTTGGTAGATGCGCACACGCAGTGGCCCGGCCGGGCCGGGAATGCTTGCATCCGTCACCGGGCCAATGGCGGGTGCGGGCAGGCCCAGCGCCGCATCCAGGTCGCGGTAGATTTGCCGTGCCACGGGCACCGGCAGGGTTTCCAGCGGCGGATTGCCTTGGGCGGCAGCCTGGGCCAGGAATCCAGCCAGAGCCGGGTCCAGGCTGGCAGTTTGCAGAGAAGGTAGGTCAAGCATGTTCATTTTGAAATCTCCTGGTAGGGGGGCAACTGGATCAGCCCCTGGCGATCAATTCTTGCAAAGCGGCGTTGAAGACCGCAGGCTGTTCCAACTGCGGCGTATGGCCACAGTGGTCAACCAGCAGCAGGCGGCTGCCCACAGCCAGCTGGTGTGCGTTTTCAGAATGCGCGAACGGGATCACGCTGTCTTGCCGACCATGCAGGATGAGCAGGGCTTGGGTCACCGAGCGCAGGGCCGCTTGCGCTTCACGCACCAGATCGGCACGCTGCCCACCCAGGTCGCTCATCTGGCGCAGGGTGGCCAGGAAGGCGGCTTGCGCACCTGGGCGCATCACGTTGCGCTCAACCGTCTTGCGCAGATCTTCCGAGACCACAAACTCCGGGTGAAAAATGGCTTTGAGCTGCTGGGTCACCGCCATGGCATTGCCGCGAGACAGCATCTCACCCAGCACCGGCAGCGTCATCAGCCGGAAGGGCAAAGGCCCATCGCGCCCGAGGGTGGCGGCGGCGGCCAACAGCACGGTCTTGACGCGGGCCGACTGCTGAACCAGCATTTGCAGGCAGATGGCCCCGCCCATGGAGTTGCCCACCAGATGAACCTGCTCAAGCCCGAGGGCATTGGCAAACTGCCAGACAAAGCTGGCAAAGCTCTTGGGGGCATAGGGTTGAGCGCCAAAGTCAGACAGGCCGTGACCGGGCAGGTCGAGCGCAATCAGACGCAGGTTCTGGTTGGCAGCCACAAACTGTTGAGCCCACAGCTCCAGCGAGCCGCCAATGCCATGTAACAACAGCACCGCCGGGCCGGTGCCGCCCGAGTCCCGATACCGCACCTGAATACCGTCTACCAAGATCATGGAGTCAGTCAATCGAGTTCTCCTTAGGCCGCAACGCGGTTTGCGTTCAAATTCGGGCTCGCACGAGTCGCCCTGGCCACACGAGCATTCGGCCGCAACAAAAAGTGCGCCAGCGCCGGCAACAACACCAAGGCCCCCACCATGTTCCAGACAAACATGAAGGCCAGCAAAATGCCCATGTCGGCCTGGAACTTGATGGGCGAGAAAGCCCAGGTGCCCACCGCCAGCGCCAGGGTGATGCCGGTCAGCATCACCACCCGACCGGTGAATTGCAAGGCGTGCAGGTAAGCCGCAGACAGACTCTCTCCGGCCCGCAGTTGCGCCAGCATCACCGAGAGCACATACAGCGCGTAGTCCACGCCAATGCCGACGCCCAGCGCAATCACCGGCAGTGTGGCCACCTTGACCCCCATGCCAAAGCCGACCATCAGCGCCTCACACAAGATGGAAGTCAACACCAGCGGCAGCACCGCACACAGCACGGCCCGCCAGGAGCGGAAGGTGACCCAGCACAACAACAGCACCGCGCCGTAGACCCACAGCAGCATCTCGCGCATGGCTTTTTTGACCACAATGTTGGTGGCGGCATCAATCCCGGCCGAGCCTGCGGCCAGCATGAAGCGCACGTCTTTGTCCTGATTGGCGCTCATAAAAGCCTCAACCTCGCCCACCACGCGATCCAGCGTCTCGGCCTTGTGGTCTTTCAGGTAAACGTAAAGCGACAGGAAGGAGCAACCCTGGTTGAACAGCTCACGCGGCGCACGGGACTGCACGCCCCCCAGCGCACTGGCGTTGGGGAACAGCTCAAACCACTTCAGGTTGCCTTCGTTGTAGCCGACCATCGCCAGCTTGGACAAGGCGGCCATGGAGTTGGTCGATTCCACCCCTGGCAACTGCTCCAGTTGCCAGGCCAGGCGGTCCACCTTGGCCAGGGTGTCGTACTGGGTGCATTGGTCTTCAGGCGTGGCCACCATCACGGTCAGGATGTCGCTGCTGGCGGCGTAGTGCTGAGCCAGGTAGGCGTTGTCCTGGTTGTAGCGCGAGTCGGCACGCAACTCGGGCGCACCGGGGTCGAGGTCGCCAATTTTCAGGTTCAGGCTGACGGCGTAGCCACCCACGGCCATCAGCAGGCTGACCACGATGGCCAGCATGGCCGGGCCACGCTGGGTGAACAAGTCCAGCAGCGACCACAAGCGGGTTTTGCGTTGCAACAGCGTGCCGGAGCGGGTGATGTCGTCGTGGTCGTCCAGCTCTTCCAGCCGCAGGCTGCGGCGTGCCGCTTTGGCCCCCACGCCCACATAGCTCAGCAAAATCGGCAGCAGCACCAGGTTGGTAAAAATCAGCACCGCCACACCAATGCTGGCAATGACGGCCAGGTCTTGAATCACCTGAATCTGGATGATGGCCAGCACCGCAAAGCCCACCGCATCACACAGCAGCGCGGTGGCTCCAGCCACGATCAGGCGGCGAAAGGTGTAGCGGGCGGCCACCACCTTGTGTGTGCCCCGGCCAATGTCTTGCATGATGCCGTTCATCTTTTGCGCACCATGGCTCATGCCAATGGCAAACACCAGGAAGGGCACCAGCACCGAGTACGGATCGAGCTCGTAGTGGAACAGCGCCAGCAAGCCAAACTGCCAAACCACGGCGATCAATGAGCAGGCTACCACCAGCGAGGTGCTGCGGGCGCAGCGGGTGTAACTGTAGAGCACAGCGGCGCAGATCACCAGCGCCAGGCCAAAGAACATCAGCACCTGTTGTAAACCTTCGATCAGGTCGCCCACCACTTTGGCAAAACCCACCACGTGGATGCGCAGCTTGTCGTTCTGGTACTTGCTGCGCAGGGTTTCGATCTTGCGCGAGAGGTCACCATAGTCCAGCGCCTCGCCGGTCTTGGGGTTCTTGTCGAGCAACGGCACAAAGACGATGCTGGATTTGAAATCCCCCGCCACCAGTTGACCAATTTCACCGGAGCGCTCGACATTGGCACGCACTTCGGCCAGGGCGGCGGGCGAGCCGTCGTAGCTGTCACCAATGACGGTGTTGCCATCCAGGCCTTCTTCGGTCACGGCAATCCAGCGGGTGTTGCTGGTCCACAGCGATTTCATGAAGGGGCGATCGACACCGGGCAGCAAAAAGATCTCGTCGTTGAGCTTTTGCAGCGTGTCGAGGTAGTCCTTGTCGAAGATCGACGCGCCAGTGGTTTCCACCACGATGCGCATGGCATTGCCTTGGCCCGCCAGATTGCCCTTGTTGGCCAGGTAGTTGGCAATGTAGGGGTGCTGGGTGGGGATGGTTTTCTCAAAGCTGGCGTTCAGCCGCAGGCTCAAGGCCTGCCAGCCCAGCAGCAGCGTGAGCACCAGGCACAAGGCCATGACCCAGGGGCGATGGTTGAAGAAGGCCCGCTCGACCGCGCTGCCACTGGCAGTGTCAAAGTCTTCGAGACGGGCGACCACCGGTTGCTGGTCTAGGGGGGAATCGGCGTGCATTTTTGAAGGTTCCTTTGATTGCTATTATTAATGTAGCTGTTTACGCAATATTTATAAGGGCTACAGGTCTAAAAGATATGCAAAACTCAGCACCCTTGATCTGTAGGAGCGGCCGCAGCCGCGAAATCTGCTTTTTTTGATACGCATGCAGGCCGGGTCTCGCCCCGGCGGGCGACTCACTTTTCTTTGCTTCGCCAAAGAAAAGTGAGTGCGCAGCCGGGCGCACATCCCGGCATCCCCCCCGCATCCCATAACGTCTTGAGCAGTCAACACAATAGACAACTCAAGGCAAAGCTTGCCGACGCAAACCGCGCAAGCTGGCATAAACCAGGTGGCGTTCATCAGCCAGGGCCAGGCCAGAAGCAGGCAAAGGCCCACCACTTGGCGCAACCCGGTTAAAGCTGATGCCGTCGTCGCGACTAAGCAGCAGCTCGCCGGTTTGGCTCAGCAGCGCCAGGGTGCCAGCGTTCAGCTCGGTGGCGGCGCTGATGGACATGGGCAAGCCGGTTTCCAGCTTGTCCCAGTGCTCACCCTGGTCGGTGCTGCGCACGGCGTTGCCACGCAGTCCATAGGCGATCAGGCTTCCCGAGCGTGCGCCCAGCAAACCGAAGAAGCTGCCTTTGTAGGGCGAAGCCAGGGCTGTGAAGCTGGCCCCCGCATCGTCCGACCTGAGCAGCAGGCCTTGCTCACCCACCACATAGAGCTTGCCCGCCACATAACGCACACCGTAGAGGTGCAGACTCTTCGGGTTGGGCAGGCGTTGCAGGGCGGGTTGCCAGGTTTTGCCGCCATCACGGGTGGCAAAAGCCATGTTGTAGGCCCCTACCGCAAAGCCGTTTTGGGCATCGGCAAAGTCCAGGTCAAAGAAGGGCTTGTCGGGGCCTTCTTCGGCAAAACGTTGGGCGTTGCGCTGGGCTTTCTCGTCACTGAGTTCTTTGGCCGTGGCAGCTACCGCCGCAGCGGCTTGCTGCCCGTCAAGTTGTTTGACCCAGGTTTGACCGGCATCGTCGCTGCGCAGAATCACCCCCAGATGGCCCGCTGCCCAGCCGGTGCGCTCATTCACAAAACGCACACTGGTCAGCGTGACCCGCACCGGCACACTGGCTTGCTGCCAGTGTTCGCCCGCGTCGTCTGACAGCAGCACCGTGCCACGCTCGCCCACCGCCACCAGGCGCTTACCCACGCGGGCTACCGCCAGTGTGGCCGCACCCAGGGCCTTGGGGCTTTGCAAGGCGGGCTCGCTCAGCACCTTTTGCACGGCCGAACCTGCCGCCGCAGGCGCATCGGCCGCAGCAGTGGTTTGCGCAGCAGCCAAGCCACCCAGCGCCACAAGACACAGCGACACCACCCGGCGGCGGTGTGCCTGGATGCTTGCCGCCTTCATCAGCGTGAGGCGTGATTCAAAGTGATGGCTTTTTGGCTTTACCCCCTCTCCCCGAGGGAGAGGGTTGGGGTGAGGGCCGCCTTGTCCAGACGTGCCGGAGATGCGAACAGCCAAACATCCACCCTCACCCTGCCCCTCTCCCAGAGGGAGAGGGAATGAATCCCCTCGTTGGCCAATTCTTCGGGGCTGAAGAAGCTGCGTTGCAGCGTGGGCAACACCTTCACCTGCACCGGCAATTCATTGGTGGCCATGTTCAGGTAGTAGGCACCGGTTTGCAAGTCGTAACCACCCCAGAAGAAGTTGCCCAGCACGGCGGGAATGTCCGGCGCGGTGAGCGTCAGGGTGTAGTTGGTGCGCCACAGGTCGCCCTTGGCATCCCAGCCGTCAAACAGAATGATCTGCCAGCTGTCTTCGTCAATGTAGTACTTGCGTTTGGCGGCCACGTGGCGCTTGCCTGCGGCCAGTGTGGCTTCGACCTCCCACACGCGGTGCAGTTCCCAGCGCACTTGTGCCGGGTTGAGGGTGTTGGGGGTCACCAGGTCGGCCACTTTGGCCAGGGCCGCGCGGTTGTTGTTGTAGGGGATGTACAGCTCTTTCTTGCCGATCAGCTTCAGCTCGTGTTTGTCAATCGGGCCAAACAGGTTGAAGGCTTCGTCAAACAGGCCAATGCCACTGGTCACCGCATCGGGCGTGTCGTAGCCGACCGAGGGAGCCTTGCGCACACGGCGCTGGCCCACCAGGTATTGCCACAGGCCGCGTGGGGCGCTGGCGTTGATGCCGTCGTGCGCCAGAATCGCTTCGCCAGATTTGGAGCCGGGCTCGCTCACCGTGAACTTGCCCAGGGAGTAGTAGCCGTCAAACTTGCTGGTGGCCAGATCAGGGTCGTTCCAGACCCGGCGGAAGGTTTGGGTGCCGCCGCTGGCCATGGTGCGCTTGCCGTCAGAGGTCATGACCCACACCCGCAATGGCGACTGGGTATTGACCCCGGTGAAGGCCAGGCGGTGGTTCAGGATGACCTCGTAGGCATCATGGGGGATAGGAAAAGGAATGCCGCCCAACGCGCCTTCGATACCCAGCCCGTTATCGACCAGCTTGGCCTTGGTGGCGTTCTTGAGGGTATTGTCGTAGAAATACTGGGGTGCGGCGGCGGTGCGGTGAGTCGGGTAGACATCGATGCGGAAGTCGGGGTACTTCTTCATCAGCGCTTTCACACCGTCGGTCAGCTTGGCATCGTATTGCGCCATGTTTTTGGCGTTGATGGACAGCACGGGTTTTTCACCAGGAAACAAGTCCGGGCGCGGGTCGCCATTTTTGTAGCCTGCTGGGGCCTTGGTCAGGCCACCTTCCCAGCTGGGGATGCTGCCGTCTTTGTTGGCGGCTTTTTCAGCGCCCAAAGGGGTCAGAGTGGTTTTCAACTTGGCGGCTTCGTCAGCTGAGACAGCGGCTTGTGCCAAGGGGGCGATGAACAGACCCGCAATGAGTGTGGTCAGAAGTGGTTTGCGATACATATAAATTCCGTTTCGATGAATGGGGTTCAGAACGTGCGTGACACGGTGAAGGACAGGTTGGCGCGGTCTCTGAGGGTTTGACCAAAGGTGAGCTGGCGTGGTGAGCCGCTGCCTGCCACCAGGGTCTCGGTAAAGGTCTTGGCCGGGCCAAAAAAGTCGCTGTAGATCAGCGCAAAGTTCCAGGCGTTCTGGTACTTGCCCTTGATGCCGATGCTGAAGTCACCCGCGCCTGAAACACCCCCAGCGAAGTTACCCACCGCTGAGGAGCGGCCACCAAAGTTGTAGCCCAGGCCGATGGGCACAGACAAGTCCAGCCCTGGCATCACCTGGAAGTACTGTGGCTCAAACAGAACACGCAGCGCAAATGCATCCCGGGTGGTGTTGCGATCCAGGCCGCCCAGGCCAGCGCCGGCAAACGGCGCAAAAATGTCTTTGGTGACCGACAAGGTGCGGTTAAAAGCCAGCTCACCCAGCACCGCGCCGCCTTGCCACAGGGCATTGGGTTGCAACACATAGATGCCAGACACCTGCAAATGCGCGGTGCGGCCCACGGCAAAGCAGGGGTCAGCACTGGACGTGCCGCAGTTCAGGATCGGCCCCAGGCCCAGCACAGCGGGATCGCTGTTGAGTGGCGCGTTGTCACGGATCGAGCCTTCAACGGCCCAGTTCAACTGACCCAGCGACGAGGTGACGCTGGCCCCGTAGGTGCGAATGTCGCTGGCATAGGCGGTGTGCACATTGCCGTTGACAAAGTCGAATACCGGTGCGCCGGGAGTCTTGTCGTGGTACTTGGCGGCGTAAAAGCCAAACTCGTAGTCACTGCCAGTGGGGCTCCAGCGCAGTTGCACACCGCCCTGGCCGGAGTCCTTGGGCCGCAGATCCTTGTTGATGTCGTTGTTCAGCAGGATGGGGGCACCGGTGGCAGGATTGTTGCCAAAGTTGACCATGCCCGCGCCGATATAGTCCTGGTTCGAGAAGAAGCTGCCGACACCCGGAATCTTGCTGGGCCGCCATTTGAATTGGTAGTAGCCCCCCAATGACACACCTTCAGCCACTTGCAGCGAGCCCGAGATTTGCTCCACCGGCAGCAAAACTTCCTTGAACTGCCAGCCTGGCACCGAGACGATCTTGGCAATGTCCACCGGCCCTTGTGCATTGGCAATGCCGTTTTGCCCAAAGAACAGGCTCTCGCCCCATTGCAGCGTGTGTTTGCCCAGGCGTACCGTGCCTTTCATGTTGCCCAGGTCACCCTTGGCATACATGAACGCATCAAGCACCTCGCCGCCCTGGCCATGCTGGTCGCGGGTGGCTTGCAAAAAGTCATTGGGGGCCTGGGTGGCAACCTTGTTGTTGGCCAATGGGTAAACACCACCGGTATTCACGCCACCTGCATAGACAGCAGTGCCTGCGTAATTGTTTTTGCGCAGATAGACCGCGTCATTCCAGGCGGTGGCACTGATGCGGCCACCGAAGTTTTTGCCGGTGACATCCAGCTCGGCCAGCAGGTCCCAACGGTTGGAGATTTGGCCTTTCTGGAAGTTGTGATTGCCATCGTCTTCATTGATGCTACCGGGGTCTTGGGCGACATCAAAACGGGTCAGCGCAACCGAGGGGTCTTTCAGACGCACCGCAGTGCTGTACTTGGGGGTCAGATCGAGGCGAACCTTGATATCCGGGTTAGGTGTCTCGATGTCAAAGGCGTGGGCAGCGGGCAGCGCAAGCGCTACCGCAGCCGCCACCAGGGTACGGCGATGTTTCATGGTTTTGTCTCCTAACGGGTTGAGTTATTGGTTTTCCATTGGCGTTTTTCAGCGTTGCAGCACAAACTGCCCGCCTTCGATCTTCAGCATCACCACACCACGCTCGTCAAAGCCAATGTGGTCGGTGGGCGTGAAGTTGAGTACGCCATGCGAGATGACGATGTCTTTTTCGCTCTCCAGCGCGTCACGCAGCGCCTGGCGGAATTCAGGTGACCCCGGCTTGGCTTTTTTCAGCGCCAGCGGCACGATGCGTTGCAGCACTTTCAGCGCGTCGTTGGCGTGAGCGCCAAACTGGGTGCGCGAGTTGGCTCCGTGCAGTTTCTCGAAGGCAGTCACATACTCGGTCGCCACCGGTTTGATCGGGTTATTGGCCGCCAATTGCTCGGCCACCAGCACCGGCCCAGCGGGCAAAATCGCACCGTTCATGGCCTTGCCACCGACCCGAATCAGATCCGGCGAGGCCGCACCATGGGTCTGGTAGATCGGGCCACTCCAGCCGCGCTCACGCAGGTTGATCTGTGGCATGGCAGCGGCAGAACCGGCCCCGACAATCAGCACCGCATCAGGTTTGGCCGCAACCGCCCGCAAGGCTTGCGAGGTGATGGCAGTGTCAGGCGGGGCGAAGCGTTCGGTGGAGACGATCTCCAGCCCGGCCTTTTTGGCTGAAGCCGTGAAGGCTTGCAACCACATCTCGCCATAACCTTCATTCCAGCCCAGGAAGGCCACCTTCTTCACCTTGTCAGCCACCATACGTTTGGCCACGGCATCGGACATCAGCGACACCGGTTGCGGCAGTGGAAAAGTCCAGTCATCCTTGCCACCGGTGCGCGGCGCCGGGGCCAAAGCCAGTTGCACGGTGTGGGTTTCAGCCGCCACCGGGGCCATGGCCAGCACAGCAGGCACACCGGACGAGCCCAGCAGCAGATCGACCTGGCTTTCGGTGATGAAGCGGCGCGTGTTCTTGACGGCACTGATGGTGTCAGAGGCATCGTCAAGCACGATGAGCTTGATCTTTTCACCGGCAATACGCTCGGGCCAGAGCTCAAGTGAGGACTTGACCGGCAGCCCCAGAGAGGACAGTGGTCCGGTCAGTGACAGGTTCACGCCGATGTGGATGTCGGCCTGGGCTGCGCCTGCCAGTGCCAGCAGTGCCGCTACCAAGGTGATGCGAATGGTGTGCTTCAAGAGGTCTCCTCGTTGTTTTTTTCAGGCTCTTGGGGCTTAGAGGTAAGTGGAGGCGATGCCACCATCCACCGGGATGTTGGCCCCGCTGACCCAGCGCGCTGCGTCGCTGCACAGCCAGGCAATCACCGGGGCAATCTCGTCGGCAAAGCCGGGGCGCAACATGCGTTTGGCATCGGCCTGCACCCGCTCTTGCCCGAGCATTTGCACAAAATCGCCCAGGATCGGCGTAAATACCGGGCCAGGTGCGACGCAATTCATACGCACGCCTTTTTCCAGAAACCATTTTTGTGACTGCACCGTGCTCCAGACAATCAGCGCCTCTTTGAAATACTGGTAGCAGGTCTCATGCGCCACCGGGTGCTCTTTGAGCCACTGCGCACCCGTCTCAAAGCCCTTGGTCGTGGCCAGTTCTTTGTGCAAGTCCAAACGCTTGGGCCATTCATAGCCCAGGATGGAAGATACGTTGACGATGCTGCCGCCGCGCGAAATACGCCCCAGCGCCTGCTCAGTCAGATGACGCAGGCCGAGGTAATTCACATTGGCCACCAGCTCACCCGAGGCCGTGCCGGGCACACCAGCCACGTTGCACAGCGCGTCGAACTGAGCAGGCAATTGCGCCACGGCGGCATCAATGGCCGCAGGGGAACTCAAGTCGGCCTTGACGAAACCGTCCAGGGTCAGACTGGGGTCATTGCGATCCACGCCAATGACTTTGGCCCCCTGGAAGCGGGCGAGTTTGGCCACCTCGGCGCCGATGCCGGACGAGGTGCCTGTGATGACGATGGTTTTTCCTTGCAGACTCATGGGGTGTCTCCTGTTTTGTGATGAAGTAAAAGGGATGAAATTCGCGGCTGCCGCCGCTCCTACGAGGGAGCGAGGCTACTAACTCAGAACGGATATGCCGGAGCCGTGTCTTTCACGGTGATCCACTGCCACTGGGTGTATTCCTCCAGGTCAGCCGGGCCACCTACGCTGGTGCCGTTGCCGGCGATGCCGGGGCCGCCAAAGGGGTTGACGCAGTCGTCGTTGACGGTCTGGTCGTTGATGTGCACCATGCCCGACTTGAGCTGCTGGCCCATCGCCATGGCGCGGCCAATCGAGGGCGAAATGATGGCCGAGGACAAGCTGCCGGTGTTGTTGTTGGCCAGTGCAATCACTTCTTCGTCGGTGTCAAAGGTGATGAGGTTGGCCACCGGGCCAAAGGTTTCCTCATCGAACACCCGCATGCCGGGCTTCACGCCAGAGAGCACGGTGGGTTTGTAGAACAAGCCGTCATAGGTGGCCCCGGCTTCGAGTTTGGCACCAGCCTGGATGCTGTCTTGCACCATGGCGTGCACGCGGTCACGCTGTTTGGTATCGATCAGCGGCCCCAGGGCCACTTGGCCGCTGGCACCGTCGCCCACCGGCAGGTGCGTGGCCTTGGCGACCAGGCGCTGCGTCAGTTGCGCGGCAATGCTGCTGTGTACATAGATATGGTTTGCTGCCATGCAAATCTGGCCCTGGTGCAGCCATGCACCCCAGGCGGCGTTGCTGGCGGCAATGTCCAGATCGGCATCGTCCAGAATGATCAGGTTGTTGGCCCCGCCAAGTTCCAGCGAGACTTTCTTGAGATGTTTGCCCGCCACGGCATCACCGGGCAAGATGTGCAGCAGGTCTTTGGGCAGACCGGCTTCGGCAAAGATGCGGGCAATCATCAGGCCGCCACTCACGGGCGTGCGGGTGTCGGGTTTGACAATGACCGCATTACCCGCTGCCAGGGCCGGTGCCACGGCACGCAGGGTCAAAATCAGCGGGAAGTTGAACGGCGAGATCACCCCCACCACACCGTGCGGCACCCGCCGCGCAATGCTGCTGCGCCCCGGCACGCTGGGCAGCACATGGCCTTGCGATTGCATCGGCAGGCTAGATGCCAGATGGCAGATGGTGATGGCCTCACGGATTTCATGCTGACCCTTGGGCAGGATGGCACCGGTTTCGCGGGTGCAATACAAGGCCAGTTCGTCAAAGTGCTGCTGAAACAGGTCACCCGCGCGGCGCAAAATGGCCGCCTTGTCACGCGGGGGCACGGCCACCCAGGCCTTTTGGGCCGCAGCGGCGGCGCGGCTGGCGTTGGCCACATCGGCCGCGTTGGCAATACCAATGGTGGACAGGACTTGCCCGGTGGCGGGTTCGATCACATCACGACTGCCGCCGTTTAAGGTGGCATGTGAAGGTGTCGAAAAATTCAGGAATGCGGTGGTGTCAGGTGCGCCCATTTGCTGTTGTCCTTTCGGTGGTTTGATCAGTTCGTCACTTTGCTGTGATGTGCCAATGAATTGCAATGCGCGTGCCAGCAACCATGCCAACCCGTGCCAAATGCGCTGTCTGAGAGGTCTTCATGCTGGGGAAATTAGGGACATACCCTAACTTGTGTTGATGCATGTCAATACGCACAATCTGCATCAAAGTTTTGATCTGCAGATGAAATTTCTGCAAATCATTGGCCAGCAAAATTCATTGATTGATCAAATTCATGTCAAACGCTCCCCGTATTTCCCTGGCCGATGTGGCCCGTGCCACAGGCGCAGCCCTGAGCAAGTTCGACACCGAATCGGTGGCCAAGGCCATGGGTGGATTTGCCAGTTTGCACATGGGTGGTGATGCTTCACCCACCGTGGCCGACATCAGCGAATGCCTGTTTTTCTCACCCGGTGATGGCCGCATCTGGTTGCAGGATCAGCGCATGCTGCTGTTGCACACCGAAGCCTTGGCCGCCATGCGCCGCGAGATGATCGACAGCCTGGGCCTGGAACGCACACGCGGCCTGTTCACCCGCGCCGGTTACGTCAGCGGTGCGCGTGATGCCCAACTGGTGCGCAAGCAGTGGCCCGATGCCGATCCCCCGGCTGCAGCGATTGCCGGGGCGCGTTTGCATGCTCTCGAAGGGATGGTCAAAGTGGAGGTGGTGCACGCCTCTTATGACCCCGACAGTGGCACTTACTCAGGTGAATTCCTGTGGCATAACTCCAGTGAGGCCGATGAACACATCGCGGCCTACGGGATTGGCGGCTCTTCGGCTTGCTGGATGGCAACCGGTGGTGCCACCGGATATGTCAGCACCCTGTTTGGCCGGCTCATTGTGTTTCGGGAAGTTCAGTGCCGCGCCAAAGGTGATGCCCAATGTCGGGTCGTGGGTAAATCGGCCGAGCAATGGGAAGACCTTGAAGAGGACATGCGTTACCTCAACGCCCGCGAGTTTGTCAGCAGTGCAGCCTACGCCCGCCCTGCCCCGCATGCAGCCGATCTGCCCAGCGCACAAGCCCCGGCAGGTGAAGCCATGGTCGGAGCCTCGTCCGCCTTCAACGCCGCCTGCCACCAGCTGAACCGGGTGGCACGCACCACCGCCACGGTGTTGTTCACCGGCGAGTCTGGTGTCGGCAAGGAAAAATTTGCCAGCATGCTGCACAAAATCAGCCCGCGCAAAAACCAGCCCTTTGTGGCGGTGAACTGCGCCGCCATTCCCGACACCTTGATCGAGTCCGAGCTGTTTGGTGTGGAGCGCGGGGCCTACACCGGGGCCAGCCATTCGCGCCCAGGGCGTTTCGAGCGGGCCAACGGCGGCACGCTGTTTCTGGATGAAATTGGCACGCTGAGTTTTGTCGCCCAGGGCAAGCTGCTGCGTGCCCTGCAAGAAGGTGAGGTTGAGCGGGTCGGTGGCACACAGAGTATTGCGGTCGACGTGCGGGTGGTGGCCGCTACCAATGAGACGCTGCGCCAAGCGGTGCAGGAGGGCAAGTTCCGTGAAGACTTGTTCTTTCGGCTCAATGTGTTCCCGATCCACCTGCCACCCTTGCGCCAGCGCCGCGACGACATTCCCCTGCTGATGAACCACTTTTTAAACGTCTACCGGCGCAAGCATGGCGGACAAACCCGTGGCTTCACCCAGGCCGCCGTGCGGGCACTGCTGAACTACGACTTTCCGGGCAACATTCGCGAGCTGCAAAACCTGATCGAGCGCGCCGTGATCATGGCCGATGCAGACGGCTTGATTGACCTGCACCACCTGTTCACCAGCGGTGAAACGCTCAGCACCGACATCATGACCCTGAACTTGCAGGGAGACTCTGGCACCTTGAATTTGACTGACTCAGGCATAACGCCTGCGGGCGTTGCCCCCCGCAGTGAAAACGCCAAGCCATCTGTCAGCCCGCAGTCGCTGGAGCAAACCGAACGCGACACGCTGGCGCGTGCAATTGCCGCCAGCAAGGGCAACCTGTCGGCGGCGGCCCGCCTGCTCGACACCACGCGGGCCAAGCTGGCGTTTCGGGCGAGGAAACATGGGCTGATTTGAATTTGTCATGCCACCGTGGGCTCGGGAAACCGATGAAACAGGATCAACTTGAAGGCAGATTTTGCGATAAATCAAATACAAGACAAACCGATTGCTTAGGATGCGCCAGGGAATAACAGCCCTGTTTTCCCCGATGAGTTGGAATGCAGTCACAGCAGCAACTCGCGTTAATTTTTCGTCCAAAGGAGGTCAAGATGGACTTGGATCAAGCCATTTCAGCGCATGAGCAGTGGGTCTTCAAATTCAGAGATGCTATTTCGGCCAATAGTGCCGTGGATGCCGAAACCATCTCAAAAGACAATTGCTGTGCATTCGGCAAGTGGTTGTATGGCGAAGGCCGATCCATGCATGGAAATCTGGCCAGGTTTTCTGAGATTGTGGAAAAACACGCTGAGTTTCACAAACAGGCAGGAAAAGTAGCCATGGCGATCAATGGAAAAAATCACCAGGAAGCTCAAGACATGATCGACTATGCGAGCACGCCCTTTACCCAGGCCGCGCAAGCAGTCAAGGCGGCCATTTTGAATTTGAAGCGAGAGGCTGGACTGTAAAAAGAAGGCGATGGATTGGTGTTGTTGCTCCGTTATGATTTGTTCACGTCAGCTGGGAGACGATTAGTTAGTTGGCGCGTTAACCAAGAAAGATCATCATGTCTGCACCATTGCCGGTATCTGCCACGTCAAACGATTCACATCAGTTTGAAGCCTTCAGTGTTGATTTTTTCAAGTATCACGGATTCTGGGCTCCTGGTGTGCGCTTGTTTCGTGCCATGCGCTTTTCCACCAAGGCTGTGGTCATCTCATTGGCTCTGGTGTTGCCAACGCTGTGTCTGCTGGTCTGGCAGTTGATGACAGATGCTGGACTTCAGCAGCAAGCGCGCATGGATGCCACCCGCCAGCATGTGGAAATTGCCCATGGCGTGTTGACCTGGGCTCAGGCTCAGGAGGTGGCGGGCACACTCACGCGCGAGCAAGCCCAACAACAGGCGCGGCTGCTGCTGTCCAAGATGCGCTATGACCAGAAGGAATATTTCTGGATCAACGACATGCAGCAACGCATGGTGATGCATGGTGCCAGCCCGGAGCTGGATGGCAAGGACATGTCTGGTATGAAAGACCCCAATGGCCTGGCGGTTTTTGGTACGTTTGTGGAGACGGTGCGCCGCGATGGCAAGGGCTTTGTGCGCTACCAGTGGCCGCGACCAGGCGGCACACAGCCGGTGGACAAGCTTTCCTATGTGCAGGGGTTTGAACCCTGGGGCTGGGTGCTGGGCTCAGGCATTTATGTGGATGACCTGAACCAGCAGTTGCAGCATCAGATGGTGTTCGATGCGGTCATCGTGCTGATTTCCATGTTGGTGGCGGCCTACCTGTTTCTGAGCTTTTATCGTGTGATGGATGGGGGCTTGAAAGAGACGCGCCGCCACCTTAATGCCATGACCGATGGTGACCTCACCACCTCGCCATCGCCCTGGGGGCATGACGAAGCGGCGCAATTGATGTTCGACCTGCGCCAGATGCAGGATTCCTTGCGTGACATGGTGCTGCGGGTGCGCCACTCCAGTGATGAAATTGTGCATTCCAGTGCAGAAATTGCCAGCGGTGCGATGGACTTGTCAGCCCGCACCGAGCAGGCCGCCTCCAACCTGGAGGAGTCTGCGGCCTCCATGGAAGAAATTTCATCCACCGTCAAGCTCACCTCCGAGCACACCGTAGAAGCCGCGCGTGTAGCTCAACACAATGCCGAGACGGCGGCCCAAGGTGGTCAGGTCATGCGTGAAGTGGTGCAGACCATGGAAGACATCCGAGGCTCATCGGCGCGCATCGGCGAGATCATTGGCACCATTGACGGGATTGCCTTTCAGACCAATATTCTGGCGCTCAACGCGGCAGTGGAGGCTGCGCGCGCCGGCGAACAGGGGCGTGGCTTCGCGGTGGTTGCCACCGAAGTGCGGTCACTGGCGCAACGCAGTGCGGCGGCAGCGCGTGAGATCAAAACCTTGATCAGTACCAGCGTGGAACAGGTTGAAAGTGGTGCCAACATCGTGCGCAAAGCGGGCGACACCATCGAAGACATTGTGCAGGGCTCCCAGCGCGTCAGCGGACTGCTGGGTGAGATTGCAACCGGGGCCCGCGAACAAAGCCTGGGCATCGGGCAAATTGGCCAGTCGGTTCAGGATCTGGATCGTATGACCCAGCAGAATGCAGCACTGGTGGAAGAGACCGCAGCCGCCTCATCCGCAATGAAAGACCAGGCGAATACCTTGGCCGACGAGGTGTCCCGCTTCCGGCTGCCAGCCCAAGCCATGTCAGAGTCAACCCAGCTGGTCGTGGCAAGCGATGCGAACTTCAATTTTGACAAAGCCATTGAAGCACATCGGGCGTGGAAGGTTCGCTTGCGCAAAGCCATCGCAGACAAGGCTCACCTGGATGCCGACACCATTTGCCGCGACGACAAATGCCCGCTGGGCCAGTGGCTGCATGGCGATGGTGGGCGACAGTGGGGAAGCAAGCCACGTTTTGTAGAGCTGCTGGACAAACATGCGCAATTCCACCAAGTGGCGGGTGGGGTGGCCAAGCAAATCAACCAGGGGCAGTATGCGCTGGCAGAGAAGCTGATTGGTTCCGGCTCCGAGTTCGCCCAGGTCTCGACCGAAGTGGCCACTTTGCTGACCAAGGCCAAGCGAGGCATGTGAAGCCAGAAGCTTTGCAGACAAAGCGCTCTGGTTTGGCCGTGAGCAACCCACCAGAGCCTGGGCGGCCAGTTTGGTGAACTGATTGACCTGGCACACCAGAAGACCGGCCAACGCGCCGTGGTGCTGATCGACGAGAACGACAAACCGATTCTGGACAACATCACGAACAGCGCGGTGGCACTGGAGATGCGCGAAGGCTTGAAGAACCTCTACTCGGTGCTCAAAGGCGCAGACGAACACCTCAAATTTGTCTTCCTGACCGGGGTGTCAAAATTCAGCAAGGTCAGCCTGTTCTCGGGCCTGAACAACCTGACCGACATCACGCTGGAAGCCAAGTACAGCGCCCTGTGTGGCTAACCTGATTGGCGTGACCTTCAGCAAAGCCAGCCGGAACATTGTTGAGTTTGAAGTCAAAACGCTACAAATTCAGTAGCTGCTTGCGCTTGTTTTAAAGGAGGCGCACTCATATCCCTTCATGCCACCGCAACCCAGCGGCCTTCTTGACCCGACTTGAACAGTGCGTCAATGATGCGCATGTTGCACACCGCATCATCCAGACCATAAGGCAGCGGGATGACACCGCGCACCGCCTGCGAAAACGCATCGCCCTGCAAGCTGTACATGTCACAAGCGGGCAGTGTCTCCGTCACCGCCGAAGCCCCGCCTGGCTCGCTGGCATCATCGATAAAAATGCGAGTGCTTCCACCCAGCGGCGCGTTGAACGGAATTTCAAGCTCCAGCCGTTGCTCGGTGCCAATCACCTGCACCCGCTGGTAGGGCACCGATTGAGTGGACACCGTGAAGTCCAGCCGCCGCCCGTGGCCAAAGTCCAGAATGGCGGTGACGGTGCGATCCGTGCCGAAATCGGGGTCGCGGTCAAACAGAGCTACCACGCGCAGCGGCTCAGTCTCAAACAAAAAACGCCCGGCCACAATGGCGTAACAGCCAATGTCGTACAAAGCCCCACCGCCCACCTCGGGCCGGTTGCGGATGTTGTCTGGCTTGCGATTGAAATACGAGAAGAAGACTTGCATGGCCCGCAACTCACCCAAAACCCCACTGCGCACCAGCTCACGGGCACGTAACCACTGCGGGTGAAAACGCACCATGAAAGCCTCCATGATGTGCACCTGGCCAGCCACCTCGCGTAGCGCCTCGATCTCTGCAGCATTCATGGCAAACGGCTTCTCACACAACACATGTTTACCGGCGCGGGCAGCGGCCAGCGTCATGGCCACATGCTGGTCGTTGGGCAGCGGGTTGTAGATGGCTTCAATCTCGGGGTCGGCCAGCAGTTCGGCATACGAGCCGTAGGCCCGGGCGATGCCCAATTCATCGGCCACCTGGCGGGCCTGCGCCAGCGAGCGTGAGGCAATGGCCACCACCTGGCTGAACTGCCCCTTTTGCATGGCCGGAATGACTTTTTCCCGCCCGATGTTGGCGGTGCTCACAATGCCCCAATTGACTTTTTTCATGGAAATCCCCTCATCAATATCGTTACAAATATCGCCACTTTGCCGCTGACACGCTACAGCTTCAGCGGCTGCCCCTCAAACTCGGTGTTGAGCACCACAGTGCTGGTGGTGCGTGCCACGCCGGGAATGGATTTGATCTGGAGCAGTACACCCTCCAGGTCACGCGCATGGTGGGTGCGCACCTTGGCCAAAAAGTCGTACTCACCGGCGACGCTGTGCAGCTCCTGCACGGCGGCAATCTCGCGCAAGCGCTGGGCGATCTCGCGACAATGAGCGCCGCCGTCATTGCGAATGGCGACAAACGCGGTGAAGTTCAGCCCCACCGCCTCGTGATCCACCTGCAGTGCAAAACGTTGGATCACCCCGCGCTCCAGCATCTTCTTTACCCGCTCATGTACCGCAGCGGTGGAAAGCCCGACCTCGGCCCCCACATCGGCGTAAGAACGACGGCTATCTATGCTTAATGCAGAAATAATTCTGGCATCCATGTCATCTATATGAATATTTTCTTGAATTGTTGACATTTTTAGGTATTATTCCGCCATGGTTGCTGTTGGCAGTAAATTTTACGGAAGGTTGAACAAAATGCCTACGAATATTCAGTCTGTTCCCGGAAAACACAGCGTTGCATCGGTGCTCACCGCACTGCTGCTGGTCTACATTGTCTGGGGAACCACCTACTTTGCCATTGGTGTGGCCTTGCAGAGCATGCCCGCGCTGTGGATGAATGGCCTGCGTTTCACTCTGGCAGGGGTGTTAATGCTGGCCTGGGCCTTGTGGCGCGGGGAGCATCTGCCCACCGCGCGGCAGTGGCGCAATGCGGGTCTGGTGGGCGGGCTGATGGTGTTTGGGGCCATGACCTTGGTGATGGTGGCGCAAAGCCATGGCATCGGCTCGGGTCTGATGGCCACAGTGGTGACCACCATGCCGATGTGGTTGGCGCTGTGGACACGCATGGGCGGCGAGCGGGTACCGTTGACCAGCTGGATTGGCCTGGGCCTGGGCTTTGCCGGGGCCGCGCTGCTGTCACTGGAGGGAGATTTTTCTGCGAGCTGGATCGGGGCCGCTGCGGCTTTTGCTGCGCCACTGTGCTGGAGCCTGGGCTCCTATGCGTCGCGCCGGCTGGATTTGCCAGGCCCGGCCATGGCCTCTGCGGCCGAGTGGCTGCTGGGCGGGGCACTTGGCCTGGTGGTGGCCGCCTGGTGGGAACCCGCAACCGGCTTGTTCCATGCCAGCGCCCTGAGCTGGCTGGCATGGGGCTATCTGTTGGTGTTTGGCACGCTGGTGGCGCTCAACGCCTATCTGTGGCTGCTGCAAAACACCAGCGCAGCCTTGGCGGGCAGTTACTCGTTCGTGAACCCGGCGGTGGCCCTGCTGGTGGGTGCGGGCATCGGCCATGAGTCACTCAACGGCTGGGTGTTTGTGGCCCTGCCGCTGATCGCCGCCGCGCTGGGCATGATTCTGTACGGGCCGGCGGTGGTGCGGGGGCTGCAAAGCCTGCTACCAACAGGTCGCCGGGTGGCTGAACCAGGTCGCTGAATTCAGCGCCCCTCAAGATGCTATTTAAACAATAGCTTCTTGCGCTTGTTTATCAAGCGCCAGAGGCCAATTTCATCATTAACCCAGGTGCTGCACCAAAAACCCCAGCGTGCGCTCGCGTGCCAACGCAGCGGCTGCCGGGTCATACGCCGCGCGGTGGTCGCAGTTGAAGCCGTGCTGGGCCGGGTAGATGTGCACCGTGACCTCGGGGTGGGCCTGGGCAAAGGCCCGTGCCGTCTCAACCGGAATGGCGTGGTCAAACTCACCAAAGTGGCACAACACCGGGCATTGCGCCTGTCGCGCCACCTCAGCCGGGGTGGTCATGCCGCCGCCGTAGTAGGCCACTGCGGCACTCAATCCTGGCAACTGGCTGGCGGCCCGCCAGGCCAGCAAACCGCCCCAGCAGTATCCGAGGATGCCCACCCTGCCCGCCTGTGCGGCATGGGCCATGGCAGCCGAAATATCAGGCATGACCCCAGGCGCAGGCAGGCTCTCCACCGCGGCCTTCAACTTCACGCCGTTGGCAATGTCGTCGGGTGTGTAGCCCATGTTCACATCCGCCTGCACCCGGTGAAACGTGGCCGGGGCCACCGTCAGATAACCCTGGGCGGCATAGGCCTCGGCGGTAGCGCGAATGTGGCTGTTGAGGCCAAAGATTTCCTGCATCAGCACCAGGCCGCCGCGCACCGGCCCGGTGGGTTGGGCCACATAGGCCGGGAAGACAAAACCGTCGCTGGCAGTGAGGTTGACAAAATGGTTCATAGACAGTCCTGGGTGTTCTACAGAAGGGGGGGCTCAAGCTTCGGCGCTGGACTGATGCCGCCGCCACACCATGACAATCGCACCCAGCAGCAGCGGCAAGGTCAACAATGCCCAGAGTTCGCCCTGGTACAGCGCATAGATCAGAAACCGCAGTTGGTGCCCGCCATCGGTAAAGGCGGTGATCTGGCCCAGCCCGGCGGAGTTGAACGACGGGGTCTGGGCCGCCAGCTGGGTGAAGAGCGGAGCCAGCTTGGAGGAGATCAGCAAAAACGTGATGATGACCGGCACGCCCGCCACCACGGCGCGAAACACGTTGCCGCGAAAAATCAGCACCGACAAGGCCATGACCGAGATCAGGTTAGGCAAATCACCCAATGGCAAGACCTTGTTGCCGGGCAGCACCAGCGCAATCGGCACGGCCAGTGTCATCAGGATCAAGCCGGTGACCATGACCGCCTTGTGGTGCATCAAAAAGCCGGTGTCCATAGCCACAATCAGATTCTTGCGATGCGGAAAAAACCTGGTGACCTGGTCACGCAAGGCCACGGTCACGGGCATCATGGCATCGCCAATCAGTCCGGCACTCTTGGGCAGCAAAAACATCACGGCGGCAATGTGCACCGCCAGTTCCAGCGTGGCCCCCAGGCCATAGCCCGCAGCCGCGGCCAGGGCCAGACCCATCAAGCCGCCAATCATCATCGGCTCGCCCAACAAGTCCAGGCCACTGACGGCGGACGGCTCTTCACCCTTGTGATGCGGGTTGTAGTTGAGGTTTTTGAGCACCGGAATGCGATCCAGCAACCAGTCCACACACACGGTGTAAGGCACGAGGCCGTTGACCGACACGGGAGAGGCCGAAATACCCACCAGACCGGTTTCGCGCTCCACATCCGAGGCGGACCACTCGGTCATCTTGAAGCAATACACCGCAATCAGCAGCACTGCCGACAAACCCAGCACCATGCTGCCACTGGCCGACATCACCAGCGCCCCGACCAGCGCAAAGTGCCAGTAGTTCCAGATGTCGATGTAGATGGTGCGGGTCCAGCCCAAAGCCAGCATGAGCAGATTGGCCGCAAGCACCAGCGGGATCGAAATCGCCGCCAGTGGCGAGGCCCAGGTGATGGCGGCCAACGGCGGCCAGCCGACATCCAGCACCGGAAAGTTCAGCCCGCGCACGCTGGTGAGCTGCTGCACTGCCGGGCTGATGTTGGCCACAAAAAAGTTGAAGGCAATGAACACCCCGGCAAAACCCGCCGCCAGGCTCACCGTGCTCAGCACCACCTGACGCAGCGGCAGCCGCACCGCCAGCGCAATGAAGAAGATGATGACGGGCAACATCACATAGGCTTTGAAACTGAAAAAGGCCGCTAAAAACTGTTGAAGAGACTGCATGAATGATTGGAATGAAGGATTCTGAATTGTGCTACATATTTTATAGCTGTTTGCGCATGATTTGATTGCGCCAGAGGTCAAAAAGCTTACAAGTTCTGGGGTCGCTCTCACAATGCCTCATGCCGGGGTGGTGGCACATAGGCGGCGCGGGCATCGCGCACCTGCTGGTGATTTTGCTCGGCCCACTGCAGCAAGTTGCGCATCGGCATTAAAAATGACTGCCCCAGCGCGGTCAAAGCGTAGTCCACCCTTGGCGGCACGGTGGCGTGTGCGGTGCGCTGCACCAGACCATCTTGCTCCAGGCGGCGCAGGGTTTGCGACAGCATGCGCTGCGAAATATCGCCAATGGTGGTTTTGAGCACACTGAAACGCAAGCTTGAATGATCACTGAGGGTGAACAGCACCAGCATGCTCCAGCGGTCGCCCATGCGCTCAAGCACGTCGCGGATCGGGCAGCGCTCGGCCCAATCAACTTTGGATTTGTGTACGGCCATGGTTTTTCCTTTGCAACAGGGTGATCAACCTGGTTACCTCAAGGGAACCAGGTGACTTTCAAGACCCTTCTTGTTTTTTCGTTCTCAGCCCGTACCATACCATTAGCAACGAACAAAGTGAATATTAGTATTGAATAAATACCGACTTTCCAACGCTGCGTATTTCGCTTTATTTCAACTCAAAAGGATCTTGACATGACTTCTACCCTGCTCGTGACCGGCGCATCTGGCCACCTGGGCCAGCGCGTGATTCACCACCTGCTGGAAACCCTGCACGTGGCCCCCGAGCGCATCATTGCCACCACCCGCAAGCCCGAAACCCTGCAAGCCCTGGCAGACCAAGGCATCACCGTGCGTGCGGCAGACTTTGACGACGCTGCCTCGCTGCGCCAGGCCTTTGCCGGCGCTGATCGCCTGCTGCTGATCAGCACCGACGCGCTGGATCGCCCCGGTCGCCGCTTGGCGCAGCACCAGGCTGCGGTGGCCGCCGCCGAACAAGCTGGTGTGGCCCATGTGGTGTACACCTCAATGCCGCTGCCCGACAACTCTCCCCTGCTGATCGCTCCAGATCACGCCGGTACCGAGAAAGCATTGGCCAACAGCACGCTCAAGGGCTGGACGGTGCTGCGCAACCACTGGTATTTCGAGAACCTGTTCATGTCTCTGCCAAGCGCCTTGGCCATGGGCCAGTGGTTCAGCGCGGCAGAGCAGGGCAAGATCGCTCACATTGCCCGCGACGACCTGGCCCGCGCTGCGGCCACCGCGCTGGCCAGTGATGCGGCAGGCAAAACCACCTACACCCTGAGCGGGACTGAGGCCTTCACCACCGAGCAAATCGCCCAGAGGGTGTCGCAGGCCGTGAACAAACCGCTGCAAGTGGTGCCTGTGCCGCTGGCGGGCTTGATCCAGGGCATGGTGGGCGCAGGCTTTCCCGCGCCACTGGCTGCGGTGTTTGCCTCGTTTGACACCAACACTGCGCTCGGGCGTGTGGCCGAAGTCACGGGCGATTATCAAAAACTCACCGGTGTGACACCACAGCCGTTTGCAGACTGGCTGGAGCACAACGCAGCCGCATTGGCTGCGTAATCACGCGGCTTCAGCGGGCGTAATCCAGCGGCAGCGCGGTGGTCAACTTGATCTCTTCCATGGCAAAGCTGGGGCTCACGTTGGACAACTCTACCGAGCGGATCATCCGCCGGTAGACCGCGTCAAAGGCGGCGACATCGCCCGGCATGGCAACTTCAGGTGCAGACTGCCTGATCCGGTGCAGACCACCGCAGTTGGCATCCCACTGCGCAAGGCCAATACACAGCATCAGCCTCACCGATGTCTCACGAAGGAAATCCCTACAAGCACCAGCCAATCCCTACATCAAAATCAAGATTTCCTGACAGACCAAACAGCTGATTTCATCTAGCATTCGCGACGATTTGTTACATCACGACGAGCAACAAATTTCCAGAAACGTAAGCAGCCAATGGCATTGGCCATGTCGAATCAGTTGAAAAAAGGCAAATACCCCATGTGGAAACTTGTAGTCGTAGTTGGCATCGTCGTCCGCCATGTCACAACACCACGAAACGCCAACAAATGAAACAAGAGGCGATTTTGTGTGTCGATGACGACATCACCATTCTGAACGCCCTGCGAACGCTCTTGAGCAAGCAGCTAGACCGCAACCAGGTGGTGGTGGTTGCGGAAAGCGGGGCTGAGGCGCTGGAGATCATTTCCGAATTAGGGGAGGATGGCATTGCCTTGTCAGCCGTCATCTCTGACTACATCATGCCGGGAATGAAGGGTGACGAGCTTCTGGTTCAGCTTCATCAGTTGCTGCCACAAGCGTTCAAGATCATGCTGACCGGCCAAAGCGACCTGCAAGGGGTCAAGCGTGCAATCAACGAAGCCAATTTGTACCGGTTTCTTGAAAAACCTTTCAACAACACCGATCTGACCATGACGGTGCAGGGGGCGACCAAGGCGTTCCGGCAAGAGCAGGAACTGGAACGCAGCCATCTGGAACTCAAGCGCCTGAACGAAGAGCTGGCACACCATAACGCCCTGCTGGAACAGGCAGTGCAAGAGCGAACCCAGGAGCTGCTTGAGAAAAATCGGGAGTTGGAACACCTGTCCACAACCGATCGCTTGACCGGCCTGTGCAACCGCATGCGGCTGGATGCCGTGGTGGCCGAGGAGATTGCACGCAACCAGCGCTACCAAAGCCCGTTCTCGGTGATCCTGCTCGATATTGACAAATTCAAAAGCGTCAACGACAGCTTTGGCCATCAAGCGGGCGACAGCCTGCTGATCGAGATTGCGCAGGTACTGGGCAAACAAATCCGTGTCACCGATGTCGTGGGGCGCTGGGGCGGGGAAGAGTTTTTGGTGGTGTGTCGCGAATCGCCACTGGACGTGTCACACCACATTGCAGAAAAACTGCGCCAAGCCATTGAACGCATTGACTTTGCCATTGTGGGCGGGCGAACAGCGAGTTTCGGGCTTGCCGCTTATCAGGCCGGCGAGTCCGCCCACGCCCTGCTGGCACGCGCGGATCAGGCGCTGTACCGCGCCAAGAACCTGGGCCGCAACCGCGTGGAAGTCGCCGATTGAACCTCATTTCCAAAGAAAAAGGCCATCCCATGAATCACTCAAACGAAAAAGAGAGCACATCCCTGGGCCTGTTTGGCCGACTGTATGGCCAAAGCCCGTCCAAAGAGGATTTGCGTGCGGCAGCCCAGCTGGCCATCCAGGTGGAGATGACGACCATTCCGGCCTACCTGACCGGCATGTATTCCATTGCCGAGCCCAACAGCCCGGCCTACCAGACGCTGCGCGACGTGGTGATGGAGGAGATGCTGCACGTCACCCAGGCGGCCAACTTGCTGGTAGCGATTGGCGGTCTGCCCGTGTTCAGCGGCGACGCGGCCCCCCAATACCCCGGCTATTTGCCCCATGCCAACCCGAAGACGACACCGGTGGTTGGCTTGTTGCGTGCCACACCCGAGGTGTTTGAAGAGGTCTTTGTGGCCATCGAAACCCCTGCACCGGTGGGAGCAAAACCCCAAGCTGACCAATACGACACCATTGCCCAGTTGTATGACGCGCTGGAAAAGGGCCTGGAGCAATACGCTCTGCTGCACCCCGATGATTCGCTGTTTGAACCCAACCCGCTGGGCCGCCAGCGCGAAGACATTTACATCGGCAAATTTGGCGGTGACCCGGTGCTGGTGACCGACATGGAGAGTGCCAAAAAAGGCATTCAGCAAATCAAGCAGCAAGGCGAAGGCAGCCAATCCCTGGGGCAGCCCTTGAATCCGATCAACACCTGGGCCACCTACGACCACTACGGCAAGCGCACCGACTGCACCTACGGCCCGATCATCGGCACGCCACTGGAAATGTCGCACTTCATCAAGTTTCGCCAGGTGGCGGTTGAGCCGGAAAAGTTTCCATCGACCTATCCGATGACATCGAACCCGCGCCGCGAGGATTTCAAAAATCCCACGGCCTCTGCGCTGGCCGATCTATTTGACCAGGCCTACAGCCTGATGCTGGATACATTGCAGCTTAGTTTCCGCAAGCCGCTTCAAGAGGGCGCAAGCGGCAATGTGTTCTTCAGCACGGCCCTGCCGCTGATGCACCAAACCATGCCCATCCTGGCACGCATGTTGATGAACACCCCGATCAACTGCACCGGCAACAGCCAGACCGGCCCCAATGGTGCGCCGACCTTCCTGTACCAGTCCGGGGCCAGTCTGGCGCAATTGCGCTCTGGCATTGAGCAACTGATTGCAAGCGGCGACCTGAGCCAGGAAGACAAGCTGAAGCTGCAAAACTGCATCGATTTCATTGCCGATGGGATTGCCGCCCATGTGTGCCCTGGGGCAGCCCAGGGCCACCATTCCTGATGCCCTGCCCCAAGGAGAGACATGATGATTGAATACAAAATTTTCCCTGCCATCGGCATTGCCCGTCTCGGTAACGCACCAGAAAAGTTTTACATTGGCCCGGAAAAATACCGTGGCCTGCCCACCCTGCCCGACGGCGGGGAGGTAAAAGAAGACGACCTGCGTGATGCGCAAGGGCGAATGAGCCGCCAAGCGGCCAGGTTCCAGGTTTACAAGGTGCAGGATGGCATCGAGACACCGCTGTCACTGGGTGCTGCCGGCATCAAGTCCATCACCTGGCGGGTGCATCTGGCCAACAAGAAACCGAGCTGGTACGAGTTCCAGACTTCCATAGGCGAGAACGGCTATGCGTCCAATCACCCACTGCGCAATGCCCACATCAAGGGAGACGCGCGTCACAAGCTGGTGATTGATCCGGGGCCGCGGGTGATCGGCTGGGCGCAGGATGGCACGGTCAAGTTCGACAAGGCCAGCGTGCCCGCAGAGTACCAGGGTGCACATTTCCCGCCAGCGAATTTGCAGCCCGGCAACCTCACCATCGACTGCCTGGGAGAGCTGCGCACCGACGGCCATGGCGGCTTGCTGGTGCTGGGCGGCTTTGGCAAATCGGGCTCCACCCAGCCCGACCCCAATGCCAACAGCTATGCCAACAACGACGACTGGTGGGACGACACCTCAGACGGCTCGGTGCAGGCGCGTATCGAGTTCAACGACGGCTCGGTGCTCAATGCCACGCCCGCTACGGTACTGGCCACCCTGCCGGCCTTCGCACCGCAGATTCCCAGCCTGGTGACGCTGTACGACACCATGTTCGATGCCGTGGTGCGCAACGGCAGTTACCCGGAAATTTACGACAACGGTCTGTGGAAGTCCGGCAAGGACGGTTACTGGCCCGATTTCAGTACCGAGATCCAGCCGCTGCTGGAGCGCGGCATGCTCTACCCCTGGGTGGTGGCGATTCCCTCCAAGCCCCACAAGTTCGACTTTGCCATGCTGGGGGCGACGCAAGTTGTTGATGGCATCACACAAGGTTCCCTCGCCTACAAGGGCATGCGCCAGTACGTGCTGGACTTCCTGCGCCCCCCGGGTGCGGAGGACGTGATCATCAAGTCCGCCGACAACCAATCCGGCACGTCCCGGCGCAGCGGTGTTGGTGCCACCATGATGCCGTTTCTGGCGGGCGACAACACACTGTTTCCCGGCCACGGCTACAGCCACTACCTGCGCCTGACCGACACCCAATACCTGTTCCTGCAACAGTGGGCAGACGGCTGGTTCAAGGTGACCAGCGCTGACGAAGTGGCCAGTGCGGCCAAGTGTCAACCTGGCAGCGCTGTAACCCGCGCGGTGCTGGACAACTGCGTCGGCGGCTCGTTCCAGCCCGGCATGGAGATGAACTGGATTTCGCGCAACCCGGCGATCTATGCCGCGCCCTTGCGCGTGCGCTCCCACTTCGTTGTCACCGGGCCGCTCAGCCTCAACTTCGATCCCCAGCGTGGCATGGAACCGGGCGACCTGACCCGCTACATGGCCGTGCCATGGCAGGCTGATTTCAACGAATGCTCATCCGAGCACATCGATGGCCGGGTGTTGTGGTGGTGGCCCGCGCAACGACCGGTCAACGTTTACCTGCAACCGCTGCCCGACAAAGCCAAGAACCTGCCCGAGCCTCCCGGGCAACAACTGGCCGGTCGACAAGTGGCCTGGGTGGGCATCGACTTTGACCAGAAAGCCAGCAACTATGTCATGTACGGCGACAACATGGAGATGGTGAAGAACTGGTCGAATCTGGGTTTCGTGATGGGCAAGCAGATTGACGGCGAACAGCAGTTTGTGGAGGTGGCTCGCCTCCCTCCACGCTGGTGGAAAAAATCGTAAGCACAGCGGCCGATGCAGCAGGCAGACGTGTTGATTGTGGGCGCAGGCCCAGCGGGCTCAGCGACGGCGCTGGGCTTGCTGGCCGCGGGCTGCAAACGGGTGGTGCTGGTCGATCATGCCTCGGCGCGGCCTGTGGCCGCCGGGGAGTCCGCCACGCCGGACGTATCCGCCATGCTGGGTGCACTCGGGCTGGAGACTGATCTGGGCCGTCTCGGGCATGCGCCTTGCCAGGGCACGGTGTCCCTTTGGGGTTCCGATGAACCGTCTTTTGACTACTTCCTGGCGCGGGGACGCGGACACGGCTGGCATCTGCGGCGCAAAGAATTTGATGCATGGCTGCGGCACGAGGCGCAGCAACGCGGAGCCGTGTTGCTCAGCCCCGCCCGCTTGATGGCTTGTGAAACGCTTGAGTCCGGCTGGCGCGTGAAGGTAGGCAGCCGCACCGATGCTTCGCTGACGGAGATCAGGGCTCGGGTGTTGGTGGATGCCGGGGGGCGGCGTGCACCTTTGGCCACAAGTCTGGGGGCGCACTTGCGTGAGATGGATAGTCTGGTCGCACTGGCCATGCTCACCGACTCAGCACCAGCCTTGGCCGGTTTGTCCCTGGTGGAGTCTTTTGCCCATGGCTGGTGGTATGCCGCTGGTCTGCCCGGGGGCAAGACCATGGTCATGCTGATGACAGATCGGGATCTGGCCAAAGCCTGCAATTTCCATGAGCCTGCCGTGTACCTGGATACCTGGCGGGCCACCCGCCGACTGGCCGCGATGGTGCCGCCCACTGAGACCGGTGTCATCGCCCCCTTTGCCGCACACAGCGCCTTTCTGGATCGGGCTGCCGGGCCGGGCTGGATCGCTGTGGGAGATGCGCTGCTGGCCATGGACCCACTGACCTCGTCGGGCATTGCCGGGGCTTTGAGCGATGCGCAGGCCGCCGTGTTGGCCATCGTCGCGCAATTGGCCGCAGACGATGCCCCCAGCCGGGCCTATGCGGAGCGCGCCAACCGCAACCTGGTCGCGTATGTGGACGGCCTGCGACACCATTACAGCCGCGAATGCCGATGGATGGAAAGCCCGTTTTGGGCAAGAAGACAAACAAGGAAAGAAGGATAAAACACATGCAGCAATCAGAAAAAGCCATGGGCGGGGTGCCAACCCAATCCCTGCAACAAGCACAGCAATTGATGGAGGCCATCGTGCGAGCCCAGTCGGAGTTCATCCGGGAGGCAGACCGCCGCAAGGCGTTTGACCTGCTGCTGGCGGACATCCTCGCGCTGTCGGGCAGCGAGTATGGCTTCATCGGGGAAGTGCTCTACCAGCCAGACGGCCAGCCTTACCTGAAGACCTACGCCATCACCAACATTGCGTGGAACGATGCAACCCGTGAGTTCTATGAGAAAAACGCCCCTAACGGCCTGGAGTTTTTCAACCTGAAAACGCTGTTCGGCAGCGTTTTGACGAGTGGGCAGCCGCTCATCGCCAACGACCCCTACACCCACCCCAAGCGTGGGGGGCTGCCCGAGGGGCACCCCCACATGAGCGCCTTTCTGGGGCTGCCGGTCCACCACGGGGAAGAGATGGTCGCCATGATGGGTATTGCCAACCGCCCTGCTGGCTATGACCAGGAAGTGATTGATTTCCTGCGGCCCCTGACCTCCACCATCGGGCAGCTGGTGGTGGCGACCCGTATCCAACGCAAAAATGAGCAGGTTCAGCTCGAAATCGTGCAACTCAACCGCGATTTGGAACACAAGGTGGAGGAACGCACCCGCCAACTCGTCCAGGCGGAAAAGATGGCCTCTCTGGGCCAACTGGTGGCCAATGTGGCGCACGAAATCAACACCCCCATCGGTGCGGTGAAATCCAGCGCAAAAAACATCTCCGACTCCCTGTCTCAGGCCCTGCACCATCTGCCCCAACTGTTCCAGCTGCTGTCGCCCGAAGAGGAACGCCTGTTCATTGCGCAGATCGAAAAATCCAGCATTCCAGGGCCGTCGCTCAGCACCCGGGAAGAGCGTGCTTTGGTGCGCGAACTGAGTGCTGTGCTGGAGGGGCATGGCGTGCAAGAGGCTCGGTACAAAGCCGGGTTGCTGGTGCAGATCAAGGCGGATCGCGAGGTCGAGAAGCTATTGCCTTTGCTGCTGCACCCCAAGGCCGATTTCATTCTTGACACCGCCTACAGCCTGGCCACCATCGCCAGCAACACCGAAAACATCAACACCGCCGTGGAACGGGTGTCAAAGATCGTGTTCTCGCTCAAATCGTTCTCGCGCGTGGACCCGACCGCCGAGCTGGTGGCAACCAACCTGCAAGACAACCTGGAAACGGTTCTCACCATTTACCACAGCCAGATCAAGCAAGGTACGGAACTGGTGCGCCGTTTTGCTGACACGCCCACCATCATGGGTCTGCCCGATGAGCTCAACCAGGTCTGGACCAACTTGATTCACAACGCCCTGCAAGCCATGGATTACAAGGGGGTGTTGACCGTGTCGATCCAGCAAGAGGGTAACGATGCCGTGGTGTCGGTGGAGGACAGTGGCTGCGGCATTCCAGATGCCGTGCTGCCGAAAATTTTCGAGCCTTTCTTTACCACCAAGCCGGTCGGGGAAGGCAGCGGGCTCGGTCTTGACATCGTGAAAAAAATCATTGAACGGCATCAAGGCCGCATCGTCGTGAACAGCACCGAAGGCCAGGGATCGGTGTTCAAGGTCTATCTGCCCTGCACCAAGGAGGCCTAATGAAAAAGGGAATCTTGTTATGTGTGGACGATGAGGGAGTCGTTCTGAATGCGTTGAAAGATCAATTGCGCAAGGCTTATGGGGCCAAACACGTGATCGAAGTGGCTGAAAGTGCCGAGGAAGGCTTGGAAATTCTCGACGAACTGGTGGATGGCGGCTACCTGCCCCTGGTGATCATTTCTGACTGGTTGATGCCACGCATGAACGGCGACGAGTTTCTGATTGAAGCGCACAAGCGTTTTCCCCATGTCATCAAGATCATGCTGTCCGGCCAGGCCGACGAACACGCCGTGCAGCGAACCCGGGAGCTTGCCAACCTGCACCAATTCATGGCCAAACCCTGGGAGCCCGACCAGTTGATCCGCTGCATCAACCAGGGGCTTGAGATGTTCTACCAGAAGACATCGGCCTGAGTATCGCGGCTACCGCAGCTCCTACCAAACCTGGGCGTTGCGGGGCTGTTGTAGGAGCGGTGGAAGCCGCGATTCGCGCCTACCGACGCTCCTACAAATGGCACTGGCTCGCCCATTTCGGATCATGAAGCAATAGGTTAAAGATCAAGCACCAGTTGCGCCGTCTTGGCCCGTGAACAGCAGGGCAAAAACTGGTCGTTGGCGGCCTGCTCTTCAGGGGTCAGGTACTTGTCTTTGTGATCTGGCACACCTTCAAGCACGCGGGTCAGGCAGGTGCCGCACACACCTTGCTCGCAAGCCGTTTGAATTTCCACGCCAGCGGCTGACAGCGCCTGGGTCACGGTCTGGTCTTTGGCCACGGGGATGATGCGCCCGGAGCTGGCCAGCTTGATGTCGAAGCTGGCATCGGCCTCAGAGTGGCTCACCTCGGCGGCAAAGAATTCGTAATGCAGTTGGGTCTCGGGCCAGCCTTTGTCCCGTGCGGTTTGGAGTACCGCATCCATGAAGCCCTTGGGGCCGCAGACATAGAGGTGGCAGCCCGCTTGGGGCGCACTCAGCAGCACACCCAAATTGAGCTTTTGCTCGGGTGCGCCATCGTCAAAATGAAACTGCACCTGGTCGGCAAAGCTTGATGCCGCAATCCGCCCGCGAAACGCGGTGCGCTCAGGGGAACGGGTGCAGTAATGCATCTCAAAGTCGGCACCCATCACCGCCAGGCGCTCGGCCATACACAGGATCGGCGTGATGCCAATGCCCCCCCCCAAGAGCAAACTGTGTTTGGCATCATGTGCCAGCGCAAAGTGGTTTTTTGGGGCGCTGATTTGCAATACCTGGCCCTCTTGCACCAGGTCATGCACTGCCAGCGAGCCGCCACGTGAAGCGGGGTCGCGCAGCACGCCAATCAGGTAGCGGTGGGCTTCCTTCGGGTCATTGCACAGCGAGTACTGGCGTGTCAGGCCGCCGGGCAGGTGCACATCCACATGCGAGCCCGCAGAAAAGCCGGGTAGCGCTGTGCCGTCTTGCGCGACCAGCTCCAGCGTACAAATATCGGCGGTTTCCATGGCCTTGTGTGCCACACGAACCGTGAGTGTTGAGGCCTGGCTCATGGCATCACGCTCCCACAGTCGTTGAGGCCTGCTCGGCGGCCAGGATGCGCTCAATGATCTTGCGAGACTGCACGCCACCGGCATCGATGTTGAGCATCAGCAAGGCCCGCTCGGGGTGGGCCAGCAGGTTCTTTTGCTGACGCTCCAGCATCTCCAGGTCTTCGCCAAAAATCTTGCCCTGACCTTCGCGGATGGTGGCGGTGAGGGCCTTGTCGGTCGGGTTGAACTTGCGGGCCATACCCCAGAAGTAGTGGATCGAGGTTTCGGTCTCAGGGGTGATGAAGTCCACCACCACGCTGTAGGCCTTTTTGTCGTTGGGCGCGTCATAGCCGCCGTGGCCCTGGTGCGCCACACCCACCTCGATCATCACGTGGCTGGGCGGGGTGAAGCGGCAGATTTGCCAGCGGTCTACCGGCACATCATCGGCCAGGTTGTTGGCCCGCAGCGCAGCTTTCCAGAATGGCGGGGGCAGGATGCCGCTCATGAAGCGGCTGGTCACCACCATGTCGCCCTCGACCGTGGTCTTGCACGGGGTCTCGTCAATTTCTTTCTGGCCGATGCTGGTGGAGTGCACATAGGTTTCGTGCGTCAAGTCCATCAGGTTGTCGATCATCAGGCGGTAATCACAGGCAATGTGGTACAGGCCGCCACCGTAAGCCCACTCGGGGTTGTCGTACCACTCCATGTGCGGAATCTTGGCCTCATCGGCCAGGGCGGCATCACCGGGCCAGACCCAGATAAAACCGTAACGCTCAACAACGGGATAGGCCTTGATGGCTGGAAAACCACGCACGCGCTGGCCCGGCATGGCAATGGTTTTGCCCTGGCAACCCATTTCCAGGCCGTGGTAGCCACACACCAGCTTGCCCTCGGAGACATAACCGAGCGACAAGGGTGCACCACGGTGCGGGCAGAAGTCTTCCACCGCAGCCACCTTGTTTTCTTCACCGCGATAAAAAGCGATGCGTTCGCCGCAGATGGTGCGGCCCAGTGGTTTTTCGTCAATTTCGTTGGGCGTGGCGGCTCGTTGGTTCAAATAAGTCCTGCAATTTGATCGCAGGGGTGATAGGCTGCAAACTTCATTCAGTATGCTGAATGTGATTCATTGTACGGAATGACTGCGCGCAATACCAGCCTGATTTACTCAGGATTAACCCTTGGTTGTGGCCTCGTTCAGTTTGTTTTGCGAGTCATTCAAATGCACAAACTTGCGCAGCAGACGCATGAACTCGCGCTGCTCTGTGCCATCCAGGCTGTCCATCATGCCCAGGTACATCTGCTCTATCCCTAAGCGCATGCCTTGCAAGACCGCCTCACCCTCCGGGGTCAGCGACAAGCTACGCTGGCGGCGCGGCAACACCTCACGCAGTATCCAGCCCTTGGCTTCCAGCCGGGTGGCAATGTCGGCGGTGCTGGAGGTGTCGAGTGCAATCAGTTGCGCCAGCGTGACCTGATCCACACCGGGCGATTCAAACAGCGTGCGCAACACGGCGTACTGAATCGGCGTGACCTGGCGGCCATGCACCTCATGAAACTTCGACACCGCAATTTGCTGAGCGCGGCGAATCAGGTGGCCGGGCTCATCATAGAGCGTGAAGACAGGTGCTTGGGTGGTGGCTTGGATCATGGCCGAATTTTGCCCGAAGGCCTGATGTGCTCAATCATGACAATCGCATGCAATTGAATTGCGTGCTATATAATTCAACCCATGTCCACATCTTCAACACTTTCACCCAGCCAACCTGAAGCCTCGCTGCTACTGGGTGATCAGCTGTGTTTTGCCTTGTACTCCACCATGCTGGGCATGAACAAGGTTTACCGCAAGTTGCTGCGTGAGCTGGGTGTGACCTACCCGCAATACCTGGTGCTGCTGGTGCTGTGGGAACGTGATGCGATGACTGTTTCCGAGATTGGCGAACGGCTATTTCTGGACTCTGCCACCTTGACACCGCTGCTCAAGCGCATGGAAACCCTGGGCGTGCTGGCACGGGTTCGTGCCAAGGCGGATGAGCGGCAAGTCATCATCAGCCTGACCCCGCAAGGGCGTGAGCTTCAACAGCGTGCCAAGGCGGTGCCAGAAGGCGCATTCTGCGCCACCGGCTGCAGCCCGGATGAACTGGCCGCCATGCGGGATCAATTGCTGGTTTTGCGGGAAAGGCTGTTTAAAAATGCCTGATTTCAAGCCAACACCGCCGTGGGAATCGATTTCCCATTTTTTTGAATTTAAAAATAGTGTGCTATTTAATAGCATGCATTTTCTGCTGATGTGGCGCAGCCGCAGAAACCACCCAGTCGCCGTTGATTTTTTAAATTTTTAACAGGAGTTCCCCCATGTCGATTGAAAAAATTCTTTACACCGCCCACGCCCAGGTCACCGGAGGCCGTGATGGCCGCGCCGTGGTTGCTGAGAGCAATCTCGATTTAAAACTGAGCACCCCCAAAGCACTGGGCGGCGCAGGTGGTGATGGGGCCAACCCCGAGCAACTGTTTGCGGCAGGCTACAGCGCTTGCTTTATTGGTGCCATGAAGTTTGTCGCGGCCAGCCAAAAAATCGCCCTGCCCGCCGACGTGTCGATTGATGCCAGCGTGGGCATTGGCCCAATTCCGGCTGGCTTTGGCATTGAAGTCGAATTGAAAATTTCTCTGCCTGGCATGGCACGTGATGCCGCCGAGGCCCTGGTGGCCCAGGCCCACCAGGTTTGCCCCTACTCGAATGCTACCCGCGGCAATATCGATGTGCGTTTGATTGTTGCGTAAGTCTCGATGACGCGGGAGTGTCAATGGCATTTGTAGGAGCGGCGGAAGCCGCGATTCGCGCCTGCCAGCGCTCCTACAACACAGTAGGTGTCGGGCTGCTGTAACGGCGAATCGCCGCCAGTGAGCCTGCCGCGCTGTGGCGAATCTGGCTGTCGTCATAGCGGTGCTCTGCCCCTACCGGGCAGGCACTGCGGGCCAGACAACCCAACGCGCAGTTAGAGTCAGCGGCCAGCCGCCCCGCATTGCAGGCGGCCAAATTAAAGCGGCCACTGACCAAGGCCCCTGCCGGACATGCCGTGATGCAGGGCTTGTCCACGCAACTGTCACAGGGGTAGCCGTTGTCCACCGGGGCTGAGGCGGGCAAGGTGGTGTCGGTCAGGATTGCCACCCGGTAGGCAAACCAGCTGCCCCATACCGAATCTATCCCCACCATAAAAGGCGCGGCGCGATGCCAGCCAGCAATCGCCCCCAGGCGCTGCAAACCAATGCGTTGTGCGCCCGGAAACACCTGGCGAGATCGAGCCAGCGGCAAGGCTTGCTCCAGCCAACGCGCCACCGTGCGCACGCTGTATTCGTCAATCGGATGGGCGCTGTGAATGCCCTCAGCCTGCACACATTCCCACAAGCGCCGCCCGGCGTGGCCGAACAGAATCAACTGCCGCTCATGCGGCGCGGGTTCAAGCGGAGCCACCAGATCAGCGGGCAGCGCGGCCAGATCAAACACATGCTGGCGGTTCAACCCGGCATCGTTAAGAACATCGACCAGGGGGAGAGACGGGCTGGAGTTCATGAGGGACTCAGGTTCACAAAAGAGCCTGAGTTTATGGCTTAGCCCAACCCCAACAACCTGACCGCGTTGTCTTTCAAAATGCCAGGCATCACCTCAGGTTTGAACCCGGCTTCTTCAAAATCTTTCATCCAGCGGTCGGGCGTGATCAGCGGGTAGTCACTGCCAAACAAAATGCGGTCTTTCAGCAAGGTGTTGGCGTATTGCACCAACTGCTTGGGGAAATACTTGGGGCTCCAGCCGCTCAGGTCAATCCACACATTGGGTTTGTGCGTGGCCACGCTCAACGCTTCGTCTTGCCACGGGAAGCTGGGGTGGGCCATGACGATTTGCATGTCGGGGAAATCCACCGCCACGTCGTCCAGGTGCATCGGGTTGCTGTAGGCCAGGCGCAAACCGCCACCACAGCGCATGCCACTGCCAATTCCGCTGTGGCCGGTGTGAAAGATGGCGGGCATCTTGTATTCGGCAATCACCTCGTAAATCGGCCAGGCCATCTTGTCATAGGGGTGGTAACCCTGCACCGTGGGGTGAAACTTGAAGCCCTTGATGCCGAATTCTTCAATCAGCTTGCGGGCCTCACGTGCGCCCATCTTGCCCTTGTGCGGGTCAATGCTGGCAAAGGCCATCATCATGTCGCTGTTGGCCTTGGCGGCCTCGGCAATTTCTTCGTTGGGAATGCGCCTGCGCCCCATCTGGGATTCAGCGTCCACCGTGAACATGATCAGGCCAATTTTGCGTTCGCGGTAGTAGGCAATGGTCTCGGCAATGGTGGGCCGGCGGCTGTTGCGAAAGTATTTATCAGCCGCGCGGTCGTACTCCTCGCCATAGCTGTCAAACGGGTTCCAGCAACTGACCTCCGCATGGGTGTGGATGTCGATGGCGACCAGATTTTGGTGATCCATGGAAGTCTCCTGTCATTTTGATGAACGCAAGGGCGCATGAAAATTCGCCCAATCCAAGCGCAATTGTAGTTATTTATCATAACCATCATGAAGCCTCCTGATCGTTCAAGCATGCGCCTTGACAATGCGCTCGCTGATGTAGCTGGCCAGGGCGTACACGGTTTCCGACGGGTTGTAGCCTATCGAAGTTGGCAGCAGGCTGGCATCGGCCACGTAGAGGTTCTTCACATCATGCGTCTCGCCGTAGGGATTCACCACCGTGGTCTTCGGGTCGCGCCCCATGCGGCAAGTGCCTTGCGGGTGGAACGAGGTGTACTTGTAGCGTGCGGGTTCGTTCTTCAGCGCCCCAATCACACGCTCCACCTGGTCGGCACTCTCGACCACGGCCTTGTTGGAAGACGGCAGATAGAGCTTGCTGGCCCCGGCGGCGAACAGAATGCGCGCGGTGGCCACCAGGCCCTTTTTCATCGCCTCGAAGTCGTCGTTGTCCACCGTGTAGTGGATTTGTTTCTGACCATTCTCCCAGCGCACCTGGCCCACATTTTTGTCATGGATCAGGCTGATCAGGCGGATGGTGTTTTTGTAGCCGGTCATGTACGCCACATAAGGTTTACCCGTGCCAGGCTCTGCCTGAAAGCCCGCCTCCACCGGCTCCTGAATGGCGTTGAGCAACAAGTAGCCGCCTTTGTCG